>NZ_JBBOYW010000001.1:1341388-1673611 GCF_038008325.1 Lysinibacillus sp. FSL K6-0232 | reverse complement strand
CAATTTCACGATGATAATGCTCTTCAAAATGCCCTAAACGCTTAATATCACCTAAAATTAAAATAACTTTTTTATCTTTTCCGATTGTATCTAATACCTTTAAGGCTGCTTCTACGGATGTTGGGTTATTTGTCCATGTATCATCAACAATTGTACTATTACCAATCCCTGATGTGAGCTCTAAATGCCTTGCCATTGGTTTAAATGACCGTAGCCCTGCAATTGCCTGACGAATTGTCAGCCCCATCTCATGACAAGCAGCAATTGCGGCTAAAGCATTATAAACTTGATGCTCGCCATAGCCAGGCACAAATACATTGTATTTTGTTGCAGCTACCTCTAAGACAAACTTCATGCCCGTATTGGCAAATTGTATATTGGAAGCTTTGTAATCTGCTGTGTCCTGTAAGCCAAAGCGAATAATCTTGCCCTTAAATTTTTGCAGCGAAATTTTTTTAATATTGGCATCATCTGCATTAATAATTAATGTCCCACCCTCTTGAATGCCTTCTACAATTTCTGCCTTTGCCTTAATATAGCCTTCAAGATTTAAACAGCCATCTAAATGATGCACGCCGATATTTGTAATAATGCCAATCGTTGGCTGATAGATCATACATTGATGCTTAATATTGCCTGTATTGCCTAGCCCCAGCTCAAAGATAGCTGCTTGTGTTTGCTGCTCAATGCCTGTTAAGTAAGGTAATGATTGCCTTGGCTCATTTTTACTGCTAACGGATGCTTGCACATGCCAATGCTTGCTAACAATATGCTTCAGCATCTCCTTTGTCGTTGTTTTACCACAGGTTCCTGTTAATGCGGCAACAGGAATTTGGAAAAGACCTCGATAATATTCGATAAATGTCCAATACGCCTGTGCCACACTTTTGACCTGTAAGACTGTTGTATTGGCTAGTGCATTTTTTAAATCCGTGGACGGTTTATCGGATATGATGAGGGATGGACCTTTGCGATCGACTTCTTGCCAGTTGATATGATCGTTGCGACTAACAAACATCAGCGTATGACTTTGTGTTAATTCATGACGATTATAGTAGATAGCGTGTTGTACAGACCATTGCTCTGAGCCATGGATAAGCTTTCCCTGTAGTATGTTCTTCAGCTTTTGCACACTAATGGATTGCAAGTGTACGACGCCTCCTCTCTTTATCAATTAAGACCGCTATTCTACAGGCGGTGTAGGTTTTAATCTAAGCTCAGTTGCTAATTTAGAAACCTGCTGACTATACATATCACCCTTTACTAAAATAATCGTATTGGCATCTACAATTTTCTGTAATAATGGGTAGACCAATGTGCTATTTTTAAATGTATAGACAGGTGCATTAAACCCTAATTTTACGGCATGGTCAGCCATAATTCTGGCGTGCTCCCCAATGGTAATCAGCACATCCACGCCAATGCGTTGAATACATTCCCCCGCTTGTTCGTGAATAATATAGCCCCACGAGCCTAAATCGGTAATCGTTCCAATAATTGCTATCTTTTTCTTGCCATTCCCTAGTGCATTTAATACATGTAAGGCTGCCTCTAAGGACGTTGTTGTAATGCTCCATGTATCATCCAATAGCATGGAATGATGAATGCCCTCAAAAAGCTGTAGCTGTTTTTTCAATTGACGAAATGATTGAAGCTGCTTAGCTGCCATCGGAATGGATACACCCATTTCATACACTGCCGCAATTGCTGCAAGGGCATTGTATACTTGATGCTCACCAAATCCCGGCACAACAACGTCATAGCTATTTTTGCCATGCTGCAATATAAATTTCATGCCCTTTTGATCGTAATGAATATGACTTGCTCGAAAATCACAGGACTCATGCTTTCCTACCTTTAGCACACGCCCTCGAAATTTAGCCAACTCAATTTTCTTCGTATTCAAGTCTTCTGCATTGATAATTAACGTGCCTGTTGGATGAATAATATCAAGCATTTCTGCCTTCGCCTGAATATAGCCCTCCAGCGTTTTACAATAGTTTAAATGATGTGCGCCAATATTTGTAATAATACCAATTGTTGGCTTAAAATACTTTCCCGCATTTGTCACATCCCCTGGTGAACCAACAGCCGTTTCAAAAACAGCCGCTTCCGTATCATCATCAATCCCAAGTAAATATTGTAACGATGCCGTTCTAGAATTACTGCTTAATGTTGTTGCTGTTACTTGTCGATCAGCAGCAAGAATATGTTTAATCATCTCTTTTGTTGTTGTTTTACCTGATGTACCTGTAATCGCAACAACGGGAATATGAAACTGATTGCGATAAAAATGCACAAACTGCCAATACGCTGCTTCTGCATCTGTTACCTGTATAAAAATCACATGCTTAGGCATTTCCTGTGGGCGATAAGCTCTATCGGTCACTAGTATTAGAGGAGAAAGTGGCTCAAGACTTTTCCAGTTAACAATACGTTTACTTGTAAAGAGGGCTGTATTAGGCTTTTTCACTTGCTTTAGCCGATAAGCACCATGCTGAATTAGAACTTCCTCCGCCCCTTGCACAAGATTGCCTGTCGTAATCATTGCTAATTTTTTCACCGAAAGAGGCTTCATATCTTTTCTCCCTCCTTTCTCTTCTAGTATATGTAACCTTTTGAAAGTTGCTTGGATGAAGACAAGATACATAACTAGAAGAAATCTAGATGGTTGCATATATATAAAGGTGATTAAGTATCTAAGTACCAATAGAAGGAGTGATATACCTGAAAGCCATTATCTTTATCGGTACAAACAAATCTGGGTCAAGTCGCGAAGCAACAAAAGCAGCCGAAAAGCTAGGCTACTTCACCGTACTGTTTACCAACAACGAAAAGCAGCTCCAGCAGCGCCGAGCCTATCCTGATATTCATAAAATGATACTCATTGATACTTTCAATATCGAAAAAATGAAAGAGGAAATTGATAGACTAGGGAAAAGCGGATTGCAGATTAAAAATATTGTGAGCTTTGTTGATCCATTTGTGCATATTGCTGCAATGCTCTGTGATGAGTTTTGTCATAACTATATATCCTCCTCTGCCATTGAAATAATGGAGGATAAGGAACAAACAAGAAATTTATTAAAGGATCAGCCATATTCACCGAAGTTCTCATTGCTCAAGCCGAATGATCCCCTTGCAGCAAACTTAACATTCCCATTAATCGTGAAATCACCAAAATCAACAGGCTCAAAAGATGTCTTACTCGCACATAATCTTGAGCAGCTTCAGCAGCACCTCCAAACATTGCGCGCCAAAAACCCTAAGGAAAACATTATGATGGAGGAATATTTAGACGGTCCACAATATTTAGTAGAGGCTCTTGTCTTTCAGCGACAGGCACATATTATCGGCATTATTGAGCAGGAAATTACACAGGGTAAACGCTTTATTATTACAGGCTATGGCGTGCTGGTTAAAGCACCGCCAGCTATTCAAGCAGGCATTGAGGAAGTGCTGCACTCCATTGTTAAAGCGTTTAATATTGAAAACGGTGCGCTCCATTTAGAGCTGCGCTTTACAGCACATGGCTGGAAGCTCATCGAGATTAATCCACGTATTTCTGGTGGTGCGATGAATAATATGTTACATGCGGCACTCGGATTTAGTTTAGTGGAGGAAACACTCAAGCTATTGCTTGGTGAACAGCCTAATATTCAGCCAAGACATCAAAAATTTGTCTACACCAAATATATGATTGTGGAAAATAAGGGCATTTTAGAAAAGGTGATTGGCAAAGCACGAGCGACAAGAGCAACGGGTGTGGTGGAGGTTTATGTGAAGCCGAAAAAAGGCACAATGCTCACCCCCCCTTTATCAATGGGTCATCGCTATGCCTATGTCATTGCAGAAGGAGCAACCTTAAGCGAGGCTCGCAGTAATGCAATCAATGCTGCCAAGGAAATTAAATTTATTTTACGCGTATGAAAAAAATTTCCCGAATAATTGCCGCTTGCCAGTGGACAGTTACTCGGGCTTTTTTAATTATTCTTTAAATGTTTGATCTAAAAACTTCACGGTTTCAAACATATTTGTTTTACTAGCGCCTTTTACAAGAATCGTATCATTAGGCTGTACAAGCTGCTCTAGCAGTGCATGTAATTGATCTTTATTGATAAAATGATGTACCTTCGATGGGTCCATCCCTTTCGCAATCGCGGCATTACTAATTTCATCTGTGCGGAATCCATAGGTAATTAATTCGTCAATACCAGCCTCATAAGCATACTCCCCAACCTTGCGATACTCCTCCTCTCTTAAAATACCAAGCTCACGCATTTGCCCAATAATGGCGACTTTGCGCTGCTTTGCAATATTTGTTAGCACATCAATGGCAGCACGTACGCCCTGTGGATGAGAATGCACTGTATCATCAATTAATGTAATCCCATCACGACAATGATAAAGCGTTAAACGTCGTGGCGGCTTTTTAAAGTTCAGCCCTGCCTGAATATCCAATGGACTAAATCCTAAGTAATCTGCTACTGCCACTGCATTTAATGCATTATAAACATGATGCTGCCCTAAAATCGGGATATATAGCTCAATTTCCTGCCCCTGTAGCTGCATTTTAAAGGACATGCCCATTTCCTTATAGCGCAAATCATATGCACGGTAATCCGCATCATGTTGAAGCCCTACCGTTAGGATTTTCCCCTGAAACTGCTCGATTTCCAAAAACTTAGAATTATCGTCATCCTTATTAATAATTAATACGCCTTGCTGATCCATGCCGTGAATTAACTCCGATTTTGCTTTGGCTACGCCTTTTACATCACCATCAAAGTTCCCAACATGCGCTAAGCCAATATTGGTAACAATACTAATATTCGGCTGGATAATGCTACAATGATTTGTAATAATGCCCGGATAAGCCATACCATACTCTAATACAACAGCCTGATGTGTATCGTTAATTTCCTCTGCATGCTTTTTCGTATGCTCTGTTGTATTCCAATAATCCTTCGATTCAAAAATATTCCACTTTTTCGATAAAATTGAGCCAACAAATGCCTTTGTCGTTGTTTTACCAGCACTGCCTGTAATCGCAATAATTGGCAAGCTTTTTTTCGTTGCAAGATGCTTACTTTTTTGTTGGACGATCTCTTGCTTTAATTGCTTTTGATGATTGGCAAGATACATAGCATAGCGAATGGAGTTGATCACCACATCTAATTCTAAGTAAAAGGCAGGAGGACAGCCCGGACGCCAATTGACCTCATACATCCAAATTTTTTGGTGCTGATCTAAGCCAACATCAATTCCAATTTCATCAATGACCTCGCCAAATTTCACCATTTGAATTTCATCAAGATGATGGGCTAGTGCCAGGGAGAAATGCTCTAGCATGCGGCGAATATTGTAAGCCTCCTCCTGAAATTCCTGCTCTAAAAAAGGGTCTAAATAATTCGTATAGCCACCATTGTTAATATTCGGTATAATCGAGCCTGCTGGAGCAATACGTGGATAGACAGTTGTTATGACCCATTTCCCTTCTCCATTTTTTTGGACGTGCAAACGGAAATCATACACTTGCCCTGACTTTGTAACCGATTGAATATAAGGCTGCATAATAAATGTTCCTGTGGCAAGCTGCTCATTTAGCAGTGCATCTAGCTGCTGCTGTGAATAGTAGTTAGTTGTCTGATCCTTCCTTACCTCATAATGTATTTTGCCAACCTTTGTAATAAAATAAATGCCCTTCCCCTTTCGTCCATCAATCGGCTTAAACACAACTTTTTTATAGTACTGAATAAACTTATGGAATAATTCTACATTTTTCACGATTTCAGATGGAATTAAATATTGCTCAAACTCCTGTGCTTCCTTTAAGCGCTTCATTACATTCCATTTATTCCCTATCGAATGTGTTGTAAAAGGAATCTCCTCTTTTAAACGATCAATAATCGCTTGCGATACCGATAATTTTTCAGGACTGCCCGCATTATAAATTACATCTGGAAAGGGCATTGTTTTTTCCTGCCATTGTCCATTTTCATAAACCTTTGCCTGAATGGAGCGTTTGGCAAAATCCACACTTTTAGGCGTAAAGTAAAAAAACTGCGCCCCCTCCGCCTTCGCAACCGCTGCATAGGCATAAGACTTAAGAACCGTTGTTGGGTCAAGTCGGTGATGTAGCATACCAATAATCGTCATTACTAAACTTCCTTTCATTGTCATCTCACACTACCATTTAGGCTCAATAATAAATTTCCCTTTTAACATATCTGGCTTTAGAAGCTGAATTGCAGAAATACCACTTAGCTCAATAGCTTTCTCCGTAGTCGTTTTTTCTAGCCTAATCACATCTCCAATATGATTGGTATCTTTCCCCTCATAATCAAAAGCCCTTAGGAGCGATACGATGCCACGACAGCGCTCCCGATCAACCGCCTCAATACGAAAAAACTCCGTTTCAAACTGCTTCGCTGTATCCATTAACCGTAAATGTGCGCCACTATGCGTAATTAAAAAAAATGGAATCGTATCGCTCCCTACAATGTTTACAAGTAGCTGACCAAAATGTTTCGAATGAAAGCTCTTCATCATCTCCTGCAATGTTTGCAAATCATGTAATGCTTCACATAAAAAATGTTGCCGCTTCAACCTTCAAGCCCCCTTCCTTAATGCCTCCATAGAAATAGCCCTCTCGTTATCATATGTAGCAAGAAAAAATATGGCGACTTGAATCATAAAAAGCCTCCACCAAATAAGGCGAGAGGCTTTTGTGATTCTATCCGTCTATTCTTGTAATCTATCCGTCACTTTACTGTTTCTATCCCCTTGATTTAATAAAATAACGCCGCCAATAATGAGCGTGATCCCAAGCGCAGAGTAAAGGTTAAAAATATCGTGCCAAATAACCATACCAACAATAACCGTAAGCGCCGTGCCCACGCCTGACCAAATAGCATAGGCTAAGCTTAATGGCAAGGTTTTCAAGCATAGCGATAAACTATAAAATGAAATCCCATAGCCAATTGCCACCGCTACTGAAGGGGCAGGCACTGTAAAGCCATCCGAAAGCTTCAGCATTGTTGTCGCGAAGACCTCGCTCATAATGGATAATGTTAACAATAAATAGCCCTTCATATTACGAATGACCCCCTGCAAGATTGAGCATCACCACACCTAAAATAATGCAGAAAATACCGATAACCTTTTTCCGATTAAAAAATTCCTTATAAATCACGGCACCAACAACGGCTGTTAATGCTGTGCCTAAGCCTGCCCATATCGCATAGGCAGTGCCGAGGGGAACGGTTTTTAATGCTAACGATAGGCTATAAAAAGCCGTTCCATAGCCAGCTACAACGCCAATGGATGGCCAAACGCGTGTGAAGCCCTCCGTCCGCTTGAGCATAGAGCTTGCAAACACCTCTGCTATAATGGCAATCAATAAAAAACTAAAAGCTGTCATTTTGAAAAGTCCTTCCTTCTTGCTGCTTTGACTAGGAGGCAGTCTTTAATCTTCTTCTACATACTCTAAAATATCGCCCGGCTGACAGTCTAACGCCTTACAGATTGCATTCAATGTAGAAAAACGCACCGCTCTTACCTTGCCCGTTTTTAAATTAGAGAGATTGACGATTGACACATCAACCTTCTCTGCTAGCTCACTTAGCTGCATTTTTCGATCTGCTAGCATGCGATCCAAGCGAATAATTATAGCCATATTCTCACTTCCTAAGCTGTTGCATCATATTCATCCTGTAAAAATGCACCATATCGGAAAATACGCGCAATTGTCCAAATGACCAAACTACATAATAATAGTGTCCAATTAATACCTGTAAAATGATAGCTAATGCCCTTAATAATATCCGTCTTTACAAATAGTGACTCAAGCTTAACACAATCACCCTGTAGGCAATTTGCCAATAATCGAAATTCCTTACTTTAAACTGTTTGCTCCATAATCAGCATCCCTTTTCCTGTTTTTATTATACAGCTTGATTTATCCTTGTCAATAATTAATTAATGATAAACATTAAATATTTACTGATATAAATAAAAAAACGAACTATTTTGCGAAACTTCACCTTTCATGTTTCGCCATAGTTCGTTTTTTTATCTTATTTGCTGTTATTGAAGCAATCCATTCTCTTGTAAGTAGGCTTTCGCTACATCTGCTGCAGACTTTCCTTCTACGTTCACCTGATAGTTCATTTCACGCATTTCATCGTCAGTAATTTGATTGGCAAGCTTGTTTAACGCTGCTTCAATCTCAGGATATTTCGCCAATGTTTCTTTTCTAATTAATGGCGCTCCCTGGTAAGGCGGGAACAATGCTTGATCGTCCTCTAATACCTGTAAACCATATTCGCGAATTTCACTATCTGTTGAATAAGCATCCAGTACATCAATAGTCCCTGCTGCAATGGCTTGATAGCGTAGCTTTGGCTCCATTGTTGTCACATTGGCAAGCGTCATATTATAGCGTTTTTGCATACCGACATAGCCATCCTTACGATCATTAAATTCTAGTGTAAAGCCTGCTCGAATCGTCTGCGCGAGCGGCTTTAAATCTGAAATTGTTTGGAGCTGATGAGCTTCCGCTATTTCCTTTGATACAGCAAGTGCATATGTGTTGTTATAACGCATGGGACTTAGCAGCACCATATCAAATTGCGCAAGCATTCCTTCCTTTGCCTGCTCATAAACATCTTCTTGCTGATTATTTACCGCTTCTTCCTTTAAAAACTCTGCAATGGCTGTTCCTGTAAACTCAGGATAAAGATCAATGCTTCCTGATTTTAAGGCATTAAAAACAAATGATGTTTTCCCAAGCCCTGGCTTTAATTGCACCTCTAAGTCTGTGTCTTGCTCAATCAATAATTGATACATATTAATCAAAATTTCAGGCTCAGCGCCAAGCTTGCCCGCAATCACAAGCTGTTGTTCATCATTTTTTCCTTGCAGAAGCGGGAAAAACATCATCGCAAGAGCGACGACACTAATAAGACTTAATGTGGTCACTGTTTGTTTAAATGATAATGCCTCTAATTTTTTTAGCAATACATCAAAAATAAGTGCTAAAATGGCTGCTGGTATAGCGCCTAATAAAATAAGCGCTGTATTATTGCGATCAATGCCAAGCAAAATAATATCTCCTAAGCCACCAGCACCAATTAATGCGGCTAACGTAGCTGTCCCTACAATTAATACCATCGCTGTTCGAATACCTGCCATAATAACAGGCATCGCAAGCGGCAATTCAACCTTTACTAAACGCTTGGGCATATTCATCCCCATTGCCAATGCCGCTTCCTTCAACG
This sequence comes from Lysinibacillus sp. FSL K6-0232, assembly GCF_038008325.1. NCBI lineage: Bacteria > Bacillati > Bacillota > Bacilli > Caryophanales > Bacillaceae > Lysinibacillus > Lysinibacillus sp. FSL K6-0232. Next base: position 1,664,330 of record NZ_JBBOYW010000001.1, on the reverse strand, counting down.
ATGGATCTACCTCCTGAATACCTGTATAGGTATTCCGTAAAATAGGCAATAGCGCATAGGCAACTAACGCAATAATCGCAGGCACCTTCCCAATGCCAAATAACGGAATCAATAGACCAAGTAAGGCAAGCGAAGGAATTGTTTGCAAGACGGCACTAATACCAATAATACTTTCAGCAATCTTCCTTTTATTGGTTAAATAAATGCCTAGAGGAATGGCAATTAGCACTGCAAAAAATAGCGCGATAAAGGAAATTTCTATATGCTCAAGCAATGCTGCCATTAGCTGACCTTTACGTTCATCAAACACTTCTAGTAAATTAGTCATCAGCAGCACCTCTTTCTCCATAATCCTTAGCTAAATATTGCAGCATAGATGCTCGTGTAATACGTCCAATACGTTCCCCATCCTTTTCCACAGCTAACTCATCATGCTGTGCAAGCTGTTCAAGAATGGTTGCCAATGAAGCATCCGCCAAAACCATAGCATTTAATGGCTGTGAGCTAACGATTGGCTGCATCACTGCTTGGATATCAAAGATATTAGCCATATCGTCTTTAATTCCTATAAATTGCCGCACAAAGTCATTGGCAGGATTTTGGATAATCTCGTGAGGTGTGCCAATTTGCACAATTTCGCCATCCTTCATCAAACAAAGCCGATCCCCTAATTTAAGTGCCTCCTGCATATCATGGGACACAAAGACAATTGTTTTTTGAATGGTACGCTGCATTTCCAGCAAATCATCCTGTAGCTTTGTACGGCTAATCGGGTCCAATGCACTAAAGGGCTCATCCATTAAAATAATATCAGGGTCAGCCGCTAAAGCACGAACAACCCCAACCCGTTGCTGCTCACCGCCAGAAAGCTCCTTTGGCTTGCGCTGGCGGTAGCTAGCTGGCTCTAGCCCAACCATTGCGAGTAATTCATCCACCCGTTTGTCAATTGTCGCCTTCGACCATTTTTTTAATTCAGGCACAATGGCAATATTTTCTGCAATCGTCATATGCGGAAAAAGAGCGATTTGCTGTAAAACATAGCCAATGCGCCAGCGCAATTCATGAATATTGTAATCGCTAATTTTTTGCTGCTGAAGCCAAATTGTTCCCTCTGTGACAGGGATTAATCGGTTAATCATCTTTAATAAAGTCGTTTTACCACAGCCGCTTGGACCGATAATCACAAAAAATTCGCCCTTGTTAATTTCTACATTCAATGCTTTAACAGCCGTATGATCACGACTATAGCTTTTAGAAACATTGTCAAATTTAATCATTGATGCGCTCCTTCCTCACTATGCGCTGCCATTATTTCATTCTAAAGACCTCGCCCTTTGGTACAAATGGTAGTTTAGCTCCTTGTGGTAGCACAAAGGCATGTGCCCGTTTAATGGTCAGGCGATCACATTGCCCATCTGTAATAATAAGAATAGGACCGTCCTTTGGGAAATCCTGTGCCGCTTCAATTAGCTGGATACCAGGCTGTAATACCGTGCCGCCCCTTCCCCTTACCTTGACCTTTGTCAGCAATTCCTCAGGCGCTATATAGCCCGCATCATAGGCAACAGCATCACAAAAAATAACACGTACAAGGGGTACATCTCTTGCTATACTATAGCTGGCAATCGTACCAAGTGCCTTGCCTAACAGTAAACGATCCATTGAGCCTGATGTATCAATAATGACCGCAAATGTACGTCCATCTGCCTCGCCGCTTTGATATATCCATCTTGGGCGTGCAATATCAGGCGTTGATGCTTGTCTTCTGCTTGGTCGTGCATATGTTCTCACCTTGTCAATCGGCTGAAACATACGATCAAACCAGCGCGCTAATTCCACATCCCATGCAATTGGTGGCTGTGCAAGACTGCGAATTTCCTCCACAAGCCCCTGTGGCAAATAGCCCCTATCCTGTGCCATATGATAGCTCAGCCCTTGACTTAGCGCTCGTCTATAAAATGCATCCAAATCCATTCCTCTTTGCCCTTCCCAGAAATCAGGTGGCTTTGTTTCCATTATATCCACAGTACCCTGCCCTCGAAACGTTCGCAGCTTACGATACATTCTTATATCAGTGACAATTCGATCATAAATGGATTCCGCTGATAAGCCCTTTAACGCAGGGTCATAGAGTCCCCCAATTGCTGGCATCTCCCCAATTTTCATATCCATAAGCCAGCCATTAATGACATAATCACAGGCAACATTCCATAAATATGCATCACGCCCTTGTCTGCGTGTAGTATGACTAAGCCCAGCATGCAGCAATTCATGGGCGATCAGAAACCTCATTTCCTCATCCGTCATCGGTACAGAAGCATTAATGTAAATTTCCTTTGTATCAACTGCAATCGCTGCAACCGAAATATCCATTCGTGTACAAATAAGTGGGTCTTCAATAATCGTAAAATCTGCGGCTAGTGCGCCAAACAATGGATAGGAGCTCATAAACCAAGCCCTTGCACGCTCTGCCTGCGTAATAATCATTGAGCCTGCTAGTGTGCTATCTACACCTCCTGCTACACGAATCGCGCTTTGTACAGCCTTTGATAAGCCCTCAGCAAATAGGATCGGATAATTACTACGATAACCACTGTAAAAATAATCATTGCCTCGTGCTGTAGTGATAAAATCTGTTTGCCCTGGCATTGTACTATAGCCCTTTAAATGCTCTGGTACACCTTCGCGCAGCAATTTTTCATATAATTTCTCCTCAGAGCTAAAGGATTCAAAAAGCGGCTCATTCATCTCCTTCGGTGCTTGCCCAAATTTTAGCTCTGCTAAAAATTTTGTAATATAGCAATCACAGGCAATATTCCATAATTCAGGCTGTTCTTTCGGCTGATGATGGGATAAGCCAAGATGCAATAAGCAATGGGCAATCACATAGGCCCATTCATTTGGCTGTCCTTTTTGATCCTGATTGACACTAATCATGCCTGTGCTTGTCACGTAAGCCCAATCTTTTTGCGGCATACTTTCATATTGCAAATAAACGGCATGACAAAGCGCCGCAAATAGTGGATGCTCAGCTACAATGGCATGTCCAAGCGCAATATTTTTACTATTTTTATGTTCCTGCTGTGCAGCTTTCCTTTTTTTCGCCATCTATTACCCATCCTTTTTAGCGACCAAACGTGGTAAATCTCTAATCACCTCTAGCATAAACCATGCAGGCAGTGCCTCACCCTTCTGCTCTGCTACAACCATTTGTGCAATTTCTAAGCTAATGGCTGATAGGTCCTTGATTAAATCCTTGGCACGAAAGGCAAGCTGTCGTTGATTCGCCTTTAATGTTGTATGTTCATTTGGCAGCTCCTTGATAAGCTGGGCACGCAAGGATTGTGCCATAAAATACAATAAATCTCTTTCATCAGGCTGATCTGGCCAACGTAGTTCACCATTAATAATTTTTGCTAAATCATATTTGCTTTGTATTTGTTTGATAAAGGCTTTAAACTGACTTGCCGTATGTGGCGATAAACAGCTACTTGCTAAAATATCAATATCTGTTTCTCCTAAGCTCTTCCCATAGGCATAGAGGCAATCGCTTAGCATATGCCACGAGCGTGGTGTGGAGAAGGGCTCCTCGGTTTTTGGCGGCTCACTCCATAAATGATCTGGACGCATTTGAATATATTCAATCACATATGGATGAATTTCATGTGCATAAGCCCATTCTAGCCAATCTCGATGAGAGGCTCTTAGCTGCACATGCACCATGCGATTGATTAATGCAGAGGACATTGGCTTGACTATGGCACTATCCTGTGCTCGATTGCCCGCTCCAATGACAATCGTTCCCTCTGGTAAAATAAACTCACCGATCCTTTGCTCATGAATCAAGCTATAAAATGCCTTTTGTACCTCCTGTGAGCAAGCATTTAATTCATCTAAAAAAAGACAATAAGGCTCATTTCGAGCAATCATTTTCGGTGGACAGAAAACACTATGGCCATCCTTAATTTGCGGAACCCCAATAATATCCTCAGGCGCTAGCTGACTGCCCAATAAAGAAACACATGGCAAGCCTAATTCACTTGCAAAATTTTCAACGATTGCTGATTTTCCAATACCCGGTGCTCCCCATATAAAAACAGGTCGTACAGGCGCTACATTTAATAAAAAATCATATAATTGTTTTTGTGTGACGCTAAAAATTGTATTCAATGCAAACTTCCTTTCAATAGTTGATCACTTTAAAGGTACATAATACCATTTTTTATGGACCCATGCTTGTGCCCGACTTGGCTCTTACTAAATAGGAAAAAGGATGTGTCAGAATTTCTCTCTGAACACATCCTCTTTTTAAGCCAGTCGTTTCTCACGCAATGCCTGTCCTTGGACAATGACCCATACACCAACTAGTTGCAGCGCTGTTTTGACGATGATTTGTCCAACAATTGCTGCAGGTACGGCTGCCCACGGAAGAAAGCCCGCACCAAGTGGGCTTAGCCCAACAATAACGAAAACCGTTGAATCAAGCAGCCCTCCTACAGTACCGCTGTAAAGCACACGCCAAGCCATTGGAAGCTTCAAGCGTGTATAAATTTCAGTATCTGCTGTTTCAGAAATAATAAACGACAGCGCTGATGCTGCCACAATCATCAATGTATCACCTAAGGAAAACGATACAGCAGCGGATAAAAATAATGCAATGAAAATAAAGAAATATGTTTTTTTACGTCCATATTTATTTTGTACAAGGTCACGGAATATAAATGTTGCTCCAACAAAAAATGTCCCTATCGGCACGATAAACATGCCCATTTCCAACGGTGCAAAACGCGCTGTCACAACATTAGCAATCACAATCGAAGCTAAATAACAAAAAATTCTCATGCTTCTTGCCCCGCTTTCGTCGCTAAATAGCTTTGTAGCCCGTTTTGCCGCAGCTTACATGCCGGACATTCTCCACAGCCATCTGCCACAACACCGTTATAGCAAGTGAGTGTTTGCTCTCGCACAAAGTCGAATGCATCAAGCTCATCCGCTAATGCCCACGCCTGTGCTTTGTCAAGCCACATTAATGGCGTATGTAAAACAAATGGCTCATCCATCGCTAAATTAAGCGTTACATTGAATGCTTTTACAAACTGATCTCGGCAATCAGGATAGCCGCTAAAATCGGTTTCACAAACACCCGTCACAAGATGCTTTGCTCCAACTTGGCTTGCCAGTACACCTGCGAAGGATAAAAATAGCAAATTGCGCCCCGGTACAAAGGTTGATGGCAGCTCACCATCTTGTCCTTCCTCAATGTTAATATCCTCACGTGTTAATGCGCTAGCCGCAAGCTGATTTAATAATGACATATCTAAAATATGGTGCTTAACACCAAGCTGTTGTGCGATGTTTTTGGCACAGTCAATTTCTAAACGATGCTTTTGTCCGTAATCAAATGTCACCGCCTCCACTTCACCAAATTGCTGCAATGCCCAAAATAAACAAGTTGTGCTATCCTGCCCGCCGCTAAATACAACGATGGCTTTTTCCTTTTTCATCATAAAGCCTCTTTTCTTAGTTTTTTTCAGAGGGTTGCTAAAAACCTCTTTATCTTAACGATTATCAATTTTCTCTGGATATAAATCGTGATTTATTAAGCGATGGTCCGCAATTTTTTCATATTTTGTCCCAGGACGACCATAGTTGCACCACGGGTCAATTGAAATGCCTCCACGCGGCGTAAATTTGCCCCACACCTCGATATAGCGAGGGTCTAATAGCTGAATTAAATCGTTCATAATAATATTCACACAATCCTCATGAAAATCGCCATGATTGCGGAAGCTAAATAAGTACAGCTTCAACGACTTGCTTTCCACCAATTTTTTATCTGGAATATAGGAAATATACATTGTCGCAAAATCAGGCTGCTGTGTAATTGGGCATAAGCTTGTAAATTCTGGGCAATTAAATTTCACAAAATAATCACGCTCTGTATGTAAGCTATCCACAGCCTCCAACACTTCTGGCGCATATTGCATTGGATATTTCACCTGCTGATTGCCTAACAATGTTAAATCTCCTAAACCTTCTTGTTCTGTACGACTAGACATCAAAAAAAGCCTCCTTCAAAGTTGTGTACAACAAAACTTTTAAAAGAGGCTCAGCTATTTTCTATATCATATGTAAGAGGAAAAATGATCCTATGCATAGTTTTTTATAGAGGGTATAAGCTATGAACCTCTGTTATGAAAGTTTTACATACGAAATTCTATCAACTATTTGGAAACACGTCAATACAAAATATGCACACCTGCTCTGTCACTAGCAAAGGAACCAATCCATCGTTATAGCGTTTTATTAATAATGAGAGTAATTCTATCGTACATCCCTTTATCCCGTATTAACAGCCTGTAAAAACCCGATTGGTAGTTTCACTTTATTTCTCTTTCACTCTCTGCAATAATGAGAGATAGCTAAATTTTTAATAGAAGGGAGGGAGATGTTGTCACGCTCAACATCAAGCAGTGCTATGAAATATGTAGTTAAATTTGTTAAAGGATTTATCGTTACAGTTGTTGTGATCTGTCTTTCATTTTTTATGGTCACACAGCTATTCAATCAGCCTGAAATCGAAGAGCCTGTTGTGATTGATGATCGTCCAAGTGTGGAAGAGTTTATTGGCACAATTGCTGAAACTGCACGGGACCTTGGTGCTAAAAATGATTTATATGCGTCCGTGATGATAGCCCAAGCTATTTTGGAAAGTCAGCATGGTCAAAGTGGGCTTGGCTCCGCTCCTAACTATAATCTTTTTGGTATGAAAGGCAACTATCAAAACAACTCTGTCACACTTGAAACCGTTGAAGATGATGGTTCAGGCAAGCTCTCAACTGTGATGGCTGAATTTCGGAAATACCCTTCCTATGAGGCATCCATGCAAGATTATGTAAAGCTAATGCGAAATGGGGTTTCTTGGAATGAAAATTTTTATGCTGGCGTCTTTAAAAGCAATACAACATCCTACACAGAGGCAACAAAATTTCTAACAGGCTCCTATGCCACTGATTCATCATACAACGAAAAATTAAATGCCCTTATTGCCAAATACGACCTCCAGCAATATGATAGCCCTGTTAAAGATAAGAAAACGATTACGGTCGCTGATGGTGACTCCTTAATGCAGATTGCAGAAGTTCATAATGTTAAAGTCACATCAATTAAACAATGGAATCAGCTACGTTCAGATCGTTTAGAGGCAGGACAGCAGCTAAATATTTATCATTATTAAGGTCTTCTGAACTATTACATTTCGTACTATGAACGTTATGTAAAGTACAACAGCAGATAGCACTGAAATCCCATAGTATCAACATTCCATATGATATATTGCATATTTGAACTACGGTGTATAATTGCAAAATAATGCAGGATAATGTTCATAGTTGGGGCTAAATTGGGGCTAAAAATTGCTTGGCAGCGTGTAAGTTATAGAATTAAAACTAAACAGATGGTATTAACAAACTTAGTACCAGCGATTGAGTTTTAAAAAATTTTGAAAAGCTAACTTAAAATTACCTGCAGCATTAATCATGAGTATTAACTCAATTAAAAAGGAGGCATAACATAACTGATATAGAACAAGCTTTACATCTACTTAAACTATACGGGAACTTAGTACAACAATGCGCGAAGTCTTTGAATGTACATTAATAGTTAGACATTTCATAAAATAAAAAGGATTCGCCAGCTTTAGCTTTGGCGAATCTTTTCACTATAAAAGTCCATATATATTGCATATGTGAACTACGGTGTTAATTGCAAAATACTTTATATAACATTAACCTCTTCTATGAAATAAGATGTACTCTGTGCTACTTTATTATCTATATTATCGAATAATAATTTATTGTTATTGAGTATATCATTAAATTCCTTTTCAGTAATGAATTCAGGTTCTAAAATACTTTTATCAATATCTTTTGTATATGAGTCAATTTCCCATACCATACTAAATCGCCTATCCTTGTTTAGTATTCTAATCAGATTTATTAAATATAAATTTGGTTCAATCGTCAAGCCCCCTTTCTGATCATAAGAACAAATAAGAAGTTCAGATAAATAACAAGCTTGTTTTATTTCTTTTGATATTAAATTTTCTTGATTGAAACCAAAAATAAATTCCTGGTCAGTCAATTCATCATTTTCAAAAAGAATTTCTTCTCCATCAAAATAAATTTTGAACATAATATTAAGACCCAATCCACCAATTAAATCACTCTTATACTGAAATGAATTGTTTGGTAAAAAAAGATAATCATAGCCTAATCTATATTTTTTCATTTCTCCGAATTGCAACAATTTCGATTTTTCAATAACAGCTGGTAGAGATAGCTTTTCAATATCAATAGTTCCTTTTGCAATATCAAGAATACCGCCTTCAGTTTCATAGCTGCTAAATTTCAATACTCCATATTTGCGGAAATTTTTAGCGAGTTCATCATTTAGAAGCATGAGTTTTTCCCATACCATTTTTTCTGCCTTATCTAAATTAGAAGCTTTTACAGACACACAAAATGTATCTAGTTGACAAGGAAGTTCTTCTGTAAAATAGGTTTCTGAATTTCTAAGTATTATTAAAGGCTCAGAAATACTTTGAATCTTATTCATATTGCTAGTGGTTACCCATCCGTCAATGCTACAAAGTATATTAAATTTTTTCACATCAGTTCAATCCTTTCTTTTAGATACTCTACGTAAGCCCGTAATCAAATAACGCATATAAATGACCTGGCACCTCCGGTACGATAAACGTATCATTCAAAGGAGGTGCCATTCCTATGCCAACGGACAAATTAACCATTGTTCCCGTCAAACTCGACCCTCTTCCAGTTGAAACTTCTTCGTTCCATTCTAGCCAATACACTACTGAGCCAAGTTGTGTAATTAAAACCGCTACGGCTGAAATTTCCCTCTTTAATGGCGTAGATGAGCGCATTATCCAAACCATTATGAAGGAGCTGAATGGTTGATGAAACAGGATTTTACGAGCGTGCAAAACATCTACATAATATGCGGTAAGACTGATATGCGTAAAGGCATTGACGGTCTCGCAACGCTCATTCAAGATTCTTTCGAATTGGATCCGTATAGTGATTCTATCTTTCTGTTTTCTGGATGGAGCAAGGACCGTTATAAATGTTTGTATTTCGATGGAGATGGCTTCGCTATGCTTTATAAACGATTAGATAATGGAAAATTACAATGGCCAAAAGATGAAAATGAAGTGCGTAACCTTTCGCAACAAGAACTTCGCTGGTTATTAGAAGGATTATCCCTACAACAGCCAAAGGCAATTGCAAAATCTGTAAAAGGTATCTTTTAATCGCAGTATAAAAAATGGTATAATCATCCACAACTTATACTGAACGAAACGTGGTGAATGATTTGGGAAACGCTTCAAATGAAAAAGTAATTCAATTATTGGAAGAACAACTATCCTACACGAAAGAACAAAATAAAAGTTTAAACAAACAAATTGAAGCATTAACTGAACAGGTTCGCCAATTAACAAAAGCTTTATATGGCTCTAAATCAGAGAAATCTAAGTATCAAGCGCCCGATGGACAAGGCTCTTTATTTGAAGACGATCCGTCTTTTAGCGAACCTGAGCAGACAGAAGAAAAAAGCACGGAAACGGTTAGTTATACTGTTACTCGTAAAAAGACAAATAAAAAACGAAATGATTCATTTCGTGAGGATATTGAAGTTGAAGAAATTCATCATCATCCAGCTAACTTAGCTTGTGATTGTTGTCTTGGTGAAATGGTAGAATTCAGTTCAACGATGGTACGTGAAGAAGCTAAATTTATTCCAGCGACGATGAAGCGTGTACAACATTTCGAACATACTTATGAGTGCAAAGCGTGTAAAAAAGATGCCCTACAAAAAGCACAAATCAAACGTGGTAAAGCACCACAAGGTGTTATCCAAAGAAGCATTGCTGGACCCACTGTTTTAGCAAAGCTTATCTACGATAAGTTTATCCAGTACTTGCCACTTTACCGTCAGGTAAATGAATGGGAGAGACATGGCCTACATACCAACGATAAGAATTTATCCAATTGGGTAATACGTGTATCAGAAGATTGGCTTCAGCCGCTTTATGATTTGATGAAGCAACTATTGACGGCGAAATCTGTGCTGCATGTGGATGAAACATATGCACAGATACTTAAACGTTCGGATGGAAAACCGGCTCAATCGAACGCCTATAATTGGGTATGTCGTAGTGTACAAAGTGAAGGTCCTATTATCGTTTTATTTAAGAGCGCACTCTCACGAGGGCGAGCTATATTAGAAAATTTACTTGCGGGATTCAATGGGACTGTGATTTGTGACGGCTATTCGGCTTATGGTCAATTGCCTAATGTTCAGTTCGCGAACTGTTGGGCGCACGTACGACGTTATTGGCTGAAAGCTGATAGTAAAAACGGACGAATAGGCGTTGAATATTGCGATCGTTTATTTTACATCGAACGTAAAATTAAACACCTTTCACCGGAAGAACGTGTACGAGTTCGTCAACAAGAAGCAAAGCCTATCATAGCTGAATTTTTCGATTGGATAGACCGTTCTCCTTTCTTTGGTAAAAACGCGATTGCGAAAGCAGCGGAATATACATTGAGCCGAGCGGATGAGTTAAAAGTCTTTCTTGAAAACGGCCACATCGCAATTGACAATAATCCCGCTGAAAATGCGATTCGCCCAAATGTGATTGGCCGAAAAAACTGGCTTTTCTCTGTGAGCGAAGCAGGTGCCAATGCGAATGCCATCTGTTTAAGTTTGGCTGAAACGGCCAAAGCAAACGGGATTGATTTTTATCAGTACCTGGTGAAGCTGATGACGGAGTTACCAAATTTACCGTTCCATCAACAACCTGAAATTTTACATAATTACATGCCTTGGTCAGATAATATTCAAGCCACATGTGCAAAATAGCCAACTATCCGAAAAAAATCTAGGATAGTTGGCCATTCGTCGTGCGTACCGTAAAGGTGCGCTATTTTTTATATTTCGGGCTTACGGTACTCCCAGAAAATTTTTATAATTTTTCAATCTCCATAGCGATTTTTACAATCTGAAGAAATTTTATATATACATAAAAAGTCAAAAATAAAAAGCAGTAGAAGCCTGATAGCCTCCACTGCTTGCGGTTTGTTATTAATTTACAATCTCTTTAAATCCTATTTGATGAGCGACAAGACGGTAGCTGGGAAAACCCTCTTCATCCAGATATTGCTCATATTTTCCATAAACAATTATAGGTATATCATTGTTGTGTGCGTGTTGTATATTCCTAATAATTTTTTCTTTCACTTCAGAATCAATACCTTTAAAGTAGCATTCTACAAGTACGCTATACTTTTCTAAATAAAAAGATGCAGAGCCATCATCATGCTCTTCGATAGGTGTTCCTGCGTGAGTGCCAGCTGTCCATAACAAAGGATAGTGCTCTGCATAATAGCTGTCTCCCATTCCTAGATCTGTAAGCAGTATTTTTGTGTACTCATCTTGCTCTTCGAAAGTAGAATCTATCTCTAATGTATCCAGGCGTATGTTGCCTAAATTGTCATACTTTTCAAAGCTAGAGTCTTTTCCGTCTAAAATATTCGATTCTTCAAGCTCTTTTATGTCTGATTGATTTTCTCCTATTGCAGTGTACTGATGTGGTACTACATAATCTGAACCACCTTGTTCTTCTAGTTGTTCTCTTGCTGCTTCTAAATTATCTTCGCTAAACATAGAGTCTACTGATTCTTGTGTATAAATTTCTCGTTCCACTTCACTTATAGGTTCACTTATAGGTTCTTCTTCTGGTTCGTGACTACATCCTGAGATAATCGTACACAAAAATGCAACAGGCATTATGACGTTTCTTATTTTCATATTGAATGTTTCACCTCATTGCTTAAGCTATTGTTTTTCATCGGTGTCTATTTAATGTGTTTTAAGAGAAAAAGAACTTTGCCTATATCAAATTTTGGCTTAAACAAGTCCCTGAGCCCTTCTTTAAGAGTAACGCCTTGTTCTTTTTTGAACCATCTTTTTAACAACAAGGCATTTATTAATGCATAGCTAGCCATTATTAATCCAATAATAGCTATCATAGAAAGAACCATTTTTCTTTTCTCTCCATCTGTAATAACGTAATTTCCTACACCAACTTGCCCTGGCCATATGTCGCTTATCATGTTGAAATCAATAGAAACTAGAGCAAACAGTAGAAATGGAATATTAAATGCAAACAAGACGAACTCTAGCAGATAAACTATGAATACAATCTTTACTAGAACTTTTGAGATAATCGTAGTTGAAAAAAAATGTGAAAATAATAAAACGGCGACACCATAACCCAATAGATAAAGTACGGCCGGCAAAAGCGTCATAGTAATTTCATTTGAAGTATGTAGTTTAGGAATATAAAAAATAGACATAAGAATCGGAATTAAAGCGCCACCCATAATAAGAATTGAGATTGCGTAAAATGCACTTATCTTTACTTTTCTATCAATCTCTCCTGTTAAAATACTCACCTTTTCAGTATTTTTACCTGCATTTATATTGTCTCCACATTTACTGCAAAACAAAGTTTCTTGAGATAACTCACTTCCACATTTAGAGCAGAACATTGGTTAAAAACCTCCTTTGATTTTAATGAAAGTTATTCACGATAAATGTAACATATTTATGAAAATAATCCTATAGTTGCATAAATTATTTATTATGAATATAACATACTTACTTCTACAATCTATATCTATCATACTACTGTTTTCACTTTCTATATCTCTACTAAAATCAAACTTTATTTTTCCTGAAAGTTCCGTTAATTACAGGAATTAATTCCCACTCGCAAACGTATTTCACCAAATTGAAGAATATAGCGAAGTAGCGATGGTAATAGGTTTGTGATAGGGAGGGAGTTTGCAATGAGCACAGTTATTGTTAACGGGTTTATTACAACTCAGGGAGAAGTAGTGGTCTCTAATCGAATTGAGGCGGACCAGAACGGAAAACACGGGCTTATGAAGAGAAGCTTCAATTAGAGTTAAATATGGATCGTGAGGAACACGGAAAAAAGCCCTTTCCCCCGGAGAAATTTGAAAAAGAAGAATGGAAAGAAATAAAGGAAAGCACGACAGATCCTGAGAGTGGCTATTACGTGAAGGATGAACGTACGAAGCAGTTTGCGTATTCCTTTCATGCAGCGACAGATGAAAAGGGCTTTGTCTTAGGTGCCATTGTGACTCCGGGAAATGTGCACGATAGCCATGTATTGCAGCCACTTGTTGAAAGAGTCATTCAAAACGTTCAAAAACCAATCGCTGTTGCGGCAGATGCAGCCTATAAAACACCAGCGATTACGAACTTTTTATTAGAGAATCAAATGTTGCCTGTTCTTCCGTATACACGACCTAAAACGAAAGATGGATTCTTCCGAAAGCATGAGTATATATATGACGAGCATTATAATTGTTATCTTTGCCCACAAGGGCAGATATTGAAGTATGCAACAACGACGAAAGGAGGATATCGGCAATATAAATCGAATCCTTTGATTTGTGCGAAGTGTCCAAACCTTTCCCAATGTACAGAAAGTAAGCATCATCAAAAACTCATTCAACGCCATATCTGGGAGTCATATGTGGAGGAAGCTGAACATTTACGCCATTCCTATGACATCAAACAAATTTATGCAAAGCGCAAAGAAACGATTGAGCGTGTCTTTGCGGATGCAAAGGAAAAGCATGGTATGCGATGGACAACCTTAAGAGGTCTAAAAAATTGTCCATGCAGGCGATGCTTACTTTTGCTGCCATGAATTTGAAGAAACTGGCTACTTGGACGTGGCAAGTAGCTTAAGAGAGCAACTATACTCGAAGAGTATCTTGAATTTGGTAGTATATTACCAAATATTAAAGATAAAATAGGAAGAAAAATGACAAAAGCCATCGAGAGTGAACTTCTCGATGGGCTTTTGTCTACAGTCTGACAGGTGCTTTTATAAGCACCTGTTTCTAATTGCATTAAACAAATCCAAAAACCTCAATTTGCAAAGTTGTAATAACACCCATTATAATAATTTATGTAGTATCGAATAAGATTCTACATTACTACTTCATTTATTATTTTCAGACTAACGCGCTGCCAAGCTGGAAAGGACTGAAATTGAATGAAGTTATATAAATCAAAAAAAGAACCTGAAATATACTACTATTTTAATAAAAACGGCGAAAAATTATGGATGTATCGTCACAAGTTTTATAACTCAGCTGGAATTAGAAAAGAAAAGAAAAAAAGTAGCTTTAAAACAGAAAAGGCAGCATTGAAAGCCCTGTTAGAAGTAAAGGCTGCAACACTACGTGGTGAAACAAAATATGTAGAAAATGACAAACTAACTGTCGGTCAATGGTTAGACATATGGTACGAAGCCAATAATCATAAGTGGAAAAAAACAACACGTATCCAAAGAGAGTATATTATTCGATTACATTTAAAGCCCTCACTAGGTCATTACAAGCTTCAAAAGTTAGATCGAGCTACTTATCAAAGAAAACTTTTAAAACCTGCATACGGCAAATATAAGCCGAATACGATACAAATTTGGCATAATATCTTTAAAATAGCCATCAATAGTGCTGTTGATGAAGAAATACTACCGCGAAATAGATTCACAAAAATCTCAATTTCAGATGATACAGAAGAATTAGTTGAAAATTATTTAACACCAACTCAACTAGTTTCTTTTCTAAAGGATATTGAAGTATATGGAAATAAAACCATATACAACTATTTGTTACTAATTTCTTATACAGGGATTCGTAGAGGTGAGGCACTTGGGTTAACATGGAGAAATATTGACTTTGTAAAAAAAACCATCACAATTGAACAAACTCGAGATGAAAATGGTCCTCGTTCACCTAAAACTAAAAATAGTTGTAGAACAATTTTAATTGATGAATATGTTATTAATCAACTAAAAGATTATAAAAAATGGTGTAGACAATTATTATTCAAATTTGGTCATAAAATCAACAACACAACATATGTATTTCTCAATGAACACACTGGACAAGAAATTTCTAATAGTAATGTACTTTATCATTTTAATAAAATAAAAAAAGCAAAAAAGCTGGAAAACTTTACTATCCATGGTTTAAGACATACTCATGCAACAATTTTACTAAACGGAGGGCAGAATGTAAAAGAAATTGCTCAACGTTTAGGAAACACTGTTGATATGATCTATAAAGTATACGGTCATGTGTTAAAGGATTTAGAAGAACAGTCTGTAGCACTGTTTAGTCAAAGTTTACAAGTAAGTGGGGCAAATTTTGGGGCTAACAACTAGCCCCACATGCTCTGAACCCTTGATATAAAGGGGATTCTTGAAACTTCAAACTAGTACATTTCGTAATAGTTCATTTTTTTAGTTGAATTTGCGGCTGATCGGCATCCATCACAACCATGCCGCCTAAGGGCAATGACATCGTTGGTAGGCAATGCCCACAGGCAATATTGGCAATAATAGGCTTGCTTAACGGCACTAATATTTCCTGGAAAATAGTTTGTAACGAAGACTGTGTGCCACAATTTGTCCAAGCACCTAATAAAATTCCTGCTGCCTCATCAAGCTTTCCTGCCAGCTTTAACTGGGTAAGCATTCGATCAATGCGCTGGGGGCTCTCATCAATATCCTCTAAAAATAAAATTTTTCCCTTTGTATCAATTTCATAGGGTGTGCCAAGTGATGCGGTTACTAATGTTAGATTGCCCCCTGTAAGCAAACCTGCTGCACTGCCCCCTACAAGCGTAGTCATTGGCTGTGCTGCTGGATTCTCCACATTTATATGTTCCACTGCCATCGTTTGCTGCTTAAATGATTGCCATGTATACACATCCATTTCCTGCTTGATAAACTCCGTGGATGGCATTGGTGTATGATACGTAATAAAGCCACAAAGCTGATTAAAGGCAATATGTAAAGCTGTTACATCACTATAGCCCGCAAATACTTTAGGATGCGCCTTGATCATTTCAAAATCGAGCTGTGCTAAAATTTTTGTCGCGCCATAGCCTCCACGTATACAAAAAATCCCGTCAATTGTAGGGTCTTGAAACATACGATGTACATCCGCTGCCCGTAGCTGATCCGTGCCTGCTACATAGCCATGCTGCGCATAGCATGTTTCCCCAGCAATAACCTTGAATCCTAGCCTTTCAACACTGGCAATAGCAGGCTTTACATTTTCGGGTGGAACAGCACTTGACACACTGATTAGCCCCACTGTATCCCCTTTTTTTAATGGTTTTGGACGAAGCAATCCTTCCCCTCCTTTATTTGTCACTTTTCACATGATTCATACATATAAGCCTCCACCTTATGTCCATCCCGTCCTACTGTTGTTTGTGCTTGAAATAGTGAATTTATAATAGCCTCCTCTGTAGCCTCAGCGGCTGCTGCAAATAGTTGATTCATCACTGGATGATCCTCACGTAGTTGTGTACGTGTTACTATAAGCTGATCTGTTGTGTGTGGAATATGATGTGCTGTTGTAAAGCCGATAACAATATCACCACTACCATGAGAAAAATGGCTGCCTGTTCTGCCTAGTCCTATTCCACAACGCTTAATAACACGCGTTAATTGACGACTACTCAGTGGTGCATCTGTGGCAAGCACAATCATAATGGAGCCATCTGTTGGCGCTAATGTTGATGACTGTTGAGAAGTAGAAGCACGATAATGATGGGCTAAAAAATCGGCACTTTGCCCAAAATTGCTAAGCACCATACAGCCTACTGTATAGCAAATATCCGTTTGCTCCACCTTCACAAGACGTGAAGATGCACCAATTCCTCCTTTATAGCCAAAGCACATCATCCCTTTCCCTGCCCCAACTGCCCCTTCTTGCGCTGTAGAATCGGTAGCTGTACGAATGGCTTCTATTGCATGCTCAGGTGTAATGGCACATGCGCGAATTGAATTTAAATAGCTATCATTGCATTCACCTACAACAATATTAATGGTTCCTGTTATCAGACCGATATCCTCATTTGCTTCAAGCATATATTGCAATGTGCCCTGCGTAACAGCAGGCACACTCAATGTATTTGTTAGCATGATGGGCGATTCCAGCACTCCAAGCTCATTCACCTGCACAAGCCCTGTTGTTTTGCCAAAGCCATTGAGCACGTAGCTTGCTGCTGTCACTTTCTGCTGAAATAAATTGCCATCATGTGGCAAAATCGCTGTCACACCTGTACATGCATATGCACCTTGAGCAGCTAATGGCTGATCTAATGTCACATGACCTACTTGGACACCTGCAACATCTGTTATACAATTTTTTGATCCTGTTGGTAATGTACCAATTGTTATCCCTAGTTCTCTTGCTTTACCTCGCATATGCTGCCTCCCACTAATATGATGCTATCATCTATTATACGTTAAAATACATCACCTGTTCCCATAGATAGCTTTTGACTATGAAATATTACAGCTAATATGAAAATACAGTTTTTGGCGCACTACCCACCACCAAACACGCAAGGGGCTGTCCGAAAAGTATATATCTTTTCAGACAGCCCCAGCTTCTATATTAAATATTCGCGAACAATGCTTGCTCCTGTGGTAATCACAATCCATTGTCACTATCCTCGTCGCAAAGGGGGCGTTTCAAAACGACTTTTCAGACGCCCCTCCTATTAATATTTAAACTGACTAATAAGCTGCTTTAGTTCATCTGCCATAGATGCTAGTGCTTGCGCAGAGGCATTAATTTCTTCCATGGATGCTAATTGCTCCTCGGTTGAGGCTGCTACATCCTCTGAAGCGGCTGCATTGCCTTTCGCACTTAAGGCTAAATTTTCTGTAACAGCCGCTACCTCTTGTACACTTGCAGACATTTGCTCAGAGGCAGAGGATGCCTCCTCCATTTGAGGCATAATTTCATTCATGCTTGTCAGTATCACTTGGAATTTGGCAATCGCCTCATCCGAAATATGCAAGCCTGCCTGCACATCCTCTGTTACCTTCGCCATAATATTCACTGACTGCTCTGTTTCCTGTTGAATCCCTTGAATCAATTCAAAAATTTGCTTTGCTGAATCCTGTGACTGCTCAGCCAGCTTACGCACCTCATCTGCCACTACAGCAAAGCCTTTACCATGCTCGCCTGCTCTTGCCGCTTCAATTGCTGCATTTAGTGCCAGTAAGTTTGTTTGGTCAGCAATGCCTGTAATAACATCTAAAATCGCTGTAATTTGCTGTGAACGTTCGTGTAATGTCTGAATTTTAGCATTCGAATCGGCTACAGATGCATGAATAGATTGCATTTGATTTTTTGTATTTTGAACGGCTTGTCCGCCCTCATCTGCTTGTAATGTTGCATCCTGTGTCAGGTCTGTAACAGCGGAGGAGATTTCTGCCATATGCAGAATAGCTGTTGATAGCTCATGCAGCGACTCTGCGCTTTTATTAGCATTGACAGTTTGCGAATCAGCACTTGTTGCAACATCCTGAATGGCAATCGCTACTTTTTCCGTTGCAGTGCTTGTTTGATTGGCATTGGCTGTAAGCTGTTCAGCAGAGGATGCTACCTCTTCTGCATTTTGCTCAATTTTTTGAATAAGTGTACGTAAACTTTGCTGCATATCGTTAAAGGCTTGCCCCAATTGTCCAATTTCATCTGTGGATGTCACGGTAACGCTTGCTGTTAGGTCGCCTTGGCTAATCGTAATTGCGCTATCTTTTAGCGCTTTAATTGGTCTAATAATAGCCCTCATCACAAAATAAAACACAATGGTACTTAAAATAATGGCTGCTACAAGCACAAGCATTGTATGGAATAAAATTGTTGAAGCCGCCTCATCAATTTCACTCGCAAAAATTGTTCCTGAAATTTTCCAGCCTGTTAATTCATTTGTATTAAAGGACATAATACGGCTATCACCATTATATGTATAGTCATATATACCTGATGCACTATCGTACATTTTCTGAAGGAAGCTTTCATTGACAGCCTCACCTGATGGTAATGTAGGATGTGCAATCACCATATTATCCTCACCGAAAATAGATGGATAGCCATTTCGACCAATTCGAATGGAGTCTGCAACTTCTTGTAAGCCTGCTAATTTAATATCAACAGCTACAACACCTGATTGATCGGCTAGCTGCTTTGCTATTGTTACAACCATATCTTCTGTACCTGCATCTTTATAAGGGCTTGTAATTAATGTTTCACCCTTTAAAGCGGCTGCCTCTTTAAACCAATCTCTTTCCAAAGGATTGTAGTCTGCATCATTTATTCGTGGCTCCTGTGTAAAGGTTCCATCATGGGCACCTACATAAATACTTAAAATATCAGGATGAAGCTTTGCATATTGTTGTAAGCCTTCACGTACTTCCTCCTGCGATTGCTCAAGAATATGAAGATCATTACTAAAAATATCAATATCATGTACTTTTTCACTAATTGTTTGATCGATTAGCTTATTTAAAATTGCCACACTTTCATTTGCACTATATAAAATTTCCTCTTCAATGGCATCTTTGGCTGAAAAATAAGATAGACTCCCAACAGATAACACTGGAACTAATAGAATAAGAGCGAATAACATATAAAGCTTGCCCTTAAAGCTTCCCATGAATTGTTTCATACAATTCTCTCCTTTTATTTCTTGATGTGAAAAATACTTCTCTGATGATCTGTTCTCCTTTTCTATATTTCTCAAACCTTTTATCGGACAAAATTTATCATTTCAAACAGCTTTAACATTTTCCTATTATTCTGGATTTTACAAACAATGAAAAAATCGTAGCGACCTAAATCTCATCAGCTACGACCTTTATAGTTTACGATTGATATTTTGTGCGCATTGCTTCTGTAAATATTTGAGATTGCCCCTTTGGTATGCTTAATGTTTGCCACTCAGCACCCTTTACTTGCTTTGCAATATAAATGATTTGACCAACATGCTGTGCATAATGAGCCATTTGTCTTTCAATCGCATCAATAATCGCTAGTTGCTCACCTCTAATGGTAATATATCCATCTAAATCAGCTACTGTTAAATTTGATAAAGCCGTTAAAAATACTTGCCAGCCCTGTTCCCAAGCTGCGATAATAGCCTCTTTTGTATGGAGGCTATCAATAAACTCATCATCTCGATTTCTCGAAGGCTTCTCTCCATCTGACGTTAAAAAATCCGTCCAGCGTGAAATCATATTACCACTCATATGCTTCACAATAACAGCAATACTATTGGATTCTTCATTATATGCCCAATGTAACTGTTCGTCTTCTAGCTGGGCTAATGTTTGATCACCTTGCTCTTTAATTATATGAAATCTTTTTTGGATAACCTGTAGATAAGTTTGTGCTAAAGTCATTGTCACCACTTCCTTCATCTTATCAATAAAAGCATGTTTTGCTGTAGTTGTTCAAAACATGCTTTTGCTATTTATTATAGGTTTTCATCAATATATGTTTCAATATCAGAGGCAATTGTATCAATAGGCACATCTTCAATATTTTCCGCATAGCCATTGTACATTTTTACTAAAAGCCCATCTTTATCAACTAAGAAAAATTGATTACCATGGATAACTTGATCACTGTTAGGGTCGTCTTTTACTAAAATCTTTGTATTTTTCACAGCAAATTGTTCGATATATTTTTGTGAATACCCTGTAAGAAGGTTCCATTTTGAGTCATCTGGTACATTGAATTTACCAATATAATCAGCTAACACCTCTGGCTTATCAACGTCTGGATCAACTGAAAAGGCTACAATATTATAATCCTCCACACCTTTTTTCTGGAGCTTTTCTTGAACTTGTGCCATATTCAATGACATTGGCGGGCAAATAGATGTACAGTTTGTGAAAATATACATCCCAATCCACGGCTTTCCTTTTAAACTTTCTAAAGATACCGTTTCCCCACGCTGATTGATATGCTCAAAATCAGGTATTTCCAGGCTATAATCTGCCTTAAATTTTGCGTTCCCACATGCACCTAGTATAGCGGTACAGGCTAACAGCAGGACTAGCCCTATTAATTTACGCTTCATCTCAACACTCTCCCTAACCTACACTATTCTCATCCTATCGTAGGTTGTCAACATTGACAAGAACTTCAAGGTGACAGCTTTCGTACATCTTTGTGAAATTCATTTCATGTTATTTTAAAGAAACGAGTGCAGCATGAATCGCATCCAGCTTTACTTCGACGCGGTGCAATAAATAAAATGACACTAAAATCGGAAAACCGATATCGGATAACATGTTGAACCACTGTTCCATGAGGCTTCCTCCTTTCCTAGACGGTAAAAAAGGAGCCATCTTAAAATGACTTTTCAGATGACTCCATTGCTCCATTATGCTGTTGCTACATCAAATTCTGTCACTTGACGATCAACAATACGGGCTCCTTTAATAGTTGTTAATGCGCCTGATTGCCCTGTAAAAACATTTTTCTCAATAATGATTGCCATCACTTGCTGAATGTCAGTGGCTGTAAGCGCTGGTCTTGGTGCATCAATCGTCAATGTTGTCGCTTTGCCATCCGCTGCGGCAAATTGTAGCTCTAATACTTGTGTCATCGGATAACCTCCCTCTAAGATAAATGTGTTGTTTCTTGCTTTTCAATGCTGGCAAGTGGCAGTGTTGATAAGCTAGCAATAGCATTGCCAACTGCCACTAAATCATCTGTGCTATGTGTGCTGTTCAGATTGCGATACGATTTTGTGGCGAATTGCGGTTCGTTTTTTTCATCATAGCCAATCTGATACTTCAGGCGCAATGTGGCATTAACAAAGGTAATGTTTGCCATGGAACATCCCCCCTTTCTTACACACTATATACAGACTTCTTGCTAAAAAAGGGACAATTAAAGATGAATTTTTTATCGTAAGCTCTTATAATAGAATGAGAGAAGGCAAAGAGGTGAACGATTTGTTACAAGGTTGGTTTTTATGGTTTATTTTATTTTGGGTTGTCGTTCTTATTTCATTGATGGCGATTGGCGGATTTTTCATGTTCCGCAAGTTTTTAAAGGCATTGCCAAAGCAGGATGGCAAATCTGATTTAGATTGGCAAGAATATTATTTAGATAAAACGATTCACTTATGGGGACAAGCTGAAAAGGAGCTGCTATATGAGCTTGTAAGCCCTGTACCTGAGCTTTTTAGACAGGTCGCAAAGGAAAAAATCGCTGGGAAAATTGGCGAGCTTGCTTTAGAAGAAAAAGCAAAGGCTATTAATCACGACCTTATTATTCGAGGCTATATACAAGCAACCCCAAAGCGTGACCATAAATTTTTACGCAAAAAATTAGAGGAAATGCAAATTGATATCGCTCCATACGAGCATTTATTCGAATAATCACATCGCTGCACGAAATTTCGTGCAGCATTTTTCTTGCCTTTAGCACATGTGCTATCCGTTTATTTGCAGGTTCTAATCGTCACTTTTGCCGCTCTATCCAACAAAAAACTACACTAGCATGCATACTAGTGTAGTTGTGGGATTGTTTTTTTTATTTTTTTAAACTGGATTAGCATGGCTATTCGCCAAGGTAGTAACATGGCAAAGGCTAAAATCCAGAACATACCTGCTAATTCCCCAACATCGATGGAGCTACTTAAAATTATTTTCGCCACCACGCGGAATATTAACAAACCAATTAATATAAAAGCAAATGCCTTTGAACGTTTTAAATAAATATCTCGACCCTTTACTTCAAATTTCGAAGTCGCAATTAAAATTATCGAGAACACCATTCCTACAGCGGCTGCCTCTAAAATTTGCATAGGCGGCACTCGAAATTGCTCAAATAAAAACATCAGCGCACCTGAAGACATAGCAATCGGTGGAATTATAATTTTCTTCTCATTTGTTGGCATTTTGGAAGCTCGCATTCGTATAACCATCACAAAGCTTCCCATTACAATGGCCATGATGGTTGACCCGATAACATAATAGTGAGAAGGGATGCTGCTTAACATAAAAAGTCCTCCTCTAATGTCTAATTAGCAATTTTGTCCCAATAATTGATCGGCCACAGCCTTTAATCTTTCTGGCTCAAAGGGCTTTGTAATAAAATCCTTTGCCCCGCTTTCAATCGCTTCTACAATAAGCTTTTGCTGACCAAGCGCTGTAATCATAATAATTTTTGCATCTGGAAATTCAGGGATAATTTTTTTTACTGCTGCAATACCATTCATAACGGGCATCGTTACATCCATCGTTACTAAATCTGGCTGTAACGCTCGATACATTACCACAGCTTCTTTACCATTCACTGCCTTTCCAACGACCTCATAACCCCATTCTGTAAACATATTACTGATGGCAACACGCATAAATAACGTATCGTCCACTACTAAAACTGTAGGCATCTGTTCATCTCCCTCCACGTTATTATGGTATAGCCTTCTTTAGTTTAACAAATTAAAAGCCTGTAAATCCACCGAAAATAGGCTCTAATATACGTGTAATATACGTTAATCCATCAAAGAACAATAAAATCCCTACAGCAATCATAATATAACCGCCGATTTTCACAATTTTTTGGCTATGTGTGCGAATCCATGTTAGACGTGCAATAAAGAAGGATAGCACGAAGAACGGTATCGCAAAGCCTAAATAATAGGCAAGCATATAGCTAAAGCCTGCACCTGGGTTTGTGCCAGCTAGCATTGTAATCGACATTAAAATTGGACCTGTACACGGTGTCCACCCTGCTGCAAAAGCAATACCAATTAATACCGACCCGAAATAGCCAGATGGTCTATTTTTAAATTGGATTTTATGATCCTTCATTAAAAAGTCAATTTGTAATAGTCCCACAATCATTAACCCAAATACAACAATTAAAATAGCGCCAACCTGGCGTAATAATGTTTGATAATTATGGAAAAAGTTGGCGAATAAAGATGCGCCCACCCCAATTACAATAAAAATAATTGAAAATCCTAGTAAAAAGAATAGTGTGTGGAAAATAGCACGTTTTTGTAACATACCCTTTTCCGATTTTAGCTCATCTAATGTCATTCCCGTTATGTACGATAAAAATACTGGATACAAGGGAAGCGTACAAGGTGAAATAAAGCTTAAAAAGCCTGCACCAAAAGCTAAAAATACATTAATATCAGACCCCATATGTTGAAATCGCTCCTTACAGTTACTGCATCCATCGTACCAAAAAACACTATAAAATGCGCCCTTCCTGCCTGTGAACGTTTCATGGCAAAATCATGAGATTTATAAGAAATCCCTGCCAAACAAGTTTTCTTTCTGCATTATGCGCTCCTTCAGATTTTCTGTCAATACTCCATCAATAAAAAGGATGGCGAACGTTAACCGTTTCCATCCTTTCACCTTACTTTTTATGGAATCATCCAAGCTAAAACATTGCTTTGTAGGTATGTCAAAATACAAATAAATAGCAGTAGCAAAATACTATATTTCACGGCAAAGCGCAGCAATTCTGATTCTCTGCCTACAAGTCCAACGGCTGCCGCAGCTACTGCAATCGATTGTGGTGAAATCATTTTCCCTGTCACCCCACCCGATGAGTTTGCGGCAAGCGCCAGCACAGGGTCCATACCAATGGATTCTGCTGTTACCTGCTGCAGCTTGGCAAATAATACATTGGAGGATGTATCCGAGCCTGTAATAAATACCCCAAGCCATCCAAGCACAGGCGAGAAAAATGGGAACAGTGCGCCTGTTTTTGCTAGCACTAAGGCAAGTGTTGTCATCATACCTGCTGTATTTGTCACATAAGCATAGCCAACAACACAGCAAATGGTAAGCAGCGGGAATTTAATTTCATTCACGGTTTCCACAAATGTTTTGCTCCAGTCGCGCCACGAAATTTGTAACATAAATTTTGTCACGATCGCTGCTAATAAAATAGCTGTACCCGCTGCCCCTAGTAATTCGAGCTTATATACTGCTGCAATTGGCTCACCTGTTGTACCATTTAATACTTGATTATGTAAAAAAGGTACTTCTGGCATAAATGTTAGTGCTTGTCCTAACGTATTGACACCTTTCAATAAACTATTAGCACCTTCATAATGACCTATTAAGGCGCTTTTGATTGCTGGAATTCCCCAGAAGGAAATAAAGAGCGTTAAAATAATAAATGGTGACCAAGCCTTTACAATCGCTGCCCCGCTATACGATTCGGTTTTGAATGCTGTAGTCGCTGCCTCGCGCTCTGATGCAAAGCGGTAAATCGTTTTTGGTTGCCAAAACTTCATAAAAATTGCTAATGCAAATAAAGATACTAAAGCCGATAATACATCTGGTAATTCAGGTCCAAGGAAGTTGGAGCTTAAATATTGTGTCACCGCAAAGGAAATCCCTGACACTAAAATAGCGGGCATAACCTCCCAGGCCTTTTTAAACCCTACCATAATAAAAACTAAAAAGAATGGAATAAACACCGCTAAAAATGGTAATTGACGTCCAACCATTTTTGAAATTTCCAATGCAGATATACCTGTTGGCCCCTCCATCGCAGTGATCGGTACACCAATTGCTCCAAATGCCACAGGAGCTGTATTCGCAATCAGGCAAAGCCCAGCAGCATACAGTGGATTAAAGCCTAATCCCACTAATAGCGCGGCTGAGATAGCAACAGGTGCACCAAAGCCCGCCGCTCCCTCTAAAAATGCACCGAATGAAAATGCCACAAGCAATGCTTGAATACGTCGATCCTCTGTAATGGATAATACGGAGTGCCGAATAATATTAAATTTCCCTGTTTTTACCGTAAGATTATATAAAAAAACAGATGTGATAATAATCCATCCAATTGGAATCAGTCCATAAACTGCGCCCTGTGTAGCAGACATAACGGCTGTTGCAGCAGGCACTTTAAAGGCAAAAATCGCCAATACTAATGATACAAGAAGCGTTGTTAGCCCCGCCATGTAACCCTTCATCTTTTTAATGGCTAACGCCCAAAAGAAATAAAGAATCGGCACAATAGCCACCACTGCTGACCAAGCCAAGCTTCCTCCAACAGCTGTAAAATCTTGTGTAAAAATCACATGATATCCCCCCATATTTTATTTCTCCTAAAATCTTCCCTACAAAAATGCATTTAAGTATTGCCCACCCCTTTGCGATTCGTCACATTTCTTGCAATGTCGATTTCATCCTTATTTTGTAGAAGCATCGCCCTTTTATTAGAAATGCGCCACCGTTCAAATGCTATTGCAATAAACCTTTCATATTGCCTGCCCTCGATTAATCAGCAGGATATTAGGTCATCAGATGACCGTATGCTATGATTATATTAACTATATTCTTAAAATTCAATATATTTTTCGAAACATCAAAATTCGACAACTATGTGGTGGATAGGATACTTGACTTGACGGATAGCGTGGCAAGTGTGACGGATAAACTCCTGAAATAGATGGATTGAACCTATAATTTGACGGATAAAACGTTCAAAATCCCCAATAGCACCCTAATACGCCTTTCTTCATGTATAATACATATAATCATTATGTAAACATAGAGAGCTAAGGGGTGTTGTTCCATGGAATTACGAAAAATAAAGCCAAAGAAAATATATGAAGAAGTGTCCGAAATCCTCCACGAGAAAATTAGAGCTGGGCTATTACAGCCTGGGGATCGACTTGACTCCGTGGAACAGCTAGCCGAACAATTACAAGTGAGCAGGTCCGCAGTACGTGAAGCGCTCTCCGCCTTAAAAGCAATGGGACTTATTGAAATCAAACAAGGCTCAGGGACATTTGTTAAAAGCGTCACATCCAGCCAGCTTGATTTCCCCCTTTCTACGGCTATTTTAACGAATAAGCAGGATGTTTCTCATCTATTGGAGGTTCGTAAAATTATTGAGGTTGGTGCAGCCGCAAGCGCAGCCATACATCGCACGGACGCGGATATTCAAAAGATGGCGCAAATACTTGAAGAAATGCAACGTGTGCAAGGTGATGGTGAATTAGGTGAAAAGGTTGACTTTCAATTTCATGCTGCGATTTCTGCTGCCTCTCAAAACCCTCTGCTGACAATGATTCTCGATCAAGTGTCAGGGCTGATGCTGGAAACAATGAAGGAAACGCGCCGTATTTGGCTCTATTCCAAAAAAACGACAAGTGAAAAATTGTATGATGAGCATATGCAAATTTTCCTTGCCATTAAACAGCAAAATGAGGAGCTAGCCAAGCATGCAATGACCTCCCATTTAAGCAATGTCGAGAAAGTGTTGCTGCAATATTTTAAAACAACAGAATCTATGCAATCACCAAAGCTGCCTTGATAACAGGGCAGCTTTTTAAAAATTTTTATGAATCTCTTTTATTCTTCTGAATAGTTGTAGTATTATAAAAACAATATATTTGTTTCGTGAGTCATCAGATGACCAGTTGATTATGTAAAAGGAGCGATAAAAATGAAAGTAACACTGTTTGCAACCTGTTTAGTAGATATGTTTCAAGGAGAGGTAGGCAAAGCAACTGTTGAAGTATTAGAAAGACTTGGCTGTGAGATTGACTTTCCAGAAAATCAAATTTGCTGTGGACAGCCTGCCTATAACAGCGGCTATGTAAAGGAATCTAAAAATGCGATGAAAAAAATGATTAGTGCCTTTGAGCATGCTGAGTATGTTGTGTCCCCTTCTGGCTCTTGTGCCTATATGTTTAAAGAGTACCCTGAGGTTTTTAAGGATGACCCTATTTGGCAGTCAAAGGCACAAGCATTAGCAGATAAAACCTATGAATTGACAGAGTTTATTGTGGATGTTTTAAAGATAACGGATGTTGGTGCACAGTTAGAGGGCACAGCAACCTATCATACATCCTGCCATATGACCCGCCTACTTGGTGTAAAGGAAGCGCCATTTCAACTATTAAGCCATGTTAAAGGCTTACAGTATGTGGAGCTGCCCGGCAAGGAGAGGTGCTGTGGATTTGGTGGTACATTCTCGGTCAAAATGGGGAATATTTCTGGAGAAATGGTTGATGAAAAGGTATGCAATGTAGAAGAAACGGGCGCTGATATTTTAATTGGCGCAGATGCGGGCTGTTTATTAAATATTGGTGGGCGTATTCAACGTCAAGGAAAGCCGATTAAAGTAATGCATATTGCGGAAGTTTTAAATAGCCGATAAAAGGGGGAAATCGATAATGGCAATGAAAACAAGTGATGATCGCTTTAATCAGCGTGTAACAAAGGAGCTAGATAATCAATTTATGCGCGGTGCTGTATCCAGTGCTCAGGAACGCTTTCAAACACGCCGCCTACAACAGGCAGAGGAGCTTGGACATTGGGAGGAATGGCGCTCACATGGTGAGGAAATTCGCCAGCATGTGTTAGAAAATCTCGATTATTATTTATATCAATTAAGTGAAAATGTGTCCAAGCGAGGTGGACATGTATTTTTTGCACAAACAGCACAGGAAGCAACGGACTATATTCAAGGCATTGTGAAAAAGAAAGAAGCCGCTAAAATTGTGAAATCAAAATCAATGGTAACAGAGGAAATTAGCTTAAATGCTGCATTGGAGGAGCTTGGCTGTGAGGTCATTGAAACAGACCTTGGTGAATATATTTTGCAGGTAGCAGACCATGAGCCACCATCACACATTGTTGCACCTGCCCTGCATAAAAATAAAGAGCAAATTCGGGATGTTTTTAAAGAAAAGCAAGGCTATCAGCAAAGTGAAAAGCCAGAGGAGCTTGCTCTTTATGTACGTGAAAAATTACGCAATGAATATTTAACCGCAGATATTGGTATTACAGGCTGTAACTTTGCCATTGCCGAAAGCGGCTCGATTACCCTTGTGACAAATGAAGGCAATGCCGATTTAGTGACAGCCCTGCCAAAAACACAAATTACGGTGATGGGGATGGAAAGAATTGTCCCGACCTTTGAAGAAATGGAGGTGCTTGTTAGCCTACTAACAAGAAGTGCTGTTGGGCAAAAGCTAACGAGCTATATTACAACGCTAACAGGGATAAAGGACGAGGGAGATACGGACGGACCAGAGGAATTCCATTTAGTCATTGTCGATAATGGGCGTTCAAATATTTTAGGCGGGGAGTTTCAGCCGATCTTACAATGTATTCGCTGTGCTGCCTGTGTCAATGCTTGCCCTGTCTATCGTCATGTTGGTGGGCATACGTATGGCTCTATCTATTCTGGCCCTGTAGGTGTTGTACTTTCCCCACTTTTAGGCGGCTATGATGATTTTAAGGAGCTACCATACGCCTCTACATTATGTGGTGCATGTACGGATGCTTGCCCTGTGAAAATTCCGCTTCACCAGCTTATTCACCGACATCGACAAGTCATTGTAGAAAATGAAGGCAAAGCACCTGTTTCTGAAAAACTATTAATGAAAGCATTTGGCTTAGGGGCTTCCTCCCCTTCTTTATATAAAATGGCAACAAAAATGGCTTCTCCAGCTATGTCCCCCTTTACGAAAGATAACACGATTTCCAAGGGGCCAGGACCTTTAAAGGCATGGACGGAGGCTAGAGATTTCCCTGCACCAAATAAAGATAGCTTTAGGGATTGGATAAAGCAGCGTACAAAAGGAGGTAAGTCAGAATGACAGGCACAATACAAAATCGAGAAACCTTTTTGGCCAATATTGCCAAGCAGCTTGGACGCTCTCCACAAGCAGAGCTTCCACGCCCAACATGGCAATACCAGCCCCAAGATCGTGTGCTAAAAGATGCAACAAAGGATGAGCTAGTGGAGGTTTTAGTGCAACAATGTAAAAATATTCATACAGATATTGTGATAACAAATACAGCGAAGCTTCCACAGGATTTACAAGCGGTTATCGACAATTATGGTGGTCAATCCGTTATTACATGGCAAGATAAACGATTCCAAGACTATGGATTATCCGCATTAATGACAACACAGTGGCAACAAGCCAATATTGAGCATTATGAATGGAATGCACAGCAGCCTGAGGAAAATATTCGACAAGCTGAAAAAGCCAATATCGGCATTACCATTAGCGAAATAACATTAGCAGAATCAGGAACGGCAGTGCTCTTTAGCAGCAAGGAGCGAGGTAGAAGCGTCAGCTTTTTACCTGAAAAGTCAATTATTTTAATTCCTAAAAGCACTATTGTGCCACGTATGACACAGGCTGCACGCTGGATTAGTGAAAAAGTGCGTAAGGGTGAAAAAATTGCCTCATGCATTAACTTTATTACGGGTCCTAGTAACTCAGCCGATATCGAAATGATTCTTATCGTTGGCGTCCATGGACCTATCAAAGCAACATATATTGTCATTGAGGATCAATAAATGATAACAGGCATGCAAGGTCAATGCATGCCTGTTGTTGAATGAGGAATACTTTCTGCTATGACCTCTTTGTCATAGTATTCTGGATGTGCTTCCTCTAAGATGGCTGGTCGTAGCATCACAAGTGAAATAGAAATGATAATTATGCTTGTAATCGGTAAAATAATTGTCGCTGGTATGGCATCATATAATATACCATAAATAACCATACCAATTGGCATCATAGACATTGCCATTGTTTCCATTAGCCCAAAAACTCGCCCACGATACTCTTCTACAATGATTTTTTGCATATACACCCCGATTGGCATATTAATACCCATTTCAAAAATCGCAAAAATAAAGTAAATCATTAAATAAAAGATCACAATAGCTACATAGGAAAAATCAGTGACTAATGGAATAACTGCTAAGCCAACACTTCCCGCCAATAACAATAAGCTGATTTTGGAGAAACGTAATGGTACTTTGACTTCGGGTCTTGTTGCGAAATAAAGAGAAGCCACAAGCATACCTAATGCACCCGACGCTTCAATAAAGCCAAAGTGTGTGGATTTCACTTTTAGCAATTCAATGATAATGTACGTTCCTCCTACAGCGATGGCAGAAAAGAATAAATTGATCCATAATGCTACCCACATAATGGTTTTAATGACGTTACGCTGCTTGATATAATGAAAACCGCTTTTCAGCCCCTCCCACATCTTCTCTTTTTTCGTATCCTCCCCTCTTGTACTATAGAGGTTAAAATCCATTGTTGCCTCTAAACAAAACGCAATCGCATAGGCTACCATATTCACCATTAAAAATACATCCATATTAAAAAATCCATACATCATACCACCAATAACTGGTCCCCCAATTGCAGCTACAGACATTGACATTTGGTTAAATGACATCGCCCGCTGTAATCGTTCTGGATTGACAAGCGTGGCAATAGCAGATGAAAATGTGACACCAGAAAAGGCTGAACAAATCGTATTAAAAACAGTAGCTATGTATATAGCATAAACGGACATTCCTACTGTTTCTGTATAAAGCAATAATCCTCCTACTGTCAAAATGGTGCCCGCCTGCGCTATTAATATCGTGCGTTTTTTTGAGAAATTATCTGCGACATAGCCTGCTAAGGGTGCCACAAGTGCGCGTGGTAATACGGAACAAATCATATTCGTCGCAAAGCTCATCGCCGACCCAGTCATCGCTAAAATATATAGGCTAAAGCCGAATGCCATCACATTTGCACCCAACATGGCAATCATTTTACTCGCTGTGAACGTCCATAAATGATAGGTCGCCTTTTTTAACTTTTCCGCTTCATTCATCTAAACCCCTCCGTTTTTTAACTAAATTAAAAAGTTTAATTATATTAAACAAAATATACCATAGTTCCTCCTTTTCACGCAAGCAAAAGTTTAATATAATTAAACAAAAGGAGGCGAGGCAGTGGACTCTTTAGGCACACGAATTCGCAAATTAAGGAAGGAACAAAAATTAACATTAGAGGCACTTGCCGGTGATCGTCTAACAAAAGGAATGCTAAGCCAAATAGAAAATGATAAGGCCAAGCCTTCCATGGAAAGCCTTGACTATATTGCTGAACGTTTGGGTGTAAAAGCTAGTGAATTGCTGGAGGAAGTAACCCCATCCTCTATTCGCCCGCTTTTAGAGCAGGTCGAAATTTTATTTGCAGAAGTAAAGCGTGGTGATGCCAATCATCAGCAGCAAATTGTCGATTTGATTAAGCCATCTGTGGAGGGGCTACCACTAAGTTATGAGGCAGGTCGCTTATTGTATATATACGCAGAGGCACAATATGAAGCAGGATTAACAGGGTGGGAGGCCCCGCTTCTGCAGGCGCGCACTATTTTTAAAGAAATTAATTTACTCAGCCATTGGTTCAAAACATTTGTCCTAGAGATAACGATTTTAGCGAAAAAGCGTCAATATGAATTAGCCTTTTCCTGTATGTTACGGGCAAAGGACACCATTGAGCAGGAGGGCTATCAGCTTGATTCACGTGATGCCTTATTAATGACCTATTATACAAGCACTCTACAGCTTGCTATTGGTAGGCATGAGTCAGGTAAAAAGTTAATTAACGAAACAATTGTCAATGCCCATAAAAACCAGCTATTCTATCAAATCGATGATATGTATCGAATTGGAGCCTATTGTGCGATGATTGACCATGACTTTGAACAAGCTGAGTATATGTTGAAGAAGCTTGATCAATACCGTGCTTTTGCTGGGCGGGATGAGGTAGATGCGTTAATCTTTGTCATACGCGCACATTATTACAATAATTATGTTCATCATTATGAGCAGGCACTTTTAGAAGTAGAGCGTTTTAATCAACTCAAACATGAGGAATTTAACAAGCTTGATCCAAACTATATTTATTTTGAAAAGGGAAAATCTTTATACTTACTCGGTCGTTATGAGGAAGCAAGGATCGCATTTGAACATTATACAAAAATACCAAGCTTTATTAGCCATCCTTATGATATTTTAAGCTTAAATGAATGCTTTTCCTATAAAGCCCTTTGCTATGCACATTTTGGTGAGCTAACAACAGCCTATGAAATTGCAAAAATGGCTTATACAGATTCACTGGATTTAGTGGATTTACCCTATAAACGAAAAATCGAGGAAGTCTATCGAACAATTAAGGCACAAATTGATTCCATAACTTAATGAGGAAAGGGATTGCACGAGGCTGTGCAATCCCTTGTTTTTACGGCTGACGATCGTTCTTTATTTGTTGATGGATTTTGCGTAACGCCTTTTTCGAGCCTCGTTCGATATCATGCTGAAGCTTACGCTCTCGATAGTCTATAAATAATGTTTCTAGATCATAGCCTTCAGGGTATAGCTCCGTTGCAGGTAATTCTAAGGCAAGCCGCTTCACATTCACCTCAAGTAGTTGCCCCTGATAGAATACGCTGACATTATTGTACGGATTCATTTCTTCATATACCAATCCCACATCATCATAGTCCAATAATTTCACACGATCCCCTTTGGCAAATGTATATGTCACCGTCACGCTTTGTTTCTCTGCCTTAGGCTTACGAATTTTACTGTCATGAACGAGCGTCAGCTGATATTCTTTATTATTGATATAATCCTTTGCTCTTTGTAAAACAGCTTCGCGGACATTCATTTTTTTAGAAATCCATAGGGCATTGCTTTCTCCAGACGTGCCGATTATTAATTGATACAACGGCTCTAGTGTTTCAGCATGGAAGCGCATTGCCGCATTCATAAAATCAGGATGCATTTCTGAAAATCGTTTAATTTCGCCATAATGTGTTGTTGCAACGGTTATACAGCCCATCTGATAAAATTCCTCTAGTATCGCAATTGCCAGTGCTGCCCCTTCATTCGGCTCTGTTCCACTGCCAATTTCATCAAACAGTAAGAGTGTATGATTATTAGCAGCTCTCATAATATCAGAAAGATTTTTCATATGAGAAGAAAACGTACTAAGTGCATTCTCTATACTTTGATTGTCGCCAATATCTACAAAGATATGGTCGAATACAGCCATTTCCGTTCCTTCATCCGCCGCGATATGAAAGCCTGACATCGTAGCTAATGCTAGTAAGCCAATTGTTTTTAATACGACCGTTTTCCCACCAGCATTCGGCCCTGTAATAATTAAGCTACGGTAGTTTTCACCAATAGTAAACTGAAGGGGCACAGCATTTCCCGGTAATAATGGATGCTTGCCATTCACTATGT
Source organism: Lysinibacillus sp. FSL K6-0232 (assembly GCF_038008325.1). Classification (NCBI taxonomy): domain Bacteria; kingdom Bacillati; phylum Bacillota; class Bacilli; order Caryophanales; family Bacillaceae; genus Lysinibacillus; species Lysinibacillus sp. FSL K6-0232. Next base: position 1,630,248 of record NZ_JBBOYW010000001.1, on the reverse strand, counting down.
TGATATAGCCATAATCATTTAAACGCGGCTCCATGCCACCAATTTGTCTACTGAACTTCGCTTTGGCAAAAACCATATCGTATTGACTGATCAACTCCATGTTAATATGGATAGCTTTCAGATGCTCCATTAAAAGACCTGATAAAGTCGCTAAAATCTGATATTCCTCCACCGCTTCCTCAGCCTTCAAGGTAGCTAATTCTACATTTAATTTAGCGACAACACTTGGCTCCATAAAAACGGTTGCCCCTTTTGAGGAAATTTCAACGACCGTTCCCTGTACATGATTTTTATAGGTCGCCTTAATCGGAATCGTATAGCGATCATCCTTTTGACTAATAAAAAATTCCTGAATATACGGTTTATTGGCACTGTTATTTAAAAATTTCGTTAAGCGTTCTTTTATTTTTTCCTCTGTCGTTTCCATATGATGACGAATACGTTTTAATTCACGACTAGCAGCCGAATCTACACGATTGGCTTTGATCGCAAAATTAATCTCCTCCTCCACGCTTGTCAATTCAGCCATAGAATGAGCGTAAGTGGAAAGAACAGGCGCAAAAAATGCCTTATCCAGCATAAATTTTTTGATGTTGCGGCAGCCTCGTAAAAAGTCTGACATGCTAACTAGCTCACTTGGGTCTAGTATCATGCCCTTTTCAAGCTTCGTCATAATATGCTCAATATTTGATACCCCTAAAAACGGAACATGCCCCTCTGCATCCAATATGGCACGAGCTTCTGTTGTTTCATTCAACCGATTTTTTACCACTGCTAAGCTTGAGCTTGGCATTAATTTATCTAAAAGCTGTTTTCCTAATCCGCTGACACAGTAGGATTTAACGATGTCCTTTAATTCATGATATTGTAATTTTTCAAGTGTAGTATTATTCATTTCTTTTTGCTCCTCATTGTAATGTTTTATCATACATGAAGATACCTACCCAATAATAGATAGCAATGATAGTTTAAACAAAATAAAAAAGCTGCGAGGAATCCCCACAGCTCTATCTTTAAAAGGCGCGTTTTCCTGACATCACAAATAAAACTTCAGCTAATTAAAGTTTCTATCCTGTATGCCACGCTTAATAAAGTATTGTAGGTATCTACATAGGTTGTTGAAATAGGTCCATGACAAAATAAGGGGTGTTCATAACATATATCCCCTGCTGTCGTCATCGCCACTATTTCATTCAATTTTTACCTAGTTAGAACCTACCGCACTCACAAAAAGCACCTCTCATTAATTATCATTGTTATCTAATTATTGACATTTTACTATATGCTGACATGAAAGTAAAGGTGTCAGCTTGCTTCAACTTCCAATATGGGCTTTAAGATTTTAGAAAAAAGACCTGTAGAAAAATCTACAAGTCTTTTATGAAACGGATTTATGATGGGCTTTTCTTGTTTCTATAATTTTGGAGCCTGAGAATAGTAGTAAGGCTACCCAAATAATGCTAAAAGCCAGAAGCTCTACCTGACTAAATGGCTCCTTGTACAGCATCACGCCTAAAATTAATACAATCGTTGGTGTCATATATTGAATAAAGCCTAATAAATATAATGGAATATTTTGTGCGCCTTTAGCAAATAAAACTAAAGGAACTGCTGTAACGATACCACTTACAATCATCAACATATCTGTTTTAACATCAATATGTAAAAATGAAGCTTGCTGTGTTGTAAATAAATACGCATAATAACCTAAGGCAAATGGCAAAATCAATAATGTTTCAATGGCTAAGCCTCTTGTCGCATCAAGCGTAATTTTCTTTTTTAGCACGCCATAAATAGCGAACGATACAGCAATTAATAGTGCTACCCAAGGCATAGAGCCGTAATTGATCGTTAAAATTAGCACCCCAATAAAGGCTATTGCCGTAGCAATCCATTGGACATGGCTTAACGATTCCTTAAAGAAAATAACACCAAAAATCACAGACAACAGTGGATTAATATAATAGCCTAAGCTTGTTTCAATCACATGATCATGTGTCACAGCCCAAATATATAAATACCAGTTCATTGAAATAACAAAGGACGCACCCGCAAGCTGCCAAAAATGCTTTTGATGTGACCATAAATACTTTAAATCTGCCAGCAGCTCCTTACGCATGCGAAATATGCTCACCGCAAGCACCGTAAAAACAAAGGACCAAATCACGCGAGATAATAAAATCTCCATGCTTGGCACATGCTCTAATAGCTTCCAGTACAGCGGGAAAACTCCCCAAATCATATAGGCTAAAAATGCTGCCAAAACTCCCTTTTTCCCATTTGACATTGCCATTAACGCTCCTACTCTTTGTATAATAGTAAACTAGCTAAAGAATAGACTCATTATAGGACTTTGCGTAGCAACTGTAAATGTTCTTGCCTACGTTATTCAGATTCTAGCTCTGCAATATATTTGCGCACTGTACTATAGCTAATATGTGGATTGATTTGACGCTTAATGCGAATATGAATTTCTTTAATGCCTACACCCTGCTCACGCATATCACGAATCATTGATTTTAAGGGACCTGTCAGTGCTTCCTGTGATAAAGTTGTATATTTGCTTAATTCAATAAGCAGCTCTGCATTTTGCTGACGCAGCACCTTCATCTCATCTACCATGCAATTATATTCTGTTACTTTTTTCTGCAGGATAGTGTTTTGCTGTTTTAATTTTTGTGTTTCCTCCATTAGCTGTGTATTGTGCTTTTTGAGCGCTTTTCGTTCTTGCTCTAACCCATTGTGCTTTTTATCTAAATCTGTATGCATAGCATTGTACAGCTCTTCGATATGCAATAATTGGAGATAACGATTGTTTGGGACAAGCATTAAAGCTTCCGCTGTATGAAGGGCAAGCGTTCCATCCTTCAAAGGCTCATATAACAATGTAGAGGGTTCTATTTTATTGCCCATCACTTCTTCACGCCCCCACAAACAATTTTCTGTAATCGTGTTGCTTTGTCTATCATTGGTTCGCTTCCTTTTTCATATGATAATCATTCTCATTTAATTTTATCATAATCATTCATGATTCTTTTGTCAAAAGATCAATTGCGTCTGAATTTTTTCGAAAATGCCCCTTCAAAATCCATGACACCTGTTGAGTAGAAACCTTCTCTATGCTTTCGATATAAGAAGCAAAATAAAAAAGACTGCTGAGAAAGTAATGATTTCCTCAACAGTCCTATTTTTACATTTTTTTTAGTTTTTCGTACTCTAATTGCAAACGCTCAATGCGTTTACGTCCTTCTTCGCGATTTCTAACTGTTTCTGCTTGAATTTGCTTCGTTTCCTGAATACCAGCCATAATCGTTTGCCATGTTGTTTCAATCGTTTCGATTTTAATGCTTGGGCTACCTGCTTGGCGAGCAATATTGACGCTGTTTCTACTAATATTTTCAGCATTGCGTACAAGCATCTCATTTGTACGGTCATCCAACTCTTTCATGGAATCAGAAATAAGCTTTTGACGTCTTAATGTAACCGCATGAATCAAGCCCTGCTTAAAGATTGGAATCGTCGTTACAAAGGCAGAGTTAATTTTTGCAATTAAATGGTTATTCCCCTGCTGCATTAAACGAATTTGCGGAGCGGATTGGAAGGATACCTGCTGTGCCATTTCTAAATCATAGCGGCGCTGCTCTAATAATTCCACAGCGCGTAGCATTGTTTCATATTCCATTGCTGCTAGCTGATCGCCAGTTTGTGCCTTTTGCTCAAGTGCCGGCAATGATGCGCGAACCTCATCTATTTTTACTTCAATCGCTGCTACAAACTTGCTTAATGATTGGAAGTAGTTTAAATTTTGGTCATATAAATTTTCAAGGTCTACTGTATTTCGCTTCATTTCGCCTTCGTATTTTTGAATTTCACGATAAATAACATCCACTTCTTTGTTCATGCTATCGTATTTGGCTAAAAATCTCTCCAATTGCTCTTTGCCTTTATTAAAGAGCCTTGTTAAAAAGCCGCCCTTTTTCTCCTCTGAAAAATCTTGGGGATCAAATTTATCCATAATTTTATTCAAGTTATTCAGTAAAACACTTGATTCTTCAAGCTTACTCGCTTTCATCGTCGCAAGCATTTTATCGGAAAAAGTGGAAATACCATTTGCGGTTTCCTTCCCAAGCTCCAGCATAGCAATTTGGTCTTTGACATCAATTTTTTGTGCAAGCGCATGTACCTCTGGGTCTTGCTTTAAGCGTAGCTGGTTTTGTGCAATTTGCGACAGCTCCTGCTCTGATACAAGCACTGGTGGCTGCTGTGGCTCTGACTGCATCAAGGGATTTTCCTGTGGTTGCTGGATCACTGGATTTGGTTGTGGTTGCTGCTGAAATAAAGGATTTTCTGAAGCGAATGGGTCCTTTGATTGGTATTCGTTATTAGACATATCTATACCCCCTATTACTTACTCTCTTGTACTATACGAATCATGCTGCAAAAAAGTTTCATCTTAAACGAATAAAGGAAGCGTTTCGTAAGGTGTACGAATCAACACCTTCTTCGTCAATTATACTATAACAAGTTGTAGCTATCCGCTCGATAGCTATGCCACTTTGTAAACTTGATAGCATATTATCACCTTATTCCTCAAGTATAGCCTGTTAACCGAGGAAATTCGACTAAATTTGCAAATTATCAAAAAAAAGTAGCCATATTGCATAGGCTACTTTCCAATCATTATGTTGTCACTTTTAAGACTGTTTTAATTTTTTGAATCACGCCACCCGTGCTATAGGTTAGCACACTGCGTTTATAGAAGGATAAGCTAAATAGATACACCACAACAATTGTTGCGATTAAAATACCTAATGATAGTAGTGGTACCATGCCCCCAATATCTGTAGCACCTATACGCATTGGCATGACCATCCCAGATGTAAAGGGGATATACGAGAAGATTTTAATTAATAGTGTATCTGGATTGCCGATACCTGATAGCATGACATAAAAGCCGATTAATGTCACCATCATGGCAGGCATTAATACTTGCCCCGCTTCCTCTACCTTTGATACAAGTGAGCCAAACAGTGCACCAACAATTAAATAAAGGACAATAGTCAATAGCAAGAACACAATAGCATACATCACATAGCTAATTGAGAGCTCTTGAATAATGGTAGCGGCTGTATCCCAAATGACGCCATTCTTCGCAAATTTTGCATATAGTAAAAAGGCGATAGCAATAATCCCCATTTGTGTCATGGCTAATAATAGTACACCTGCAATTTTTGCTTTAAAATGGGTGGCTGGCTTGACGCTTGCTAACAGCATTTCCATAGCACGAGAGCCTTTTTCAGAGGCAATTTCAGTTGTAATCATGGAAAGGAATGTGGAAATAAAGAAATAAATTAAAATCCCAATACCATACGATACCCATAGCCCCGACTGCTTTTCTTCCTCACTTTTCCCACCTGCTGATGCCTCATTTAAATTTTTCGTAGAAATCGTTGTTTGAGCAGCCATAATTTGTGCTGCTTGCTCAGATGAAAGAGAAAGCTGCTGAACAGCATAATGTTGACCAGCATACTGTAATAACGATGACAATGTTGTCTGATCATTTAATTTTAATGGTGTAAATGTCGCGATTTCTGCATGGAGCTGACCACCTTCATCCTGAATCGTCACAATGGCGTCTAGCTTGCCGTCCTTCACCTGTTCCTCAAGCGCTGCAACATCCTGTTCATCCTGCGTAAAAGCCATATCACCATTGGATACAAAAATACCACTTAAATCCGCAGAGGTGTCGTTGACAATAGCAATTTGCTGGGCTTCATCATCCCCTGTAAAAAGTGCCTTAATATCCGACCAAAATATAGCCACAGACATTAATACTACATATAAGCATGTCATCAAAATAAAGGATTTTGATTTAAATTTTGATTTATATAACTGCATCATGAGTAAATTAAACTTCGACAATCTGACCACCTACCTTGTCTTTAAAGATTTCATCCAATGATAAATAATCTAAACTAAACTTTTCAATGTACTTGCCATTGGAAAGCTGCTCAAAAATGCTTTGGGCATAGCGCTCGTCCTCTAACATTAACACAATTTGCTCCTTTTCCACGCGCACATCCTTCACGCCTTCAAGCGCCAATAATTGCGTTGTCGACCAATCTGTCCGCACCGCCAGCTTTGTTTTGCCGTATTGTTTCTTTAAATCTAGTAAGCTACCAGAAAATAAGGAAACACCTCGCTTTAAAAGACATAAATGATCACAAAGCTCCTCCACATTATCCATTTGGTGACTGGAAAATAAAATCGTTGTGCCCTGCTTCTTTAATAGTAAAATAGCATCCTTTAATAAATCTTTATTGACAGGGTCTAAGCCACTAAACGGCTCATCCAAAATTAAAAACTGTGGCTTATGAATAAAGCTTGCAATCAGCTGAACCTTTTGCTGATTGCCCTTTGACAGCGTTTCAGCCTTATCTTTGCGTTTTTCCTCCAGCTCAAAGCGCTGAATCCAAAAATCAATATCCTTTTTTAGCTCTGCTCTTTTCATGCCACGTAGCTCGCCAAAAAAGTAGAGCTGCTCCTCCACCTTCATCGTTGGAAAAATGCCGCGCTCCTCAGGTAAATAGCCAAGAATATCACGATTAATAGCATTTACGGGCTTATCATCCCAAGTAATTGTGCCAGCCGTTGTTTCCTGTAAATCTAAAATCATACGAAATGTCGTTGTTTTTCCCGCTCCATTTTGCCCAATTAGCCCAAAAATTTCACCCTTTTCAATGGTAAAATTCAAATCATTGACAGCCGTAAAATCCTTGTACTTCTTTGTGACATGCTGTAGCTGTAATGTCATCTTTTCTCCTCCTACCTTTCAAATAACTGTGCTTCTTTTTGTAACCTTTTTACACGCTTGCTTACTTGTAGAATGGATATGCCTAGCAAACATACAAGCAATGCATCTACTAGTCCAATACCTTTATTGAGGGTATGCTCCTGCACAATATTCATACAGCCAGCAAAAATACCGAAGCCCGCAAACACTAACATCATATTGCGAACCCATCTTAAATATATATACGGTGAAAGAAAATTAGAGTTTCAAGCACAGCCTATTCACCGTATTTTCAGGTGTTTGATTAATCATTTGGATAAAGCCTTGGACAGCACGTTGAATCTTTCCGACATTTGAGTAAAAGACATTGTGGATCACCGTTGTCTTCATCCATTTCCACAGTCCTTCGATTAAATTTAAATTGGGACTGTACGGCGGAAGGAACAGAAATTCAAAGAAATCTTGATACTTTTCTAAAAATGGTTGAATCAATTTCGCATGGTGTATGCGCGCATTGTCTAATACCATCACGATGCGTTCATTCGGATAACGAGCGATGACTTTTTCTAAAAAACTTAGGAATTCAACAGCGGTATATTGTTCTTCTTGCACGCAAAATACATCGCCCGTTTCGTAATCCAATGTACCAATTAGCTTAACCCCTTGATGTCGGCCATATGTTGGAATGATTTTTTGTTGACCTTTAAGAAACCACGTGTTGGAAATCGCTTGGTAATCACGGATCATTGACTCGTCTTCAAATAAAATACGATCAATTTGACCATGAATTAGTTTTTTTTCGCCTGTTCAAATTTTTCAAGGAAAACTGCTTGTTTGAGGGGGTCTGCTTTTTCCAATGTATACGTTGGTTTCGTATAACTTAAACCAAGACGGTACAATAAATCACGTGTCCCACGTACAGAAAAAGACACACCAAATGTTCGCTCAATCCAATCGCGAAGAAGAGGCGCTGTCCAGTTCATTTCAACGGGAAAACCAGCATCTTTAGGCGTTTGGTTGACAATTGTCGCGACGACTCGTGCTTCTTGTTCAGCCGTTAAATGACGCTTTCGACCAGGTTGTTTTTTACGTCCAAGTCCAGCGATCCCTTTTTCACAATAAGCTTTGCGATAATTGAACAGCGTCGCTAAAGAAAGACCTGTATAGTCGACAATTTTTTCATACGATTCGCCGGAAAGTAACATATAAATCACTTGGTAGCGAACGAACATTTTATGATTGTTTTCTTCTTTCATGACAAGCTTTAATTCTTCTAAAGCAGCAGGAATTTGTTCTTCAGGAATTAGGACAATTTTACGCATCATTTTTCTCCGTTTCATATCTATTAAGAATAGTATACAGGAAAACGAAGAAAAAGAGTGTAAGTCTAAAAGTTAATCACCTTATATATAGTTCAATTTCGAATGATTATCTGATAGTAATTCAAACGATCCCTCTACTGCTTTTTTTCGATAATACGCCCATGCACCATTTTTCGTGACATACTCAATATGCATCGATGTCAAAAACTCAAAATAATCCTTTGATTTCCCTAAAATCAGCTCATTGCGATAGATGTATTCCCCTGGCTGACCTTGCTCAAAAATAAAATAGCCGATCAACGCCTTTTTTAAATGCCAGCCCTGAGCAGCCATGTCATTAATCCATTGCTCTTCTTTTTCATAGTCAATAAAAAAGCGATACACCCGTTTGTTCACTTTATTCTGCTCCCTTCGTTATACGGATACCATTATCAAAAAGTTCCCTTAATCGTAAAATTTCATATTCCACCACTGTTTTGCCAGCTTCAGTAATCAAATACTCCTTCTTTCTGCCATCTCCACCAAGCGCCTCAATCCAGCCTCGGTCCTGTAAGGTTTTAATCGCGCCATAAATGGTCCCTGCGCCCAAGCGGACACGACCATTGCTAATTTCCTCCACAAATTGCATAATGCCATAGCCATGCCTTGCCTTATACAAAGCTAATAAAATATAATAAACGCCCTCTGTTAATGGCGGATGCTCCTGTGTCATACAATCCCTCCTTTATATCGCCTAGCAATATATCACCAGTCGATATATCCAAAATATATCAGCACTCGATATAGTTGTCAATGCTCTTACTGTTAAAAGTTTAACCATAATTTATATTGCACATAATAATGCACTATGTTAGCATGTAAGTAATTACTTGCATGAAAGGAAGTATATACTTGGCAACAAAGGGAACCGCAGAAAGAATCATTGAAGCAGCGTTACAATTGGTTAGTGAAAAAGGCTATACAGCTGCAACAACCAAATCCATTGCAGAATTAGCAGGTGTCAATGAGGTCACTCTTTTCCGACATTTTGGCAATAAGCGTGGTTTATTAAAAGCCATTATTGAGCAATTTTCTTATTATCCTCTTTTACAGCAGGAGATTAATCAAAATGTAACATGGGAATTAGAAAAGGATTTATTAAATTTCTCATTGAAGCATTTTCAGTTTTTAATGTCGATTAAAGATTTTGTCATGATCGGCTTTAAGGAGTCTATCCAGTTTCCTGAAATTAGTGAAGAAATTGCGAATATTCCCCTTCTTATTAAAAAGGAGCTTATTCACTACTTTCAAGAAATGCATCAGCGAGGGAAAATAAGAGAAGTTGATTTTGAAGCAGCAGCGTTATCGCTAATTGCCCTTAATTTTGGTCATTTTATGTCACGTGCACGACTTGGAACGATTGTATCTAACATTCCGACTGAAGAGCTTCTACAAACAAGTGTAGCTATTTTTTCTAGGGGACTCGTTTCCTAGAAAAAATTTTTCTTACAAATGCAAGTAAGTACTTACTTAAATTTAGGAGGGATATCTAAATGAGCGGTTTACAGGCATTATTACGTGTTCGTGAAACCTATATTGGCATTGTCGCTACCATTGCCTTTCAATTAATCTTCTTTTCAATCTGGATGACAGCTTATGATGGTGTCGATGAAAGAGTTGGACAATTAACAATTGGCTTTGTTTCAGAAGATGCTGAATTAGATCAGCAAGTAGCAAAGAATATGAAAAGTGCCATTCCATTTTCAATAGAGGACTATTCATCAATGGCTCAAGCAGAACGAGCATTAAACGCCAGACAAATTAATATGATTGTGCAAATTCCAGACGATTTTACGCATCATATCCAAGCTGGAAAAGAGGCTGAAATTATTTATGCTATTAATCAGGCAAATGCCAGTGTAGCGAAAAATATCATGGAGAATGCCGCAAAGCAGATAACAGAAGAGCTAAATCATACGCTCTATCCATTACAGCAAAATCAAGCAATAGAAGCCTTTTCACAGCAAATTGCACAGCTTCCTTTTGAGCAAAATACAGCACAACAAATTACTGCTTCTGTCAAAACGACTATGATGAATGTGAAAGCACACGCAGCAGATGAAACCATTCTTAAAACAAATAATGTGAAAGGATTTGCTGCAAACTTTATACCCCTCATGGTCATTATCTCTTCCTTTGTAGGTGCTATGGTGATGATTATGCAGCACCAGCAAGCCGCTCAAATTGTGCAAGCTAGCCTATCGAAGTGGCAATTATTCTTAGCAAGACAGTTACTGAATATTGCAGTAGCCTTTACCTTACCACTATTAACAATTAGCTTGATGCATCTTTTTGGGATTGCTAGTAACGAAAGCCTGCTATCTATTTATTGCTTTCAATCTGTGATGTTTTTAGCCTTCCTTTGCTTAGCGCAGGTTTTTGTTATTGCCTTTGGTAATCTGGGCATGGTTTTTAATATTTGTGCGCTCTCTCTCCAATTAGTTACATCAGGCGTTCTTGTTCCTAAAATAATGCTGTCTGAGGGCTATAAGCAAGTGGCAGCTATGCTACCTGCCACTTATGGAGCGGATGGCTATTACACGATTATATTTGGCGGAAGTGCCGATAATTTACTCCAAAATACGAGTGCCTTAGCCATCATTATTCTTATAACAATGGCAATCTCCACCACAGTAGTAGCACTAAAGCCAGCACCCGTTCAATAAACTAATAAGCGATGGATCCATGCACACATGGTCCATCGCATTTAATTGCTACTTTAGCTATTACTTTTGGGCGAGCTTTCCACCTCTTTTCTCATTCTATCCATCAGTCCCCATATTTTTTAAAATAGCTGCTAATTGTTGATTAAGAAAGCTTATGCTATCGCTGAAATCACTACGATACCATTGAATAATAAGCCCAATAATGGCATTTGCCTGATAAGCACTGTAATAATCAACGGCAATATCCTCTACCAGATGGTGCTGTGCTGTTATATCGCGCTTTAACAGCGCATAAATACCATCAAATAGCATGTAATAGTAAGTTAATGGCACATTTTTAGAAAATACGATACGATAAAACATTTTAAAGCGCTCAATATGATGGAAAATACGAATGGTAGTGGGGTCTAATTGATTGGTATCCAGCGTCGCAACAGCACGATAAGGTTCTTCATAGCATTGATATAAATCCTCCATAATTTCCTGAAAATACTCTTCAAAAAGCCCCTCTTTTTGCTCGTAATGTAAATAGAAGGTTCCTCGATTTACCTTCGCCTCCCTGCATATTTCAGCAATAGAGATTTGCTCCAATGGCTTTTGGCTAAGTAAGGTCAATAAAGCAGCATGCAAGGCTTGCTTTGTTTTAATCACACGTAAATCCGTTGTACGCATTTTTTTCAGCTCCCTATTCAACAGTTTTTCCAAAAAGCGTTGATTACTCAACATATCGAGAAATTCTGCATATTGAAATCGCTTTCAGCTTTATTATATGATTTTAATGAACAGATGTTCAATATCTAACTAGGAGGTCTTTGAGATGAGATTAGCAGGAAAAGTAGCTATTGTGACAGGTGCGGCTTCAGGAATGGGCAAAGCCATTGCGGAAGGGTATGCTAAAGAAGGTGCTAAGGTTGTTGTATCGGACTTAAATTTAGAGGGTGCTCAAGCAGTTGTAGAAGGTATTGAAGCGGCTGGAGGAGCAGCATTTGCGATTCAAACAAATGTCGCATCAACAGAAGACTTACAACGTTTATTTGATGAAACAAAAACGAACTATGGTCAATTAGATATATTAGTCAATAATGCAGGCATTATGGATGGTATGGAGCCAGTTGGTGAAATTTCTGATGAGCGCTGGGATAAAGTGTTTGCGGTGAATACAACGGCGGTTATGCGCGCCATGCGGATGGCTACAGACATTTTCCTCACGCAGGGGCATGGTGTTTTTGTGAATAATATTTCTGCTGGTGGCTTGTATGGTGCACGTGCAGGTGCTGCTTACACAGCCTCTAAGCATGCGGTTGTAGGGCTAACAAAAAATACAGCCTTTATGTATGCGGATAAAAATATTCGCTGCAACGGAATTGCACCGGGGGCAGTTATGACAAATATCGCCTCTACGATGACAAATATTAGTGAGGCAGGAGCTGCACGTCAGGCACTTGGTCTATCCCTTAATCCTCGTGCTGGGCAGCCAGAAGAAATTGCGCAATTAGCGATTTTCCTTGGCTCTGATGAAGCAAGCTTTGTCAACGGACAAGTGATCGCCATAGACGGTGGCTGGACAGCGTATTAAGGTATAACAATACACGCGGCTTACTATAAAATACCTGCGATACTGAAGCATTTACTCGCGCTTTATTATAAAATACACGCGCAGTATATGACTACTCTGCGCGTGTTTCTTTTTTCGCTGGGAATAAGCTGCCAATCGCTGCTCCAATTAGCGCTGGTAAAATCCAGCCTAAGCCAATATCATAGAAAGGCAATATTGTTGAATAGAGCTTTTCCACGGCATCTAGCATACCAAGCTGTGCTCCGGGCACACTGTCCACCAATGCTTTATAGCCGTCTATAAGGCTAATAAAAAATGTACACAGCATTGCGATGGCATACACTGTTTGCTTATTGTTAAAGAACGAGGAGCTTAAAGCAAGCAAAATTAATACGATTGCTAACGGATATAAAAACATTAAGACAGGAATCGCAAATTGAATAATATTGTTTAAGCCAAAGTTCGCAATGGTAAAGGATACAAAGCATAATAAAAAGACAAACCATTTATAGCTAATTTTTGGAAACACCTCATGAAAGAACTCACTGCAGGAGGTAATTAAACCAATGCTTGTCTTTAAACAGGCAAGCACAATAATAAGCGCCAATAAAATAGCCCCAAATGAGCCGAAATAATGGTCAGCTACTGCGGCAAAAATTAAACCACCATTATCAAAAGTGCCTACTGCCTGAATGCTGGAAGCGCCCATATACGTAATCAAACCGTAAATTAGCATCATTAATGCCATCGCAAATATCCCTGATGTCCATGTCGCTTTAGCAATTGCCTTACGATCTGAAATACCTGCATTTTTAATAGCATGAATCACCACAATCCCAAAGGCAAGTGAGGCAAGGGCGTCCATCGTATTATAGCCCTCTTTAAAGCCTGTCATAAAGGCAGCATCCATATAATCACCCATCGGTTGCTGAAACTCCCCCATCGGCTTCACAATGCTTGTAATAATCAATATAAATAATACAATTAAAAAAGCAGGTGTTAAATATTTCCCAACATAATCCATAATTTTGGCTGGATTTAACGAGAAATAATAAACAACAACGAAAAATAACAAGCTAAATATAGCGAGTAGCCATGTTGCATGCTGTGCTTGAATATATGGTTCAAAGCCCACTACAAAAGGCACTGTTGCTGTACGTGGAATCGCAAAGAATGGGCCTATTGTTAAGTAAAGGGCTAATGAAAAGACAATGCCAAATACAGGATGAACACGGCTTGCTAAATCACGTAAGCCATTGCTGCCTGATAAGCCAATTGCTAAAATACCAAGGAATGGTAGCCCAATCGCTGTCACTAAAAAGCCAATTAAGCCAAACCAAAAATGAGTGCCTGCTAGTTGACCTAGCTGAATCGGAAAAATAAGATTGCCTGCTCCAAAATACAGTCCGAATAGCATTGTTCCAATGACTGCATACGTTGAAAAAGGTATTTTTTGTTGCATCTTAGATGTACTCCTTAGAAGTTTTTAATAATCACAAATTATTGTAAGCAAGTGATTTTTCTCTACAATTTCACTATAGTAGCAGGCATTTATTATAATTACAATAGTTTTTTTATTATCTTAATTTTAAGTAAAAATAGAAAAACTGAACGATTGAATGACTATTTCATCCTATCGCCCAGCTTTTCAATGGATTAAACCTTCTTAGTTTGCAACAGACCATTCCACATGGTCTAAAAATTTATAAACATCCTCGTACACTTTATCACGCTCTTTATCCAATGTGATAATATGTCCAGAGTTTTCATACCAAATAATTTCCTTGTCATCTGTGTCCACAGTATTTAAAATAAAAGGTGCGCTTTCTTGGTATAAATCATCGTCTAATGCACCTTGAAGCACTAATGTTGGTGCATGAATTTCTGATAATTCTTTACGTGTTTCCTCTGTTAAACGTGTCACACCATCTAATGAGTCCTTTGGTGAAATACGTAGCTCGTGCAACTCTGAAATAATTTGATCCTTTGATTTATTTTCAAAATGTTTATATAAACGAGCATAATGATATAAACGTGTAAATAAGCCTTTAGAGTTATCACGTGTAATCGGTGCACACATCGCAACACAAGCTTTTACCGGGAACTTCTCTGCCACTTTTAATGAGAATACCCCTCCAAGTGAAATCCCTACAACAGCGATTTCTTTGTAGCCTTTTTCTTGTAAAAATTTGTAACCTTTCACAGCATCGTTCCACCAGTCCTCTGGTTTTGTTTCTAATAATGCTTCAGGTTCTACACCATGTCCACTGTAAATAGGTGCATGTACAGTATACCCTCGCTTGGATAAAAATTCCCCTAGCTTTTTTACATCTTTTGTGCTACCTGTAAATCCATGCAGTAATAATACGGCTTTTTTGCCGCCTTCAATTGTTAAAGGTTCTGGTTTTGTCAACTTCATATTATGATATCCCCTTCGCGGAAATGTTAATTGTGTATTTTATGTGTCTATCTTACCATCCTTTATTCATAATGTATAATTTATAGTTTTTATCAAATCAATCCACCTTATGCATGAATGATGTGAGGTTAACAGCGCTACTATCATGCTTTCCATGCCTAAACTTTCCAAGCTGTTTGTAAAATGCTGCATTCTCTGAAAAAATTTTTACGCCCTATACTTCCTAGCGGTTTCTCGCTATAATGCAGTTAACCTGATTGCTATGGGGAAAAGAGGTGAAAAAATGGAGTGGCAGCAATTAGAATATTTTGTCACTGTTGCAAAACTAGAGCATATGACACGAGCTGCGGAAGCATTAGCGATTTCACAGCCTGCCCTCAGTCGTTCAATTTCTAAGCTAGAGGAAGAATTAGGTGTGCCGCTTTTCGACCGACAGGGACGTTCCATTATGCTCAATCGCTATGGTGAGCTATTTTTATATCGCGTACAGCGAATGCGTAAAGAATATGAAAAGGCTGTTTTAGAATTACAGGAGCTCAATAATCCAGAGTTTGGGGATGTGTCACTCGGTTTTTTACATACACTTGGGACGAGTATTGTACCAGACTTGATTCGTGCCTTTCGTCAAAAGCACCCCCGTATCCACTTTCACTTTACACAAAACTATTCACATTCACAGGTAAAGCAATTGCTCGCTGGTGAGCTAGACCTTTGTTTAATTGCGGCAATTGATACGGAGCCACCTGTTTGCTGGCAGGAGCTATGGCGTGATGAGCTTTTTATTATCGTGCCCATTGACCATCCAATGGCACATCGTAAAAGCATTAAAATGAAGGAATTGGAGCATGAAAATTTTATTTTAATGAAAAAGGGCTATGCATTGCGTCGTACTGCTGATCGTTTGCTGCAAGCAGCAGGCATTAAGCCGAATATTACTTATGAGGGTGATGAGGTTTCAACCATCGCTGGTTTTGTCGGTGCAGGTCTTGGTGTTTCACTATTGCCAGATGATGAGGACTTCAATCCGAAAAAAATTGTGAAAATTCATGTGGATGATATGATATGTGAACGTATTATTGGTATGGCTTGGGTGGATAACCGCTATTTATCACCATCTGCACGCCAATTCCAACAGTTTGTCTTTGATTTTTACGAACAAAAAAATGCCTCCTTATAAAAACAGGGCTGTGCAAAATTTTGCACAACCCTGTTCTACTATGCCTCCATATATTTTACACGGCAAGCATGAATATCCGTTAAATCTCCCTCCACCTGTAAAGAGCCTTGCTTATTTAACATCATAATACGATTTATTAAAAATTCCTCACTAATATAATCATGGAATGTATCATAGGCTGCACCAATTATATGCATAAGCTCAATCCATTCCTGCTGATGCTGTTGATGTAACTCCTGTACGGCGGATAACAGCATCGCATCCAGCGCATTTTCCTCCACATGGACAATCCCCTGATCCCATAGACGCAATGTGCTTGGATATCTCTTTAGCTCCTCCCATTCCTTGGCAAGACGCTGACACATTGGAATCGAAAAGCGCTTGGCATCAGCGCGAAGCCTCATCAGCATCTCAGATGATAGCTCACCTGTATAACGAATATCTGTATTTGCTTGTAGACGCTGCAAGCCCTCTGTGGCATCAACGCCATAGACCATATTGCATTTATTGACAAACTCGCTTATCACATAGCGCAATCCGATTTGTTCATGGGCATTTTGGCTATACCAAATCCATACATCTACATCACATGGCACATTCGCAATTTTTTTCTGCCAGTTTGCATAAAGATCATCATATAGCTGCTGGTCCTCCTGCTCTCTAAAAATATGGGAAGCTAACCAGCTTTTGCGTTCTTCCATGTTTTCAAGCGGACCAATCGAGAAAATATCATGAATATTTAAAACTGCTTCACTGCGCT
Organism: Lysinibacillus sp. FSL K6-0232; assembly: GCF_038008325.1. Lineage (NCBI taxonomy): Bacteria > Bacillati > Bacillota > Bacilli > Caryophanales > Bacillaceae > Lysinibacillus > Lysinibacillus sp. FSL K6-0232. The sequence continues at coordinate 1,613,517 of NZ_JBBOYW010000001.1, read as the reverse complement.
GTAAATGATGTTGACGTATGGCAAGCTTCATGGAGCCCTGAGTCGCTAAGCTTAAGGTAATATGTAAAATAGCCATCTCTATTCCCCCCTACTGTTTACTTAATGCAATTTGTATACCGATAAATGTAAATAACATACCTTGCACAATATTTAAGCGTTTTGCTATTGTTGGCTTACCAATAATAACTTGTCGTACTTTACCCGCAAATATACTAAACAATGAAAATAATATAAGTGCCTGCACTAAAAATACAATACCCAATAATAGCATCTGCCAAGCCACATGCCCCTGTGACGGATCGACAAACTGTGGCAAGAGCGCTAAGAAAAATAACGATACCTTTGGATTTAATATATTCATGAAAATGCCTTTTTTATAGAGCTTCTTATAGGCTTGTATGCTTTGTTGTTGCAATGACAGGGCATCTTCCTTCGCGCGAAACGATTGCCAAGCTAAGTACAATAAGTACGCTGCTCCTGCGAACTTTACAATCGAAAAAATAACCGTGGATTGATACATCATGGCAGAAATACCAAGCACTGCTGCGCTAATATGAACAAGCAATCCCGTACAAAGCCCAAGTGATGTGGCAATACCAGCTATTTTATCCTGTGTAATGCTTTGAGCAAGGACAAATAAATTATCTGGCCCTGGCATTAGCGTTAAAATAATCGCAGCTCCTAAAAATGCGAATATTGTAGAGAGTTCCAATATGTTCCCTTCCTTCAACTTCTTTTACAAACTATTTACATTATACTACATGACATAGTTCTCATTTGCTGTAACTTTATGAATTTATCGAAAACTTTTCATACATTTTCGTGTCACAAATTTTTCTCGTTTCCGCAATACTTTTCTCGCCTAATCCCTTATACTTATATAGAAGAAACCCATATAACATCAAATTTCTGTGAACAAGGGGTGGTTGTGATTGGCAGTTAGCGATATTGTGACACGATACGAGGATGAGCATGGTCAGGTTTATTATAAGATGAAATCACATAATATTGAGGTAAAAGCAACACAAAATGCAGGTTTAGCCCCTGTTATTACCTATTGGATGGAGGGTCGGGAAATTACGGATTCCATTCGTGATTTACGCTTTAGTCCGCGCCCTCCAGATAGTTATATTCAAGATTATGAGGAATTTCAGGCAATGCTTTATACAAAAGAACAGCGTGCCATTAATCAGCTTTATGAACAAATGAGCATTAAACCGAAAAATATGTCTTCCGCTAAACAAGTTCTTTGGAGCTTCTTTGTGATGATATTAGCCATGCTACCACTTCTCATCGCCATTTGGTGGCTTCGATCCTAAAACCCTTCATTTTTTATCCCGTCTTAACAATCTTAGCGTAGCGTCAGATATAGCCTATAAAAAAATGATCGGTAAAGCTACTCATTAGCGAGGATGCCCTCACAAATTGAAGGTTTGCTTTATCAAAATTTTCAAGTAATTTTAGGAATGTATCTTGACAGACGAAGCGAAGTAGTGCATTCTTGAGTCAATAATACAAAACGAACGAAGACTAGTAGTAAGAAACGGCTTGACTAGAGAGCAATGTTCATCGGCTGCAAGGCATTGTACAAGAAAGACTTATGAACCTACTTCGTGTATCGTCCTAGCCAAACTAGGCGCAGTCTCCAGCGTTATGAGTAAAGTGGAATGTCTAATGATATTCAATGTAGGTGGTACCACGGAAAGCAGGTCTTTTCGTCCTAAATTTTAGGATGAAAAGGCTTTTTTATCTTTATTCTATGAAAAATGTGAAATAAACGGCAACTGGAGGTAGTGTCATGGAGAAAAAAAGAATTGTCGTGAAAATTGGTAGTAGCTCTTTAACCAATTCAAAAGGTGAAATCGATAAAGTCCGTTTAATGGATCATGTGCAGGCAATTGCCACATTAAAGCAGCAAGGACATGAAGTATTGCTTGTATCATCAGGTGCTGTCGCGGCGGGCTTTAAACAGCTTGGCTACCCTGCCCGTCCTGTCACAGTCAAGGGCAGGCAAGCGGCGGCGGCTGTTGGGCAAAGCTTGCTGCTACAAACATACAATGCCTTATTTAGCATTTACGATATTATCCCTGCTCAAATTTTACTAACACGCACGGATTTTTCAAAAAAGGAATGCTATAAAAATGCCTATGCTACGTTTGAAGAATTATTAGAGCGTTCCATGCTACCGATTATTAATGAAAACGACACAGTATCTATTAGCGAATTAACATTTGGTGATAATGATATGCTTTCGGCGCTTGTTAGCGGTCTTGTTCATGCAGATCAGCTTATTATTTTAACGGATGTTAATGGCCTGTATAATGCCAATCCTGCCAAAAACCCACAGGCTCGGCGTATTGACCGACTTACAGCCATTACGGAGGATATGCTTACCTTTACAGATGGAGCAGGCTCAAAGGTTGGAACAGGTGGGATGACTTCCAAGCTATTAGCAGCACGAGCAGCTTTACAGGCAGGTGTGAAAGTCTTTATTGGCACTGGACAAGGTGCTGATAAACTTGTAACAATTTTAGCAGGTCAGGGAGATGGCACATATATTGAGCATGATGAGCTAGCTGTCTTAACGAACCATAAACAATGGATTGCGCTTACGGAAGTATCTGGTAAAATCTTTATAGATAGTGGTGCTGAACAAGCATTATTAGTTAATGGCAAAAGCTTATTGCCTGCAGGTGTCTATCGTGTAGAGGGTGATTTTGTTAGTGGCGATGTAGTAGAGGTATATAGCGAAAATGGACTATTAGGGCGTGGTGAAGTGTTATATTCCTCACTAGAGCTAGCTTCAGCAATGGGCAAGCGAACAGATGCCCTGCCGAAATACCCAAGTGAGGTTATTCATCGCAATAAATGGCTGAAAATTCAAGCAAATTAAGGAGGAAATTTTATGACGAGTGAAATTCAAGAAAAAGGAAAGCGCGCAAAGGCAGCAAGCTATGTTTTAAACATTAAAACAACTAGTGAAAAAAATGAGGCATTGACAAAAATTGCCGAGCAATTATTAATTGATCAGCAAGCAATTATTGCTGAAAATGCCAAAGACCTAGCCAATGGTGAGGCACAGGGCATCCCTTCCTCTACATTAGATCGTATTATGCTGAATAGTGAGCGCATTACAGCGATGGCAGATGCTATTCACTTACTTGTAAAATTAGAGGATCCAGTAGGAACAGTTGTAGAGCGCATTGAAAAAGAGAATGGCTTACAAATTGAAAAGCGCAATGTACCGCTTGGTGTTATCGGCATGATTTATGAGGCACGCCCAAATGTAACCGTTGATGCAGCCACACTTGCTCTAAAGACAGGCAATGCTGTTATTTTACGTGGTAGCTCATCTGCTAAATGTTCAAATATTGCCCTTGTGGCAAGTATTCATCGGGCACTAGCTACAACAGCCATCCCTGCTGATGCGGTTCAGCTTATTGAGGATACAAGCCGTGAAACAGCGAAAGAATTATTTCATTTAAAGGACTATTTAGATGTATTAATTCCACGTGGCGGCAAGGCTCTGATTGATTTAGTGGTAAATGAGGCGACTGTTCCTGTACTTGAAACAGGTGCGGGCAACTGCCATATTTATGTGGATGAAATGGCGGATTACATAAAAGCTGAAAAGATTTGTTTAAATGCTAAAACACAGCGTCCTTCTGTTTGTAATGCAGCAGAAAGCTTACTGATTCACCCTGCTTGGTTTCAAACGTACGGCACTCAGCTACTAACAGCCCTTCAGCAAGCAGGTGTGACAATTATTGGCGATGAGGCTGTCTGTCAAGCATTTGAGGCTGCTCTTCCAGCGACAAAGGAGGACTATGCAACAGAATATCTTGACTTAACCATCAGTGTGAAGCTTGTTGAAAATGTTTATGAAGCCATTGAGCATATTCACCGCTATGGCACAAATCATTCGGAAGCCATTATAACGGAAGATCAATTAGTTGCCGATACATTTTTAAATAGTGTTGATGCAGCAGCCGTTTACCATAATGCCTCAACACGCTTTACAGATGGCTTTGAATTTGGCTATGGTGCAGAAATTGGCATTAGTACACAAAAGCTACATGCTCGAGGACCAATGGGCTTACCTGCCTTAACATCTACAAAATACTTTATTTATGGCAATGGGCAAATCCGCGAATAAGCAGGACATGCAGAAAGAAGGTTATGTATGAACATTTCAGCCATTCTTAAATTAACTGCATCCATGGCACTCTTTGGCTCCATTGGCTTTTTCACTGTTCATACAGGTATCCCTGCAACAGAACTTGTCTTTGTTAGATGCATTTGTGCCACCTTCTTTCTAGGAGGAATGTGGCTGCTAACAGGTGGGCATAAAACAGAGGTTTGGGACAAAAAGGAAGTTCTCCAGACGCTTATTTGTGGTGTCTTTCTTGTCTTAAACTGGGTATTTTTATTTAAAGCGTTTGAGGAAATGTCCATTTCCATTGCGATTTCTATTTATAATTTAGCACCTATTTTTGTCTTAATTTTAGGGGCATTTTTTTTAAAGGATAAGCTGACCATTCAGGCACTTGTAGCAACAGTAACATGCTTTATTGGTAGTATTTTTATTATCGGTGTGCATAACTTTGTGTCCTTCTCACAGTTTATGCAGTCGGGCTTTATTTGGGCATTATTATCAGCCATTTTTTATGCCCTGACAATGCTGACAAGCAAGACGATTGTCAAGCTTAGTGCCTATGCCTTAACATACTTGCAAACAATTGTTGGTATTGTGATATTATTGCCCTTTATTGATGTTGCATTATTTGAAGGCTTAACGACAACGAATTGGCTCTATATTTTAGGCACAGGCTTTATTCATACAGGCTTTGTTTACTATTTATTTTTTGATAGTATTCGCAGTCTTTCTACCATTCTTGTATCGGTATTAGTGTTTGTTGATCCTGTTGTGGCAATTCTGCTTGATATACTGCTGCTTGATTTTATGCCAAGCTTGCTACAAACAATCGGCATTCTGCTTATTTTTGGCGGTATTTTCTATACCATTTATATACCAAAGAAAAAACGGTCTTCTCAAGCTTAGCAATAAGAGGAATGCATTTATCGGCGCAAAATTTATAAGCCATACACAGAGCAGTTGCCAGTATCAATCTGCCATTTATTAAAGGAGGAAAGATATGAAATCTATTACGACAAAACGAACAGCCGCCTATATGATTGATGTAGCCATTTCCACAACGGTTACATTTGGCATTGAATACTTCCTACGAAAAAAGGTGAAAAATGAAGCTGTCCATGCACTTGTCACACCAACTGTTGTGATGTGGGCATTGGAATATGCACAGCTTCGCAACAAGGGGCAAACCATTGGCTATCAAGCAATGGGCCTAACGCTGGAAAGCGAGGATGGGCAGGCATTAACAAGCTCGCAAATTATTAAGCGCATGGCTTATCGAGATACTATTAGCACATTTGATTATCTAAAAAATCGACAAGCATTTGCTGAGCAAAATGGACAACGTCTGCCACATGACCGCATTGCAGGGACAATTGTTCAAGATCAATCATTATAAATAGTAAAAATCCGCCTCGCTTTCTGTTAATCAGTTCAGCTACGCGGATTTTTATTTTATATTACCAATATTTTTTCATTAAAATATGTGGGATATTACAATCCAAAAATTCTTCGCCTTCACTCTTATAGCCTAATTTTTCATAGAAGCCTTCTGCATGCGTTTGTGCCTCTAATTTTACTTTTGTTAAGCCCTTCTCCTGTGCGATTTGCTCTAGCCCTAGAATAATTTCCTTGCCAAGGCCATATTTGCGGAACTCCTCCAGTATACAAATACGCTCCAATTTGCCGAAGTCTTCCACTACTCGTAATCTACCTGCGCCAACGGGCTGCTCCTGATAGTACACAAGAATATGGTCACATGGGGCATCTAATGCATCAAAGCCATCTATTTCTTCTTCCTCTGGTACTTGTTGCTCTTCAATAAAAACTTTTCGGCGAATATCCAATGCTGTTTGTAGCTCTTCTGCTGTTGTTATTTTTTTCGTGCTCATTTGCGAGTCCTCCTTGTGTCAATCATCCTCTTTTTGAGATGCTATTATTAGTATAGAACGGTTTTTATTGCAATTACAATAAAAATATATTTTAGCTGGAGCGGAAATATCCTCTCTTTTGAGCGCTGTTCCTGATTTTTTGAGCGAAACACCCCACTTTTGAGCAAATCAAAAAGACCAGCATCGGCGGCTGGCCTTTTTAGTTATGACTGACGAGATTCTGTCATTTGCTTCCAAACAGAGCCTTTTGCTTCCTCGCCCTGTTCAATACGTGCAATCGCCATTTTGATTTGTAGCTTTACTTCAAATTCTTTATCATCTTCTGCTGCCTTTAATGCTGGTAAAGATTGCTCTGTGCCAACCTCATATAAATACATCGCTGCACGCCAGCGCACAAGCTTGTTTTTATCCTGTAGCGCTTGTTGCATCGCTGACTCAAATTCCACAAAGCCAAGATCACTCATACAGTCACCCGCTGTTCGACGCACGGCTGCACTTTTATCCTGTAGGGCTTTTTCTAAGTACGGCACAACGGCAACATCCTCAATCATCCCTAAATATACAGTAGCGAGTCGACGAATGGACATTTGCTCATCCTGCAGTGCTAAATCTAATAACGGTAAATCATCAAGCTCTGGATCAGCCATTTGATCTAATAGCTGGAAGCGCTTCTCCCATTCTGGCTGCATAAATTGCTCCACCGTCACCTTTTGCTTCTGCTGCTTAATCACTGCTTTTTCATCATCATTGTTAATGGCTGCTACAATTTCTGTTAAACGCTCTGCGGAATACGTAGCATCAATCTCCTGCTGTACAGCCTCTGCAATATCCTCAAGCTCGCCATAGCGCACACCATAGTCAATCCATTTACGTTGGAAAATATAGTTTTCATCAACGGCTGACTCAATAATTTGATTAAATGCAGTCACAAAGCGATCACCACAGCTCACACGGTGCTCTCGTTGATTATCAAAAACCTTTACCTGCAATGGTATTTGCTTATAAAATTGCACATGCACATAGACTTCCCCATAAAACTCATTGGCAACTTGTGTGTCATCCTGTGCTTGTACATCTTCTCCTAGCACTTGGCGAATGCTTGCTAAAATGCCTTCCCATGCATATTTAGCATTGCGCTCAACCGCAAAGAAATCCGCAACATGATAAACGCCCTTTACGCCTTCAATCGCTAAAATCGCTGCTGCTTCGCCAGTCGCTTCATCTTTGTTATCCTTTGTAAAGTTATAGCTTTTGCCAAACGGTAACTCTGTGTCCACAACAACCTTCATTGAATTAGGGCTTGGTGTTGGTTCAATTGTGATAATTTTCATCTTTATCGCTCCTTATCCATTGACAATTTCATCTAAATAAGACCATCTTTCAATTAAATGCTCATACTGTGCATTTAACGTATCCAGCTTCGCTGTTAGCTCCTGTAGCTTAGTAAAATCTGAGCCAGCCTGTGCAATGCCTTCCTCCGTTTCCATAATCGCTGTTTCTACTTTTTCAATATCCTCTGTAATCGTTTCCCATTCTTTTTGCTCTTTAAACGATAGCTTCTTCTTCTCTGATTTTGGCTTATCTGCCTTTACTTTGTCCACTTTTGGCGCTTCCACTTTAATAGTAGTTGCCTGTTCACGCTTTTCTAAATATTCACTGTAAAGATCAAGCGTTTCCTCAACATGCCCTTGCCCATCTAAAATCCATAGCTTTTTCGCAATACGATCTAGGAAAAAGCGATCATGGGAAATGGTAATCACAACGCCAGGGAAATGCTCAATAAAATCCTCCAGCACCCCTAATGTTTCAATATCTAAATCATTTGTTGGCTCATCCAGCAATAGCACATTTGGCTGTTCCATTAATAAGCGCAATAAATGCAGTCGCTTGCGCTCTCCGCCTGATAATTTGCCAATGGGTGTGCCATGTGTATGCAATGGGAATAAAAAGCGCTCTAGCATTTGCGCTGCTGAATAGCGCACGCCCTCTGCATCTGTAATATCATTGGAAGCCTCGCGTATATATTCAATCATACGTTCATTTTCATTCATTTTTGGCAATGTTTGCTTAAAGTGTGCCAGCTTTACCGTTGACCCAACAAGAATTTCACCTTGATCAGGTGTCAGCTCCCCTGCTAGCATATTTAATAAGGTTGATTTCCCTACACCATTTGCACCGATAATACCAATACGATCACCCTGCTGTAGTAAAAACGAGAAGTTTTCAACGATTTTTTGCTGTCCAAAAGCTTTCGAAATCTGCTCAGCCTCCAGCACCTTACGACCAAGGCGCGTTGTTGCAAGCCCCATGTCTAATGACACATCCTCTGTTTTACGCTCTAGGTTGTCCTCCAGCTTTTCAAAGCGTTGAATACGTGCCTTTTGCTTTGTTGAACGTGCCTTGGCACCACGACGAATCCATTTTAGCTCTGAGCGATAACGGTTGCGATCCTTTTGTGCAGAGGCAGCCTTCATTTCCTCACGAATTGCACGTGCCTCTAAATAGTCGCCATAATTCCCTGTATGACGATACAAGGTTTGATCTGCCAGCTCATAAATATGTGTTGCTAATTCATCTAAGAAATAACGATCATGGGTGATGAAAATAACAGCGCCTTTTAAGCGTAGCACCATTTCTTGGAGCCACTCTGTTGACTGTACATCTAAATGGTTGGTCGGCTCATCCAATAAATATAAATCAGCAGGCTCAATTAAGACTTTGGCTAAGGCTACTCGCTTTTGCTGACCACCTGATAGCGTTAGCACTTCCTTGTCGAATGTTTCGATGCCAAGCTTTGTCAATGCCGTTTTAGCAAGCGCATTCACATCCCATGCCTGCTCCTCATCCATACGCTGTTGCAAGCTAAATAACGCTTTTTGCAGACCTTCAGATGTTGGGTTTACTGCGAGTGCAGCAACGGTTTCTTCATATTGACGATTCAACTGTAAAATGGGCGAGTTCCCTGCAAACACTGCCTGTAAAACCGTTTCGCCAGCCTCAAATGTCGGCTCCTGCGGCAAATAGGCGATACGGTATTTATTTGGGTGATCCATTGTCATCGAATCCGCTTCAATGTCCCCCGCTAAAATGGATAACAGGGTCGATTTTCCCGTTCCATTAATGCCAATTAAGCCTGCTCGCTCTCCTTCATAAATCGTAAATTCAATATGTTGAAAAAGCGTTTTATCGCCAACCGTTTTTGTTAAGTTTTGTACAATTAAATGACTCATTCCACTATTCCATCTCTTTCATGTTAGGTATGTTGATGCCCACACGATTTTTATGTAGACGATTATTGCTATCCATTATTCATCATAACACCAATTGACAGGTAAACAAAGAGCAACACCCTACTTACCTCCTATAATAGAACGCTTGCTATGAGCGAGGCTTCACCCTAATCAGCTTTCTTACCAAAACCCTTAATATACTTTAGCTAAAAGCAAAAGGCATCGAGCAATTCAGCCGCGATGCCTTTTAGTTATTGACCAATTTCATGCTGTAGCTGTTGTAAAAAGCTTTCCATAAATTGATGGCGTTCAAGTGCCATTTGCTTGCCCTTTTCTGTCACCATTAAATCTTTCAGCAATAATAATTTCTCGTAAAAATGTGTTACAGACGCCGTATTTTTCTGACGGTATTCCTGCTCTGTCATATTCATACGTACTTCTTCACCCTTATCGTAAAGCTTGCGACCTTTTGCGCCGCCATATGCGAATGTACGAGCAATGCCAATGGCGCCAATTGCATCTAAGCGATCTGCATCTCGCACAATTTTCGCCTCCAATGAGGTTGCCGCTAGCTCATTGCCACCATTAAAGGAAACTTGTGCGATGCAATCTCGAATATGCTGCTTTTTTTCCTCACTAAGCGCCAGCTCTGCAATCAGCTTATCCTCTTGCTCTTTGCTATCGGTATATTTTTTATCGCTGACATCATGCAAAAGCACGGCAATTTTCACAACCTCAACATCTGCTGTAGGCTCTGTTTGTAAAATGGCTAAAGCATTTTGATAAACACGTTCAATATGCTGAAAATCATGACTAGCGTCAAATTGCGCATAGACTTCACGTACTCGATCCATTAACTGATTCATAGGCTACATTCATTCCTTTCCTATTTGATTATACGGTATTTTTAACAGTAGTCGGTCATCAAAAAAAATAAAAAAATTTTGCATATTTCAATTGACTAATTTTTCTGAATATTGTATTATAAATGTACAGAACAAATAATTTGTTCTGTGCCTCACAAATTTCTGTGATGTACAAGGCTATGTGTTCAACAAATATAAATTTCACTTCAGCGGGCATGCAATTGAATAGCTTGTGTTAAAGATGATATATGTATAGAAAATTAATTCATCTCAATCAATAAAAGTGAACACTTTCCCTTAAGATTTTTTTGTTAAACCCACATAGCAATATGTGCATACTGAAATATGTGAACAATAATTAGCTTGTTTGGACGACCAAAGGGCTTTCATCTAATGCAGCATTTGTGTAATCGTTTTTTCATGGATAGCTGTTACCTTCTTTGCATCAACAATTGAGCATATATGAACGTGGCTCCTTCTATTTATGAAAAATCCTGCACTATTTGTGCTAGCCATTACGTGAAAATGCCAGTAGAGTCGTGTAAGCAAAATAGATGATTCATATAAGCCAAAGGTAATAAAAGCTATAAAGGAAGTAGGAACAATTTTGATAAAATGTCTAACCCTCCCGCTGAAGGAACAATAAAAGCTGCCCATCTAACAGTTCAGTAGATGATGGCAGCTTTTATTATGCGCTTTATAAAATCTTGGCAATCACTGTATCAATTTCTCGTAGTAATGCTTGATTTTGCATTGTTGAGCTTAAGGTTAAATAACGCTGATCCACATGGATAACTGCTACATGCATCCCCTCTTTCACACTAGCGCTTGGCACTGGCAGCATATTATCTATATCAAATGTCATCATAAGGTCTGGGAATTTTGACTGTAGCTGTCCATCCTTCGTTAATGTCATATACTCATTCCAGAAGGTTAGCTCGTAATCACCAACCGCTAATTTACCAATATCAAAGCCATTGTCCTTCGTTAATGAATAATTTGTGACTTCACCTGATACAATGTGTACACCATTTAATTGCTGCACAACATTGGACAATCTCTCCTCAAATGTTCGTCCATTTAAAAAGCTATAGCCAAGCTCAATAGCCATTGTAATCGCATTTGGCGCACCATGTTGTCGCAAGTAGTCAATTGTTATAGGATTGCGTGTAACGGCAACGAGGCCGCCAGCTAAAATCGAAGCATGACGGACTGTTTTTGCCGTGTTTTGTAAATCCCCCTCCACAAAACCTTGCACTGCCAAATGATCCTTACCACCTGCATAAAATTGCAGTGATTGATAATGTTGTTGTTCATGAAGATTTAAGGAGCCCATAATACCTGTAGGATGTGCGCGTCCATTGCATGGAGCATCCACAACAGGCACATTTACTAAGACGGATTGCAGCCAGCCATTAATCGTTGTGATGGCTCCATTTTCATTTGTAATAATACCTTTTAAGCGTTGGTCCATATACGTGTTCATGCTTTGGTAGCTCCAGCAAAGCTGCTCATTGGAAATATATTGATCGGCTGCTGAAGGCGCGCCAACCATTGCTACACAAGCCACTAAATCTTTATGATCTAATTCCGTTATGTCAACTAATTGAGGCTCCCCAGCCGCAAAGATTTCCTTCACTAGCTTTAGTCCCTCCTCTAGCAGACCACCTCCGCCACCGCCAAGGATTGCACCTCCATAAACTGCTGCAATGCCATCGTTATAGGTTAATGCTTTGACCATTTAGTATACGCTCCTTTCTACTTCCCGATTTTCACAATAGAGGTAAAGAAGCTGTATAAGGCATCTCCAGCAATAACCCCTGCTGCAAATACAGTCATTTCAGATTCTTTCTTCCCTTTTGTCATAGATGTGAAAATAATACGTAGTACAATCCCCACTAATACAGCCCATCCAGCAATTGGGTTAACTAATAGTAAACCAGTTGCAAAAAGGATACCCATTTGACGTTTAGCACCACCAAGCAATTGAATCAATGCGCCTGGAATTGCCCAAATCATTAATTGCTTTGCTACATCGCCAGTAACACCTGATTGAATCGTTGCCGCATACACATGGTTGACAGGTGCTACTAAATCTTGTGCAAAATAAGATTTATAGGATAGTAATACAACAATTGCTGAAATGGCAAAGGCTAGCATACCTGCAATGAGCTGCTGTTTGCGCCCCTCTTTTTCTAATGCAGGATCACTACCATAACCACGTAAAATAAAGCCAGTTTTTAAGTCATAGCCCATATCCGCAAAGGCTACCCCTGTCGCTGCGCTATAGCCTGCTAATAGGGCAAGAGCTGGTGCTGGGAAGCCCAATAAAATACCAACAATCAGTGTAATAAATGCTACAGCAAATGCTGGGAACCAGCCTGCATGCATGGCCGCAATCCCAACAATAAGCTCATGCACAAATGCCGCAACCGCTGCAAATAATAGGAAGCCGAGCAACATCCCAAAGGACATATGAGAAATTAAACCACCTAACAAGGCGATTAATAAAGCAATCACTAAATAAGCAATAAACCCTACACCAAAGCCTTGGCGAATTTCTTTTTCATCCTTCGTATAGCTTACTTCCTCTACTTTTTTAGCAGCTCTTTTATTCAATAATGAAAACCCTACTTGGAACAATGCCACAACCCCAGCACCAACCATCATGCCATGTGGAATATAATACTCATTTAAATCAATATTAAATAATTGAACTGAATAGCCTCGCAGTAACAGACCAATACCAAACATTGTTAGTGCCCATATATTACCGATAAACGCTACACCAAAAGCTGACATCGGTATTTTTAAAATAGACCCTACAATACCAACTAAAACACCGCCAATTAATACTTTGGCATTTTTCCCACCTTTATCGCCCGCTTTAATTGCCTCAGCGGTAGCAATTCCCGGTGGCCATGTGCCTGCAGCTGGAAAAACCTTTGTATCAAAAAATTTATATAATAATAAAGCATCCACAAACATCGCTAAAACGACACCAATAAACAATGGTAATACTAAATTTTCATAGCCTAGCACATATGGAATTCCAATTGGCAGCATTAAACTACTTGCTGCACTAAATGTAGCTGCTGATATTGCCGTTTGCACAATATTTTGTCGATGTATAGATTTAAAGGCAATCAGCTTGCCAATTGGAATTCTCCCTAAAATCATCGCAAATATTGCCCCAACAATGGATGTATTCGCAGAAATCCCTAACGTTGTAATTAGCTGTATCCCAATAATTGCCCCAATTACAGAGGTGAAAACAATCATTAGTAATGTAACAGGCTCCAAAGCCCGAGGATGTAATACTTTATTATTCATAGTGTCAGCTCCCCTATTTGAAATATGTGATACACTGTGTTTCAAGCATATATTTCTCCCTTTGCATATCCACAAGAAATGGCATTATATCTTTCTTATTAGCACACTGACACTATATAAGCTTAGAAATACCGCTTCACTTGTAGTGGACTCCTTCTTTTAGCCATGGTGATAGCCATATTGCTGCTTTGCTACTTCTACTGAAATATATTCATTTAATATATCTCGCTCAATGGCTTCCTTGCTTCTTTCTAATGGATTGCCATAGCCACCACCTGTTGCTGTAACAAGCTCAATGCGATCACCCTTTTGCAATGCATAATTAGCAAGTACACCCACTGGTCCAACTTTCGTTCCATCTGCTTTATGAATCACTAAATAATTGTGGGAGCCCTCGCCACCACCATTTAAGCCGAATGGTGCAAATTGATGCCTACCTAAATTAACGGACACTCTTTGCCCATCATGATTCACCGTATACACACGACGTACACCTAAACCGCCTCTAAATTGCCCTACACCAGCGTCGTCACAGTTTAAGCTATATTCATCAATTTGAATACCGTATTTTGTTTCAGCAATTTCAACAGGAAGATTATATGTTTCACCATCTCCCATACAGTATTGACCACTTTGCCCATCCTCATCATTCGCTGCTCCCCAGCCACCAACAGATGGTTCAACAATTAAAAATGGTTCATGACTATCAGGGTTTTTCCCTGTTAAAATAAACGTACAAACTGACTGTAAATGACCAGCAGTAAGGCGATCAGGTAAATGCGGAGCAAGTGCCTTCCAAATTAAATCTGCTGCCCCGATGCGCGCCTCAAAGTTCATCGATACAGGGTGTGGGCGTTTAGCCGAAACAATGGAATTATCATCCGTTATAATGGTTAAACGTTTAAACACGCCTTCATTAATTACATCAATATCGCCAAGCAATGCTAGGAACATCACACGCACACTTGCCATTAAGCCGAATTGTGAGCAGTTCATCGGTACATGAACAGCAGGATGTGAGCCTCTAAAGTCACAAATAAACGCCTCATCACTAATTGTGACTTTCACTTTAATTGGATAAGGTCCACCCTTTAATGGATCGCCTTCAATAAAGTCCTCCGCATAAAATTCGCCTTTCGGTAAATGCTGCAGCTCAAGCTCTGCAATTTTTTCACCCTTGTCCAATAATTTTTGAATGGACAGCTTCACTGATGCAGCACCAAATTTCTGACAAAGCTCTGCGATGCGTTTCTCGCCTGTTTTTAAGGCGGCTACCTGTGCAAACATATCACCGATTGATAGCTCTGGTAAACGGACATTTGTCGCAATAATTTCATAGATTGCTTCATTTAGCTCACCTTGTTGATAAAGCTTAACACCCGGTAGCTGCAAACCTTCCTGATAAATTTCATTGGAATTACTTGTAAATGAGCCTGGGTCCATACCCCCTACCTCTGTCCAGTGTGCCTTATTAGCAGAATAAGCGATAATTTCGCCATTATAGAAAATTGGTAGCACTAAGCCAACGTCTGATAAATGCGAGCCACCTCCCACATATGGGTCATTAATAATAATGACATCGCCCTCACGTAGCTTGTTGCCATGATCAAATTTTTCAATAACACGCTGCACCATCGGGCTTAGCATCCCAATAAAGCTTGTTACACCATTGCCTTGGCTAATTAAATTGCCCTTTGCATCTGTTAAGCCACAGGCATAATCTAATACCTCATAAATAACGGGACTCATCGAAGAACGTGCAAGCGCAACAAACATTTCATCACCTATCGCTAGTAACGAATCCTGAATAATCTCTACTGCAAAAACATCTTTTTTCATCATTATTTCGCCTCCATCTCTACAATCAAATTGCCATACTTATCAATTTCAATTGATTGGTTTTCATCTATAACGACTGTAGATGTTGGATTTTCTACAATAGCAGGACCCGTAATAACATAGCCGGGCACTAGCTTTTGCTGGTCAAAGACATTGACCTCTACCCAGCCTGTTTCCTTCATATATAGGTTACGCTGTGCTTTGATACACGTTGACGCATCAATATGTGAGAAGTCAAGCTCCTTAAATTGCACAGCCTCATCCTTGCCATAAATCGTTATGTGTAAGTTCACTAATTCAATTGGCGTAGCTGGTAAATCAAAGGAAAACTCTTGCTTATGCTTAATATGGAAAGCTTGCACTAATTGCTCCAGATGCGCTTCATTTATTGTCGTTGTTGATGCATTTAATTTCACCGTGTGCTCTTGCCCTTTATAACGTAAATCATAATTGATCTCAAAATCATAATGCTCCTGAGTGAGCGGTGCATCTGCATAGGCATCGGCAATCGCTTGATCAATATTTTCTTGAATAGCTGCAAGCTGCTGATGATCAAAATTCATTAAGCTTGTTTGAATATAATCTTGTCGATATTCGGTCATCATCATACCTAATGCCGAAAAGACAGAGGAGCCATATGGAATAATGACCTTTTTCATGCCTAATTCTTTCGCTAAATAAATCGCATGTAATGGGCCGCCACCGCCAAAGGCAACCATTGTAAAATCTTCTGGATCATAGCCTTTACGAATGGAAATTAGCTTTAATGCGTTTAACATATTAGAGTTAGCAATATCTAAAATACCTTGTGCCGCTTCCTCTGCCGTTACATTAAACGGCTTGGCAATTGCTTCAGTGAGCGCTTCCTCCACTTTATCAATTGATGCTGGATGATCAAAATTTGCTAATGATAATCTCCCCAAATAAACATTGGCATCTGTAATGGTTGGCTGTGTATTACCTAAGCCATAAGCAACAGGGCCTGGGTTTGCGCCAGCAGAATCTGGACCTACTTTTAACGAGCCAAATTGATCGACGCGTGCAATGGAGCCACCGCCATTCCCAATTTCCACAATATCTACAACAGGCGTTTTAATCGGATAGCCCGCAAACTTTTCATTTCTTTCGATATAATAATCCGTTGTAACATTCACTTTGCTATCTGTAATTAGTGAGCATTTTGCTGTTGTGCCTCCAACATCAAAGGCAATAATATTTGGCTCATTAAGCAGCTCTCCTAATTTTGCTGCACCAAACATCCCCGCTACAGGGCCAGATTCTACAAGATTAATCGGTAATTCCATCGCCTTATCAAAGCTTGTTGTGCCACCATTCGATTGCATAATTTTTAAATGGTCTGTAATACCAATCGTGCCTAGCTTCTCTTGTAAGCTTTTTAAATACGCATGTGCAATGGGCTTTACATAAGAATTAAGGACTGTTGTGTTTGTTCTTTCATACTCTCGGTATTCTTTAATCGTTTCACTTGAAAGTGTGATATATACCTCAGGCCAAAGCTTTAAAATCGCTTCCTTTAGCTGTTGTTCATGAATTGGATTTTTATATCCATGAATCAATGAAATGGCAATCGCCTCTACACCCAATTCCTTAAATTGATGCACGATGTCACCGACTTCCTCGGTATTAAGCGCTTTCATAATATTTCCTTTATAATCAATGCGCTCATCAATTTCTTGTCGTAAATAACGCTCCACAAAAGGCTTTGGCTTTTTATATTTAAAATTATATAAATCTGGTCGATTACCACGAGCAATCTCTATGACGTCACGGAAGCCCTTTGTTGTTATTAACCCAACAACGCCACCTTTGCGTTCCGTTAAAGTATTAATAATGACCGTTGAGCCATGGATAAATGATTCAATTAACGAATCCTCTGTCACATGTCGCTCCAATACATTTAATATACCGTCCTCAAAATGACCCGGTGTCGTATGTCCCTTATCAAAATGAAGATTGCCCTGCTCATCTGTGTAAACAAGGTCTGTAAAAGTACCACCAATATCTGTTGCGATTTTCAAAATACCACCCCTCCATGTTTCTATTATCGGTACATTGTTTCCGATTTAGAATTAAATAAATTATAGTGAAAATAAAAAGAAAATTCAATATTTTTTCAATAAAAATTCATTTGACAATTGATGCTAGTAGTGGAAATCATAATAGCGGGAGGGATAGATAGATGAAAGGGAAAAAAATTGCAGATATTAGACTATTTGAAGAGCTCACGCACACAAAATCATTGCCTGCTTATATTGGTCACATCTATAAAGTAGCAAAGGATGCACATTTGATATGTGCACGATTTGCCCAAAAGCTTCGTGAAAGAGGTTTTATGACAGGCGATTTCGACCATGTCTATATCGTATTAACGCCATTACTGGAGGCGCAAGTGATTCAGCCATCCAATCGAGAAACTGAGCAGCGCATTCGCTATTATAATGTAGGTGCGGCGATTGATGCTTTTAATAGCCAAACAGCAAAGGAAAAAGAGGTCTATCTCTTACAGCTGATCGCCAATGTTTTACAGCAAATCGCTAGTACTGCACAGCAAGCAGGCTTAGTAGAAGATGTTTATCAGCTCCTGCTTCAATTAGGCAGTGAGATGGAAATCATTCATGTAACAAAGGAAACAAGCCAATATAAAGTGACCATTTCCTATCAAATTCAATCTTTACAGGAAAAATCAACAGCCATTATTGAATACCATGATTACAAGGAGCAGCTAACACGCAAAGCTGCATTTTTAGACTTGAATATGTATGAGGATATTTATTATTTAGTATCTTCTATTACAGTAAAGAATGGCGTGATCTATTTAAAGCCACGCACGTCACGGACGGCAAGCTATCATACGCAAGCCTATGCAACCCCTATCGCTATTCCTATTCACGATATCCCTCTACTAGAAATAAAGTGAGCAAGCTTATATACTAGTCGATTGAGTTGCTTTATCAATTCGCGACCCAATCATCCATGAATTGCCCGTTCATTTCGATGGTAGCGCCTTTATGGCAATACTTGCAGCATCTTTTGGACCTCTTCCTGTATACTGATTACAAAGGAGGAGGTACTTATGAAGAAGTTGATGAGTATGTTAAGTTTTACACTTATCCTAGTTGCCTGTACCAATGAAACTATTGATAAAGCACATCTTGCCTATATAGAAAATTTGGGGTGGACAATTAAATCATTTCATTCAAGTGAACAAATCATAATAGATGATATTCCGCCAGAAATTCTCAAAAGCGATAGAGCTGCTAATATTACTTTTATGGAGCAATATATCGGACAAGAATTGATGGTAACAAGTTATCACTTAACTGAAAAAGACCTTGAAAATACAAATTATAGAGCCTACATATACGAATATGAAGGGGAAATAGTTGGTGCTAAGGGCGTATCAAATGCCTATCCAGGTATATTCAATCTTGCGGATAAAAAGGGAGAGGAAGAGAGAAACAAAAAGCTACAGGAGAATAAGACAATGAACTAACTGATCCACATATCATACTAAAAATTCTCGCTCAAAAATGCACCAATAATCAATGTGACGAACATTGGCTATTAGCGCATTTTATTATTTAACAATGACCCTTTACATTCAAATCTTTCAATATATTTGCTACTATATTGCTTTTATTTACAAACAGCTCTTCAATTGGCAAAACATAGTGATATGGCATAACATTTTTATCAACGATCGTTTGTTTATCGTATAGGAGCATGATCGTTAATTGATTATTTGGTAAGATGAGGTTCTTCGATTTTATTGCTATTACTAACTCATCATAAATTCTGCTTCCTTCAGCTTCATAGACAATTTCCATAGCTCCCTTTCCAAAGAATATATTACCCCACCAAGATTGGAATAACTTTATACTCTCGGAAAAACCATATTCTCCATTTTCATTCCCTTCAAAAAGTTGTCTATATAATGGAGCATCCGATTCAAGAACGCCATTATAATCATAGTGAGGGCTTTGTATATTTTTTCTAATCACTTCATCCCAAATGCTTTTGAATTTAACTTGAAATTCATCTTGTTGTAATAGGCTCCATTTAGAACTGTCTATGGATGGGAAATGATTTGAACCATCTCTCTTGTTTAAAAAAACATTTTGAACAAATACTAAATAGTTTAAAGAATACGGTGAATCTACTTTTAAAAGAAGGTTATTATTTTCGAATTCATTTATATGAAACATTCATTAACGATTCCTTTCTTCCTTAAATTTGAAAACCCCCTAATAACACCTCCACACGCATAAAGCATTAAAATTAGCCACTATTCATGTTTATTTTTTCTATGCCTCTCCCTTCTATCTAACAGAAAATAACAAAAAAAGCTCTGATTTGCAATAATCAGAACTTTTCCATTCCTTATTTTTTCAAGCGTATAACGATAAGCTCGCAATCCTCTAGCGCTTCAAGGCTATGCTTTTCGTTTGGCTCAAGCAGTAATAGTGCATTGGCATCAAGCGTTGTGAGTTGTCCTTCCACCTGAAACTTCACGCACCCTTTGCGGCAAACAATTATTACCTCACCAGGTGCTGAATGCTCTGCCACCGATTCACCTGCTCTTAATTGAATAGTCATCATATCATAGCCCGCACCAACGGCAACCTTGCCTGCATGCTTCCTCTTATTTTGTAAAAGCTGCTCTACTTGAATATGTTGCATCTCCAACGCCTCCCTTTATTTAATATGACTATAAATACATCTCTATCCCTATCATACCATTGTTTTTTCCATCGTTATATTCGGCACCATAACGTCTATTTCTTCCGCAATAATAGAATAGCCAAGCTTTGTATAGAGGCGAATATTGTTATCCTCGCTTTTGCGTACCTTGCAGCTAACACGCTTAAAATTGTGAGCATTCGCATAGTGTTCAATAAAATGAACTAATTGTGTAGCGATACCTTGCCCTTGCTCAGCAGGTAGCACAGCTAAGCGGGAAAAATAGACGGTATCTATTTCTAGCTTGCATTTTACAACGGCTATTACAACAGCCTGCTTTATGACACTAAAAACAATGATGCCTTCATCAAGCTCCTGCTGGATAGAGAGTGCCGTTTCCTTTAAAGCACTAGAGGGGACAGGATCACTGTCATAACGCTGAAATGCCGCATGGATAATGCGGATTATATCTGCTGGATTTTTACATCGCTGAATTTGCATAGCACCATCCCCTTTTCGCATATTTATACATTTTATATTAATAAAAGATAGGATTTCAAATGAATATTGGAAATCCTATCTCTCTCATTTAAAACAGCCCTACCGCATGCCCTTCGTTATCAACATTCATGCGTAAAGCGGCTGGTGTTTTTGGTAAGCCAGGCATTGTCATAATATCGCCTGTTAGACAAACTAAGAAGCCAGCACCTAGCTTTGGAATCACTTCGCGAATCGTGACTGTAAAGCCTTCTGGACGTCCAAGTAAAGTTGGCTGGTCAGATAAGGAATATTGTGTTTTTGCCATACAAATCGGCAAAGAATCCCAGCCAAATTTTTCAATTTGTGCAATTTGCTTTTTTGCTTGGTCTGTAAATTGGACATCTTTCCCACCATACACTTTTTGCACAATGCTACGAACTTTTTCTTCAATAGATTCTGTTACCTCATATAAAGGTGAGAAGTTATTTTCATCCTCCAGTACGGCTAGCACTTGCTCCGCTAATGCAATACCGCCTTTTCCACCCTCTTCCCAGACATTTGTACGAGCAATACGCACATTTTTCTTCTGACACCAGCTTAGGACAGCCGCTAGCTCAGCCTCTGTATCTGTAATAAAGCGGTTTAATGCAATAATCGGTTCGACACCAAATGTACGAATTGTTTCAACATGCTTTTCAAGGTTGGCAATTCCTTGTAGAAGTGCCTCTACATTTTCATCGACAAGTGCTGTTTTCGCGACACCACCATGCATTTTTAATGCACGGATCGTTGCAACAATTACAACAGCACTTGGCTTAAAGCCTGCTTTACGCGCTTTAATATTCATAAATTTTTCAGCACCTAAATCCGAGCCAAAGCCCGCTTCTGTTACAACAATATCAGCTAGCTTACGTGCTGTTTGTGTAGCCATAATAGAATTACAGCCATGAGCAATATTCGCAAACGGACCGCCATGAA
The DNA here is from genome assembly GCF_038008325.1 of Lysinibacillus sp. FSL K6-0232. NCBI lineage: Bacteria > Bacillati > Bacillota > Bacilli > Caryophanales > Bacillaceae > Lysinibacillus > Lysinibacillus sp. FSL K6-0232. The sequence goes on along the minus strand of NZ_JBBOYW010000001.1, from coordinate 1,592,045 downwards.
TAATAGCAGACGTCCCTTCTAATGTTTGCACAAGATTTGGCTTAAAGGCATCCTTTAATAATAATGTAAGTGCTCCCTCTACTTGTAAATCACGCACAAAGACAGGCTCACGCAAAAATGTATAGCCAATAACAATACTTGCTAAACGCTCGCGTAAATCATCAATGCTTGTTGCTAAACAGAACACAGCCATAATTTCAGAGGCGACGGTAATATCAAAGCCATCCTCACGCGGCATTCCTTGCACGGGGCCACCTAAGCCAATCACTACTTTTCTCAGTGCACGATCATTGATATCTAGCACACGCTTCCAAATAATACGTCGTGGATCAATGTTTAATGCATTGCCTTGGTGGATATGATTATCAATAAAAGCAGCTAATGCATTATTGGCTGTTGTAATCGCATGAAGGTCACCAGTGAAATGTAAATTAATATCTTCCATTGGTACAACCTGTGCGTAGCCACCGCCAGTTGCACCACCTTTTACACCCATTACTGGACCAAGAGATGGCTCACGTAACGCGACCATTACTTTCTTATTCAATTGGTGAAGCGCATCTGCAAGCCCTACAGTAACGGTTGACTTTCCTTCACCTGCTGGGGTTGGACTAATGGCTGACACTAATACAACCTTTGCATCCTCGCCTTGGGCTGTAATTTTTAATGGGTCAATCTTCGCTTTATAGCGCCCATACTGTTCAAGGGCATCCGCTGGAATACCCGCAGCATCAGCAATTTCCGTAATTGGTTTCATCACTGCTTGACTAGCGATTTCTAAATCTGTTAATGGTTGATTTTTCGTTGTCATTTGGCATCCTACTTTCTATGTTGTTCATTTCCATTATAGTCTTTATGATGAAAAAAAAGAAAGCAGTTATACTAGCATTTCGGCAATCAATTGACAACTTTGTTTAATTCATGTATGTTCTAAGAGAAAATGCAATTTTTTCATATTTTCTTTTTACATTCAAGCGCATTGGAGGCGAATGGCTTATGCAACAAGGAATCGTAAAGTGGTTCAATAATGAAAAAGGTTACGGATTTATTGAATGTGACAATGGAGAAGATGTATTTGTACATTTTACGGGCATACAAGAGGAAGGCTTCCGTACACTTGAAGAAGGGCAAAAAGTATCGTTTGATGTAGTGGAAGGCAACCGTGGCCCACAGGCATCAAATGTCATAAAGATATAAAATGAAACTTCAATCAGTGAAGCTTTTGCACATCTCTCACTGATTGGACGTTTCACCAACCGTTGTTTTTACAGGCTATTCATACAGGTTCAATAAAAAATGGATTGGAAAGTGCTATCGCTTTTCCAATCCATTTTTTTGCAATAGCCAGCCCTACTGCTTTTGTAGTATCCAATAATATAACTCCACCTCTGTACCAAATGCCTGTCCAATATGTATGCTACATGCGTGCTTAACCTCGATTGGCTCATTTTTCAAATAGCCTTCTAGCTTTTGCTGAATCATATATTTTTCTTCCTCAGCATTTCGTGGTTGCGCCTTTTCTCGAAAGTTTGCTAACCCTCTATTGATACCATCAGCATATTTTACAAATTGCTTCTGTTTAGAATCAATCTTATCCTTTCAGGCGTGTTGATTAACCTTTATTTTACAGAGAATCGCTTAGAATTCGTTGATTTCTGTTACAGGTGGACGCTTTCTGCGGGTGCGGCTTCAACTCATTTATTTCGGCAAATGCCGAAATAAATGGATTTTCAGCTCGCACTTTTTCCGCTAGAGTCGCCACCTTTCACGCCAATCAACGAGAGAATGCTTTAGACAAAGCGTTTTCCTTCTCACAACACGCAAATGAATAGCCAATATTTAGATCATCAACACGCTTGTTATCCTTTAAATGTGTTGCAATCATAACGATAAATGTATTGGTAGCTATTGTTGTATATTTACCATTTTTAGTCATATCATTTTTAATTTTTCGCAAATAATCTCGCTTAAAATGTGCATCATGAACAATATCTGACGTATATAGACTTGTTATTTCAATAATATTTTCTACCATAGTTGGGTGGGCAGTGGATAATTGCGCTAAGTCGATTCGTTTATATTCCCTACACCAACTTTTATCAAGCCTATATAAGTATAGCGCCATTTGATCTCTGATAAAGCTTTCATTTTTACCCGTTAATGATATGTAGGCTAATTCGTTCTGTCTATATTTAGTTGGAAGCTGTTGAATAGCTTTATTTATTGTAGCAATCATCATTGTTCCCCTCTTTTGTCACCTTCAATCGTACATCTCCAGTCCATTCGCCATGCTCAAAGCTTCGCTCTATTATATCCCAGCCTGCTTGATGCAGCCTCACAACGGTTGAGGCTCGTGTACCATAGCCATCCATATGAATAAAAATAGAGGAAAGCTGTTGCTCTAATGCAAGCGGGATACCTGTTGCTGGTAAATCTTTCGTGGCTGCCTTTGTTGGATCTGTTAAAATCGCTAACAATGCTTCTTCCGCTGTTGTTGTTTGAAGCGTTTCAGCAAAAGCTGCCTTTAGACGCTCTACTTTAGGCCATGGCGTATTGAGGGTTGCATTCGATACACAATGAATACCCGGTGGAATAATTGTTTGCACATTATGTACATTATTATAATGCACAAGCTCCGTTCCATCATAGAGCAGTACGTTTAATCCTCCATATAAATAACGCTCCTGCTGTAGCTGACCAGCAAAATCCTGTGCGCTTACAGAGCTATTCATAAATGCAATAGGAACGGCTCCTCTCGATTTTTCACCGACAATTGGCAGCTGTGGATCGCGATAATTGGTGACTGCTGCAAACCGCCCATTATTACTCACAGCTAGCCATGTACCCATTTTCTCTAAATCTCGACCAGCCCAAATATGCGGCATATCCTGCCAATTATGCATGCGCTCAGTTGGTCTTGCATAAAATTCATCACGATTTGCCGCAATCAGTAAAGGATGCTGTGGATGCACCTGATAGCCAATGGCAATAATACACATAGCGCGCCCTCCTATTCTTTATATTGAACATAGTATAGAGCACACAAGAAACAAGTGCAATGCAAATGGTAGCGCTAACATTTTATGCTATAATAGAGGTAACAATACAAGAGGGAGGGATTTCGATGCAAAAGCAAATGAAGCCGATGACGGAGGTTGTTCTAAAGCATAAGGAACGGCAAAGCGTTCTCGAATTTGCAACAATGCTTGAAGCAATTGCTCAAAAGCTAAAGGAAAACGGTGAATTTACATTTGTGCAAGGCACAGAGCAAACTATTGTTAGCCCTACAGAACCACTTAAAATCGAATACTCCTATACAAAAAAGGGCGACAAGCATTCATTTGAAATTGAATTTGATTGGTACACAGGCACACAAGCACCAAAGAAAATGACGATTGAATAATTGAAAAACTACGGCAAGGGACATTCTACACTCCCCTTGCCGTAGCTTTTCTAGCGATTAATCCAATAAAAAGCACCTGGACAAACCAATGTTTCTTTTACGCGATACGGGTCTTTTAATTGCACACCAAATGGGCCTTGCTTTAAAGGTGTAAGGGTTATAGCTGTGGCAACTGCCTCATCATAAAAATCCAAGCGTATATTTGGTAGCTGTAAGGATACATATTGCTCGTGCTGTTCAGGCTTTGGCAATTGCAATGCCTTCTGCCAAAGCTCAACGGTTGCCTGTACATCCTTTACTGCAAACAGCACCGCCTCCATTGTAATGCTTTGCTGTGGATGAAGCGCACCACTTGCCTGCAATTGTGACAAGCGCTCCTTATCATCCTCCGCCCATTCAATGAAAAACGGAAAATCAATGGCATGGTCAGGCTTACCAAAATGCAGCAGCTTCCACTCTACAACAGAGCCGTCTGGTCTTGTACGACTACAAGCCTCAGGTCCATACACATCAAAGCCTAATGCACGCAAGCGTTGTCCCTCTGCCTCTATATTTGTTGTGCGCAAGGCAATTCGTGAAAACCCTTGGCGCTCCTCGTCCTGTTTAAACGTATAATGTAGCGTGTAGGGGTTTAATGCTGCCCGCTCAAATAAATCACGATCATATACCGCAATTTGCTCAATATAGCTTAAGCCAAAATAGCTTAATGTATTATAAGTCCCCCACATCGTATGCTGACCACCGTTTACTGTATGGATATTTCGTTTGTTGAAGAAAACCTTTATATTTTCTGGTGATTCCACTTGCTGAACCAAATGATCGAAATATAAAGTCATGGTCATTCCCCTTTCTTTCCCGATTACCTTTACCTATATGTCGGATTCGTTTAAAATTTATGCAAGACAATGATAGCTATTTAACTTCATTGACAATAATAACGAGGTGATTTGAATGACAGATCAAGTAACTGCTTTTAAATTAGCACTAGGTAATTACCCTACAGGCGTAACGGTTGTTACTACATGCCATGACACACAACCGATTGGCTTAACCGTTAACTCCTTTGCATCTGTTTCGATTGACCCGCTCCTTATTTTATGGTCACTCGATAAAAAATCTCAGCTCCATGCTTATTTTACAGCAGCGCCAACATTTGCGGTCAACATTTTAGCGAGTGATCAGGAGCATTTATGTACATTATTTGCCAGCAAAGTGCCAGATCGTTTTGCTCAGGCAAAGTGGTCTATGTCCTCCTTTGACCTACCGATTTTACATGATACAGCAGCCATTTTACAATGTAAAACATATCAACAGATTGATGCTGGCGACCATACTATTTTTATTGGGCAGGTGCTAGATATTACAAATTCACCAAAAGAGCCTTTACTGTATCATCGCCGTCATATTGGTGAGATTCCAAAAAGCTTTTATCGTTAAGCATTCCACAAAAAAAGGGCCACTTGTAAGCATAGGACATCCTTTATGCTTAGTTGTGGCCTTATGACATCGTTCGACTGAAATGATCATTATTTCTTCTGTGGAAATCTCTGTTTTTCGAGCCTATTAATTTGCACAATTACACCATCCTGAATCGTAATATGCACTTCACCATATTCAAGATTTTGAATAGCCTTCGCGATAGCCTCTAACTTCTTATCATCTACTTTTACCGACTGTGCCATATAATACACCCCTTCTTTTTCTTGATTCCGTTACAAAAGAGTTCAATTGATGGATAGCCCCTTTATCTCTTAGATACTATTGGCATCTATTCTATTAGTTGCCGAGGCTTCATTGGGCCAAGTCCCTCCGCCTCTCTTGATAAGAGCCCTGCTTACTTGGAAATAATTCTATAATTGTGCTATACAATTGTCAATATAAAATATTAGAAAACCTAGTCGAATACTTTGTAATGTGTTATTTATCTCGATTCCTTCTAGCATTGTATGCAGGCAATTACGCATTTAGCGCCACCTAACGATAAAAAAACTGTGCAGAAGTATCCCCTCTACACAGTTTCTTGTTGTAAGCATGCTATCAATGCTTGCGCTGTTTGTTCTTTGCCCATTACCTTAATTGGCTGCCCCTCTGCTGGTACAATCCAATGAGGCTCATCTCCGCCATATAATGATTGAGAGCTATTTGCCACCATAAATTGTGCCTGTGCTGTGTCCATACGCAATCTTGCACGCGCAAGTAAAAATGCCTCATCATCTGTTGCTTCCAGCTTAAAGCCTACTAATGTGACATTTGGTTGCCAGCCCTTTATTTGCCCTAATATTTTTGGTGCTTTTTTAAAATGAATAATAGGTGGCTCATCGGAAGGCATTTTCCCTGCCTCCTCCATTAAGTTGCCTGATTGGTCATATACTTTATCAATGACCCAATCAGAGCCAGCCGCTGCCATAATGACAATATCCACCTGCTGCTTCTGCACAGCATATCGAATTTTATCGCCTAAGTCCTCAATGCCCTCAAATTTAATCGTTTGCATTTTGCTATGATTAACTGGTAGCTGTGCAAAATAGCCATGCATATAGATAACATGCGCACCAGCTGCAAGTGCTGCCTCTGCCAAATAACAGCCCATTGTTCCCTTCGATAAATTTGTGTGCCCCCGTACACGATCCCATTTTTCAAGCGTTCCCCCACTTGTAATGAGTACGGTTTTCCCTTGTAATGTCCCCATACACTCACCTATTTTCTACAATATCTAACAACCTTTATTCTAGCGTAATGCAAGGATATGCTTCAAGAGCTACAGCACGCTGTTTTGCTCCTTTAACCAAGCACTTAAAATTTCCGCAAATTTCTTCGTTACAGGAGAGGCATGGTGTTTCATCGCAATACCAATTGTCCGATAGCCACCCTGCTTTAACGGTATAGCCTTTAACGTTGGCGGTAAATTATGAATAACAAGCTGCGGTAAAATACTAATCCCAAGATGGTGAGAAATCATGGAGAGAATCCCAACCTCCTCTGATAGCTCAAAGCGAATATTTGGTTTTACCTGATAATGCTCTAACAAAACCTTTACATCATTTGTTCCCTTATAGGAGGTCATAATAAAGGGCATATCTTCCAAATCCGCAATATCAATCTCTGTTTTATCATAAAGAGGGCTTTTATCCGAAACAATGCACAGCAAAGGGTCCTGCTGCAATTCGGTAAATTGATATTGCGTTGATTTTTGCCCATTTAAAAATCCCGCTTCAATTTCACCACTTAGTAGCCATTGCTCGATTTCATAATAATCGCCCTCACGCAATTCCACCTGTATCCCCGGAAACTGATTATCCATAATACGAATAATTTCTGGCATCCAATTCGATGAGATACTTGAAATCACGCCAAGTCGTACCTTGCCTCGTGTCACGCCAAGAATATGCGCAGCCTCCTGCTGCAATAGCTCCTGCGCATCCAAAACCTGACGCATCGCCCTTAGCATGGTCTGCCCCTCACTTGTTAAGGTTACACCCGCACGACTGCGATGAATCAATGCAAAGCCAAATTCTTTTTCCAAGCTTGATACCGCATGGCTTACAGCAGATTGTGTTAAGCCAAGCGCATCTGCTGCTTTTGTAAAGCTTGCTACCTCTGCCACCTTTGATAAAATCTCATATTTGACTAAGCTCATGAATTACCTCTTTACTTACATGAAAATTTTTAATCCTATTCATTATAAACATTCGTTTTACTAATCACAAGACAAGATATATAGTAATTTCTAGTAGAAAAACTGTTTTAGTACACAGATTGTAGGTGAACATTATGAGTATCCAAGGAAAAGCAAATATATTGATGGTCATTGTGACAATGTTTTGGGGGTTATCCTATACCTTTATGGTCATGGGGCTTGAAACATTGGCGGTTTATAATGTAGTGGCATTGCGTTGCATCATCGCATTTTTAATCGCAGGTTTTATTTTTTATAAACGAATGCTTAAAGTAAATGGGCAAACATTAAAATATGCGGCTATTCAAGGGTTGTTATTATTCATTGTGTTCGCACTTAGCTTATTTGGCTTACAATCTACTTCCGTATCAAATGCAGGCTTTATTTTAAGCCTTACCGTTGTGCTAGTGCCGATTTTCAGCAGCTTTATTGATAAAAAATTACCTTCAAGAGCTGTGAGCTTTGCCGTAATCTGTACAATGATTGGGATTACGGTGCTAACAGCGAATGGTTCATTTGCTTTCCAAAAGGGAGATATATTAGTCGCAATTGCGGCAATATGCTATTCCCTTTATTTACTATTAAATAGCTCCTTTACGCGCAATGTTGAATCTATTTCTTACGGAATTTATCAGCTCGGCTTTGCAGGGCTCTATGCACTCATTTTAACATGTTTATTTGAAACACCAGCATTGCCCCATTCTCCAACAGCTTGGCTGGCAATTCTAGGGCTTGGCATTATCTGTAGTGCTTTTTGCTTTGTTGGTCAAACTGTTGCACAACAATATACATCTGCTACACATACAGGTCTTATTTTTTCCTTAGAGCCTATTTTTGCAGCTATGTTTGCGATGATGTTTATTGGCGAAGGGCTAACAATGAAATTAGTGATTGGTGGTAGCTTTATTCTGCTTGGTAATATAGTGGCACAATTAGAGCATTTCCATCTATTGCGCTTTATTAAAAAAGATGCACATGAAAAAGTGATGCCATAAGAAAAGGAAGCTAAGTTTGGTAACTTTAGCTTCCTTATTTTTCTTAAAACAATCATCAGCTATTTTACAAGAATATAGCGAAGACTTTCAGGTTTATTGGTAATATCCATGTTGTTGCTATGTAATATGGCTGATATGCATTCCATATAACCTTTCATTATAAAAGCCATTATTTTGAAATATTCATTCAAAATAATGGCTTTTACATATAATTATCCCTTTTCGTCTATTCACTATTTATAAAAGTCGTCGATACTGCTCTGCCTCAATTGAGCGCTTTTGCTCATCTAAACGCTTATCGAGCTCCTCTGCCGTAATTGGCTGTGTTTCTAGTGGATCTGAATCGTCCCCATGCTCAGCAAATAATATAATGCTGCCCTGCTCTACAAGATGTGCATAGTAGGCTGTTTGAGCTTCTGTTAACGGAAATCGCTTTAAGCCCTCTGCCACCGCTGAATCGCCTGTAAACCATGACTTAAATTGGTCTCGCCAATTACCAGCCTCATATGTTTGCACATCATCATCCCATTTAACATCCTCTAGCTGCTCAGCATCCTTGGCAATAATATGAATATCCTCTTTATGATAGCCCTCTAAACGCATGCTTTCTAAAATATGAAGCATTTCATCCTTTGTATGAGCCACTTCAATTTGTGGGTTTTGTTCATGCATCATGTTCAATTCCTCCTAATTTATATGGCTTAGTTAGCTTATTACCCTTCCACCCTATAACCAAACCAGCTTTTACAAACTGTTATCAGATTGTTATCTATTTGTTACAAAAAAAGCATTTGGAACCGTGCAAGCTCCAAATGCCCATTATATGCTACTTGCTAAGGAAGGCTTTTAGCATCCATGTATGTTTTTCAAGTGATTGATACATGGCATTTAGTAAGTCCTCTGTACGGTCGTCCCCTTCTTCTGCTGCAAGCTCCATTGTTGAATTTAAGGCTTTCATAACCTTTTCAAAGTCCTCAATTGTTGTTGCAACCATTTCCTCTGTTGTTTCATTTCCTGTTGCTTCCTCTACATACGATAGCTCAAGATGCTCTTTTAATGTCGCTACAGGCTTGCCATCCTTTGATAAGATACGCTCAGCAATCTCATCTAAATTTAAAGTGGCTTCATTATACAACTCTTCAAATTTTGCATGGAGTGTAAAGAACGCATGTCCTGTAACATACCAATGGTAGTTGTGCAGCTTTGTATAAAGCACAGACCATGTGGCAACTAACTTATTTAATTGTTTGTTTAAATTTTGTGTCATACGTATAGCTCCTCCAATATATGAAATGTTCTAGCCATTTATATCAAGCTGGCTACGTACTTATTGTTCCCACCTGACACTATTTCAAACATCTATTTTACAATATAAGAATATTGCCACTATTCTACGTAATTATTTCCCTTTCCGAAATAGTTTCGTTATAATAAAGTCACTTACATATGAAGGGGTGTTCAAAAATGGATGTTTTACCATTACGCAAAGATGTTGCGGTAGAAGAAACTTGGGATTTAACCGCCTTACTAAAAAACGATGCTGATTTTGACCCAATGCTTGCGCAGCTTGTAGAGGATGCACTTCAATTTGGGCAACAGTTTCAAGGGACAATTACAAATGCACAGCAAGTAATTGATGTACTAACAGCCTTTGAGGAACTCTATAAAAGCATTGTTCCTATCGGCACATATGCTAGCTTAAATCTTCAAGTAGACCGTACAGACGATAAAGCACAAATGCGTGCTGCTAAGTATAGCTCAGCCATCGGTAAAATTAGCAGTGCAATCGCTTTTGTTCGCAGTGAGCTGCTTGCCTTAGATGAAGCCATTTTACAGGAAGCCGCAGCAGTCAACCCGCTGTATCAGCACTATATTGCCGAGCTCTTAAAATACAAGCCCTATCAACTGCATCCTGAGGTAGAAAAAGCGCTTGCTGCCTTTAGCTCAACATTTGACGCACCATACGAAATCTATAACACAACAAAATTAGTGGATATGGACTTTGGGGAATTTGTAGTCAATGGTGAAAACCATCCGCTTAGCTTCGTACTTTTTGAAAATGACTGGGAGTTTGAAGCCGATCTAGATGTACGTCGTGCCGCATTTACAGCCTTTTCAAGCAAGCTGCGTGATTATCAGCACACAACTGCACAGGTTTATAACACACATATCCAGCAGGAAAAAACAATGGCAGATTTACGAGGCTTTAAGTCTGTCATTGATTATTTACTATTAGATCAGGATGTCGATGCTGCTCTTTATCATCGTCAAATTGATTTAATTACAACAGAGCTTGCGCCACATATGCGTCGCTATGCCAAATTAATTCAAAAAGCAAACGGCATTGACCAAATGACCTTTGCAGATTTAAAAATAGCGCTTGATCCCGACTATGACCCACAAATCTCAATGGCTGAGGCGAAGGAGTACGTTGAGAAGTCATTAGCAGTAATGGGAGAGGACTATAGTCATTTAATGGATAGAGCCTTTGCTGAACGCTGGATTGACTATGCACCAAACAAAGGGAAATCAACGGGGGCCTTTTGTTCAAGTCCATATGGTAGCCACCCTTATATTTTAATGTCATGGAATGAGCGTATGAATGAAGTCTTTACACTTGTTCATGAGCTTGGCCATGCGGGGCATTTTGCGAATACACATGCGCATCAATCTTATTTCAATAGTCGCCCTTCGCTCTACTTTATTGAAGCGCCATCTACAATGAATGAAATGCTGCTTGCTAATTATTTATTAACACACCATGATGATCTACGCTTTAAACGTTGGGTGATTTCGAATATTGTATCGAAAACATATTATCATAACTTTGTTACACATTTACTAGAGGCTGCTTATCAGCGTAAAGTATATGAGCTTATTGATGCTGGTGAAGCTGTCAATGCTACTATCTTAAATCACTTAAAACGTTCTGTACTTGAAGATTTTTGGGGTGATGCAGTCGATATTTCTGAGGGTGCTGAGCTTACATGGATGCGTCAACCGCACTATTATATGGGGCTGTATCCATACACATATAGCGCAGGCTTAACCATTTCTACACAGGTATCTCAGCGTATTTTACAAGAAGGTGATGTAGCCGTGCAAGAATGGCTAGCCGTGCTACAGGCTGGTGGCACAAAATCGCCTGTAGAATTAGCACAAATGGCGGGCGTGGATATTACAACGGATCAGCCATTAAAAGCTACCATTGCCTATATTGGTCATTTAATTGATGAGCTGGAACGCTTAACACTTGAAATCGAAGCTGCCCAATAATTGAAAACGGTGCTGTGCTTGATGGCGCAGCTCGTTTTCTTTTTTAGTTCTAAGTAGCACTATGCGTACATATACTAGAATCAGGGCGTCCCGCTATGTTTTTAGATATTTCAAAATAGATAATCATTTTTCTTCATACAAAAGTACCGTTATTATTAATAGTGCGCAAATTATTTAGCAATACATTGATTAACAATTTTCAAAGGAAGTGTTCTAATTATGGTAAAACGTAATGATCCATGCCCATGCGGTAGCGGCAAAAAATATAAAAAATGTTGTGAAGGCAAGCAACAAGTAACAGTAGAAGCTGTACAGGTTGAAGAATTAGAGCGTGTGCTGCAAACATTTTATCTAGAATATCCTGAGCGTAAAGATGTTCGTGCTTATATCGAGCATGTGGGCACATGGCAGCCTAAATTAGAGAGCGTTCTACAGCGTGAGCTAATTGAAGCCATTGCGCTAGACGACTTTTTCTTCCATCAAGAGCCCTCTATTTGGAAAGGCTATTTAAAGAAAACAAAGAAAAAGGCGGTCAGACCTTCCACTGTCAAAGTGCTAGAAGAATGGTCACAGCCAACGCTTTTTATTGGTACGGTGTCTGCTGTTGAGGAAAAATATTTTAAAGCTACACATTTGCTCACAAATGAGGAGCTATATATTCGTCGTGAAAATAATAAGCCAATTCCAGAGGGTATGCAGGTCTTTGCCTTTATCTTACCTGATGGGACAGCCAAATCGACACATTACTTAGCTGTATCCACGCTTATTTTCTTCCCAGACGATCATGCAAAAGTATTTGAGGAATTTAAGAAAAACTTTGAGGCATCTAACAAGAAGGTTCATGTATTCTTAAAAGAAGAGCATTTAATGTTCTGGGAGTTACTTGTTTCAAATGGTTATAAGGGAGAGGAGTTCACAAACTTTGAGAGCAATGTGCTAAGACAGGTGAAGGACTTTTTAGAGCAAAATAATCGTGAAACAGAGCCAATATTAGAGCTGTTAGAGGATTATTTAATCGAGGGACAACCTTCTGCTCGTAAAGAGGCTGCTATTGCTGCTGGCGCTATTCGCTATGGTCAGGAAAAGGAGCTGTTTGAATCGCTATCGATGACGGTAAAAGAAATTGCCGCAACATTCGATATTTCTGCCTCCTCCCTTACAAAGTATTACCAAGATTTAAGTAGCTATGCTGCGACAAAATAATCATCATTCAAAAAAGCTACCTTTATCACAAAGGTAGCTTCAGACTGTAGACAAACTCAATGAATTTTGAGTTTGCCTACAGTCTTTTTTCTTTTACAATGAAATCAAGGAAAGCCGTTGATTGCCACTACGGGCGGACGCTTTCCGCGGGAGTCGCCGCCCCATATATGTCAACTTAAGAGAATTTTAGAATCAAATGATTGTTTTTCCCTATTTGATGGTATAAGTAATTACCATCAATTGTAAGGAGGGATACCATATGAAGCACAAACATCCTGTTTTTCAGATGAAGCAGTTGTTTGACCTTCTGTCGCCCAAAAGAACTGTCCCGCATTGCTAAAGAAACCAACTTTATTCAAAGGGAACGCAAGTTAAATGTAAACACATTTCTTGCCCTGCTTTTCGACCAGCCCGGCATGATTGCGAGGTGTTCTCTCACTCATCTGTGTGCTAAGCTGACCAAACAGAATCTTTCCATGTCCAAACAAGCGCTTGATAAACGGTTTAATGAGTATGCCGTCAACTTTTTGGAACAGATTTTTCTTCGATTATTTGAGAACCTATCCATCTAAGAGTTCTCAAAGTTACCCATTGCCAGCACATTCAGATTCAGAAGTATACGCATCCTTGATGGCAGTTCCATTAAGTTACCTGATGCCCTTCAGTTGGCTTTTCCGGGTACAACTGGAGCTGGCGTGAAATGAACGTGAACAAGTAGAAATGTTAACGCTTGTTTCCAAGACCATTTAGTAGGAAAATTAGAGGCTGCTATTGATTTTTCATCTAACCATTAGTAGGAAATCTCTATTCATCACAAAAGAAATGATGCATCATGAACTCCTCCATGCAGACCATCTATTTATTGATGCTACACAAAGAAATTTTTCCATAAGCATGTATATATTAAAAATAAACACTATAGAAGAAAAAATGTTAGACCATTTACAAGTTTGGTCTAACATTTTTTTGCGTTATTAGAACACATATACTTTAATAAATCACAAAAATAACATTCATTTTTTGATTTTTCTCAATAAAATGAGTTATGTCCCAGCCTCTTTCCATCGTTAAACATCATTATATAAAGGGAGAGATTATTTGCTATAAACTTTTAAAAGCTCTTCTCCTAAAAACTGTAGCTTTTCGCCAACTGAACAGGATTCAATGCAGAAGCGATGAGCTCCAGGTTTCCCACGTTCTTTACGCAACTGCTGAATAACGAGGCAATCTGCACAATACGTGTCATGCAGCTCGTCAATATCCTTCATAACCATCACTTTATCCATACGAAACTCTCGCTCCTTTCAGGTTATGCTCAAAATTCGCTTCTTTCTATTATGAAGCGTTCATTTTAAACAAGCAACTATTTTGTCTATTTTTTCAACAATGTCCATCACCATGTTGTACAATAACAGGGAAGTTAAATTGCAAAGTAGGGATAATATGCTAGAAGTATATATTGATGCGGCAAGTGCAGGCAACCCCGGTCCTAGTGGTATTGGACTTTTTATCAAAGGGGAAGGTCACCATCTACAAATAAGTGAGTATATCGGGCAAACAAACAATCATATTGCTGAATTTACAGCTTTAATCCGTGGTCTTGAAGAGGCACAAAAGCTCGGCTCCACATTTGTATCTGTACGCTCTGATTCCAAAATTGTTGTTGCCTCTATGGAAAAAGAATATGTGAAAAACGAGGAATTTAAACCTTATCTTGAAAAGGCTTTAGCGCTTGCAGCAAGCTTCGAGTTATTTTTTATTAAATGGATACCTGATGCACAAAATAAAGCAGCAGATGCTTTAGCACGCCAAGCCATTCATAACCAACATTAATCAGACATTAACGGGGACTGTTTGCTAAGCAGTCCCTCTTTCACCCCACTCCTGCCACTATATTTATTGTCCCACCATATTATTTTTCAAAAAATGCTGGAAAATACGCTTTATTTTCTGATTAATACCAAACAATATTGACAATGTTGTAGCATGGTGATACCTTTAACACATTAGTGATTTAGCAAACGAAAGTGAAATAGTATAATTGGGGGAAATAAAGGATGAAACGTATTGTAACTTTATGTATGATGCTGATGGCAGTAATTGTGTTAGCAGCATGCAGCACAGCAAAAGAGGATTCGGCGGAAAAAAAGCCGGCAGCATCTGCTGACAACGAAAAAATTATTATTGGTATTGACGATAAATTTGCACCAATGGGCTTCCGCGATGAAAAAAATGACATTGTTGGCTTTGATATTGATTTAGCACGAGCAGCAGGAGAGCATATGGGCGTAGAGGTAGAATTCCAGCCAATTGATTGGAAAACAAAAGAGGCAGAGCTGCTGAGTGGACGTATTGATTTAATTTGGAATGGCTATACAATTACAGATGAGCGTAAAGAAAAAGTATTATTTACGAAGCCATATCTTGAAAATGCACAAGTTGTTGTAACAAAAGCGGATTCAGAGATTGCACAGCTAAGTGATTTAGCAGGTAAAGAAATCGGTCTTCAATCCCTATCCTCTGCGGCAAACGCATTAAATAGCAACCCTATTCATCAAGAAGTGAAAAACATTACAGAGTTTGCGGATAATGTACTAGCTTTATCTGATTTAAAAACAGGCCGTGTAGATGCTGTTATTATTGACGCTGTTGTGGCAGAATATTATATGACACAGGAGCCTGATACATTTAAGCTATTAGAAGAATCACTTGCACCTGAGCAATACGGAATTGGTGTAAAGCCAGGCAATGAAGCATTATTAGAAAAACTACAAGCTGCACTCGATAAAATGAATGAGGATGGTACGGCTGCTGAAATTTCTACAAAATGGTTTGGCGAAGATAAGGTATTAAAATAATGATAGGATTTTAGTAAGAGTTTCCTTTGTGAAGCTCTTACTCTTTTTGGAGGGACTTTGTTATGGCGGATTACTGGCAAACTATGATATTGCCGATGCTAGAAGGTGCGAAAATGACTGTATTACTGTTTATTATCGCGATTCTAGTATCCATTCCATTCGGCTTTTTATTAACACTCGCAGTAAAAAGTCGTATTAAACCACTTGCTTGGCTTGCACATACATATATTTACATCATGCGTGGTACACCGCTATTACTACAACTATTATTAATTTGCTTCGGTTTACCGATGCTGCCAGTAGTCGGTGAATATTTAGTGCTTGATCGTTTTGTGGCTGCTTGCCTTGGCTTTATTTTAAATTATGCTGCCTATTTTGCAGAAATTTTCCGTGGTGGGCTTCTTGCTATTGATAAAGGACAGTATGAGGCAGCCCAAGTTCTTGGCTTATCAAAATGGCAAACGACAACACGCGTTATTTTGCCACAAATGTTTCGTGTAGCATTGCCAGCATTATCAAATGAATCAGTAACATTAATTAAGGATACGGCTCTACTCTATGCGGTCGCTGTGCCAGAGCTGCTGCATTTTGCACAAACAGCCGTTAATCGTGACTTTACCATTACGCCATTCTTTATTGCTGGAGCTATTTATTTACTAATGACACTTGTCCTAACAGTGTTCTTTAAATGGCTGGAAAAACGCTTTAAATTTGAATAGAGGTGATACATATGGCATTGATAGAGGTAACAAACTTAAAGAAAGCCTTTGATAAGGTAGAGGTTCTTAAACAAATTACATTTACAGTAGAGAAAAATGATGTCATTGCTGTTATCGGTCCCTCTGGGTCAGGCAAAAGCACAATGCTACGAAGCTTAATTCATTTGGAAGAAATTGATGGTGGTAGTATTTTAGTGGATGGCGATTATCTGGTGCAGGAAGGTAGCTATGCAAAGCCACAGGACATCAAAGCTTTAACAGCGAAAATGGGTATGGTCTTTCAACACTTTAACCTGTTTCCCCATTTAACGGTGCAGCAAAACCTTGAGATGGCTCCTCGCCTATTAAAAACAGAATCAACAGAAGCCATTACGGCTCGCTGCCATGACTTATTAAAGAAAACAGGGCTTGCTGATAAAGCAAAGGCATACCCTGCCAATCTATCAGGCGGTCAAAAGCAGCGTGTAGCTATTGCCCGTGCGTTAATGATGAATCCTCAAATTTTATTATTTGATGAGCCAACCTCTGCCCTTGATCCTGAGCTAACAGGAGAGGTTTTAAAGGTTATGAAAAGCCTAGCGGAAGATCATATGACCATGATTGTTGTAACGCATGAAATGGGCTTTGCACGAGAAGTTGCCAACAAGGTAGTCTTTATGGATGGTGGCGAAATTATCGAAACTAACCATCCCGATCAATTCTTTACAAATCCACAGAATGACCGCACAAAGGCATTTTTGCAAAAGAATCTTAAATAAGAGCATGGAGAGTAGCTATTGTGCTGCTCTCCTTTTTAGTAGGCTTGTATCAAGGCTGTCGCCACACTGAGAAATTTATAAATAAGGCAATATCTATTTTGACGAAGAGTGCTAATTATGCATAACTATTGGCAATAATCCCTTCAGCTATAGTTATTGTTCATTATAGTATAATAGTTAAAGTACATTTAAAATTAAAAGATCGTTATTATGAAGCTATTAGCATTACGTCTTAAAAAGTAAAAGGAATGGTAATTAGGATGTTTACAAGAGAATGGTTAGAAAGTCAACAAATTTGGGTCTATGGGATTGCCCTGCTGCTTGGTGGAATGATAGGACTTCTACATGAGGATTTTGGCAGCAGCTTGGATTGGACGATTTCACCACTAATCGCCATTCTTATGTATGGAATGTTTGCGCAGATTCCATTTTTAAAGCTACGTGAGGCAGTAGCAAACTTTAAATTTATTGCGGCATTATTAATCGGGAATTTTTTAATTATCCCTATTATTTTCTGGCTATTAACAATGCTACTTCCACAATCTCCACCTGTTTTATTAGGTATTTGTTTAGTATTGCTAACACCATGTATTGATTATGTTATTGTCTTTACACAGCTTGGTAAGGGCAATGCGCAACTAATGCTAGCCGCTACCCCTATTTTATTTGTTGTCCAAATGCTCTTACTACCATTGTATCTATGGCTATTTATCGGTAAGGAAATGGTAGGCATTGTACAAATAGCGCCATTTTTAGAAGCGTTTTTATTACTAATTATTGTTCCTTTGCTGATCGCCATTATGACACAATTATCGGCTCATAAAAATAGGCTTGGCGAAAAAGTGTTAGCGCTAACAGCATGGCTGCCCGTACCATTTATGGCGTTTGTTTTAATGGTGGTGGTCGCCTCACAAATTGGCAAAGTCTACAATGATTTTGAGGTTATTGTCCGCGTCATCCCTATTTATGTTGCTTATTTAATCATTACACCTATTACCGCCCGTTCTCTTGCAGTAATTTTTCAGTTGGAGCAAGGTGCAGGACGAGCATTAATTTTTAGTATGAGTACAAGAAACTCGCTCGTAGTTCTTCCACTAGCATTAGCTTTACCAGCATCATGGGCGACATTGGCAGCAGCGGTTATTGTTATGCAAACGATTATGGAGCTAATTGGAGAGCTTATTTATATTAAAATCGTTCCTAAATGGCTATTGAAGGATAAAGTACAAGGCATTAAGCGTTAATATGCTCAATGCCTTGTACTTTATGGATGAGCTCTCTGTTTGGCAAGACGTAGTAGATAAATTATCAACACAACACCAAGGACCATTGCCGCTGTTCCATAAACAACAGCATAGCCTGCCTGTACAGCCACCATGCCTAAAATATAGGAGCCCAGTGCAATGCCAAGATCGAACATCGTAAAGTATGTAGCAGTTGCATAGCCACTACGTTGAATGGTTGTTGATTGAATAGCTAATGCTTGGAAGCTTGTTGTTACGGCTCCATAGCCAAAGCCCACAAAAACGGCGGCACTTAAAAAAAGCACTGCCCCTTCTACAAATGCCAGCATAACAAGTCCAATGGCAAAGGATATCAAACCGGGCAAAATCACATAGTGCGGCCCCTTTGTATCATAAAGCTTGCCTGTATAAGGTCGCGTAATAAGCATTGCTGCTGCAAACACCGCATAAAAAAGGCTGGCAATAGCCATTAAGCCCTTTTGCTGTGCATAAATTGATAAAAATGATAGGACGCTTGCATAGGCAAACGATACAAGGCTCGCAATGGCGGCAATTGGCAATGCTTTGCGCTCAAATAAATCATTAAATTTAAAGATTAATGCTCCTTTTGAGGCAGGCTTTGGTAAATCATCTGTATTTACCGTTAATGCACAAAAGCCTCCTGCCAATATACAAATGCTCATCACAATAAATAATACGTTAAAGCTACTATATTGAATTAATAATAAGCCGATAAATGGCCCGATGACAACGGCAAGATTCGTGGACATGGTGAAATAGCCTAAGCCTGCCCCTTTACGCTTAGCGGGAATAATATCTGCTGCTAGCGAGCCTGCTGCTGTTGTAATAATACTAAAGAAAATTCCTTGAATAAATCGAAGCCCAAGTAAAAGCCCGAACGGATGAATCACTAAATACAATACTGTACAAATAAAATAGCCTATTAATGATACTAGTAATAGCTTTTTCTTACCAAAAACATCTAATAGCTTCCCTGAGAATGGACGTACAATAATAGCGGATAGTAAAAAGCCGGATAATAATAGACCCGCCTCCTTATCCGTTTGATGTAGTTCCCCAATGGCATAAAGCGGCAAAGTGGTAACAAGCCCGTAAAAAACAAAAAACACTGACATATTCGTTAAAAACAGGCTTATAAAACGCTTTGTCCATATTTGTGTATGCTCTTCTTGCTGCATGTCAATCAACCTTTCATTTTTTCCAATAGCCCTATAAATTGCTGCTGCTCCTCAACAGTAAGGGAGCCAACCATTTCTTCCTCAAATGCTAAAATCGTTTCCTGAATGGCTGGTAAACGCTCCTCAGCCTGTGCGGATAAGGTAACAATTTTTTCACGCTTATCCTCACCATCTAAGCGTTCAACCCAGCCCAATGTTTCAAGTCGTGTAATCGCTCTTGTAATACTCGGCGCCTCCACATTTAAGTATTTCCAAATTTGGGTTAAGGTCATGGATCCGTTTTTATGTAAACAATATAAAATCGCCCATTGCGAGCTATATAACTCATGCTGCTTTAACACTTCATTTAAGCAATTTGTTAAATAGCGGCTTTTTTGAAATAAAGCATGGAATATTGGATTCATCTAGTAGCCTCCTACAATTATTTAACTAGCTAAATAAATACTATACGCCTCCTTTTTTTCTTTGTAAAGGTTTCTTTATTGGGAAGGAGATTTTTAAGCTATGTCGAATTTAGCAGTTAGACTCACAATATAAGGGAGATGAAATCATGGGCAAAAAGGTATTAATTTTAGCAGGGGATGCAGTAGAGGCTTTAGAAATTTATTATCCGTATTATCGCTGTTTAGAGGCAGGCTATGATGTGACCATTGCAGCTCCGTCCGCAAAGAAATTACAAACGGTTTTACATGATTTTGTAGATGGCGTCGATACATATATCGAGCGTCCTGCCTATGGGCTAGAGGCACATGCCGCATTTGCAGATGTTGATCCAGCTCAATTTGATGGACTAATTATTCCTGGTGGTCGTGCGCCAGAGTATATTCGTTTAAATGAGCATGTACCAGCGCTTGTTAGCCATTTCTTTGAAGCTAAGAAACCAATTGCTGCTGTTTGCCACGCGGCGCAAATTTTTGCAACGATTCCTGAAGTATTAAAGGGACGTGAGCTAACAGCCTATATTGCCTGCAAGCCAGAGGTGCAAGTAGCAGGAGGCACTTATATTGATGCTAATCTCCATACAGATGGTAATTTAGTAAGTGGACATGCATGGCCTGATTTACCAGACTTAATGCGTGAATTTATTGATAAATTAGAGGGTTAACCAATAAAGTAAAACGTCCAATCGGATTTTTACAGGCTGTTGATCCCCCACTTAAGTATCTGATGTCTTGAAATGGGGGTCTTACAGCCTGTTAATACAGGATAAATGAGGATGCCATCATTTCTAGGCATCCTCATTATTTTCATGCAATGCAATATGAATAAGCTCCCCTGTTGCAGTGATATAGCTAATTCGAACATATACACCGAATTCCTTATCACCCTGCGTTAGCCAAAGCTTAAACTTTTCAATCGTTGATTCTCCATGAACTTCTTTACCCTCATGCAAATAATCCACAATCTTCGCTTGAGGATATTTTGCCTTTACCTCCTTGACAGCCAATTGCCCCCATTTGGCATAAGCTGGTGCTTCCTGTTGCGCATTGACGATAGGTAAAGGTGCTGTATAACCAACCAAAAAAAGCGTCAGCATAAAAGAAAGTTTTTTCATAGCGGAATCCCCTCGTATAACAGACATGCTCCTAAAGCATACTACTAAAGGAGCTGTATTTTTATGATTGCTTTGGCTGCTGAGGATTATTATGAATCACTTGGTTAAACTCTGCTGAGTATTCCTCACGATCATTTTTATTGTGCGGCTTTTCCTGCTTCTTCTTTTTAAAGCTTGTTTTACTCTTTTTTGCCATCACAAATCACTTCCTTACTTTGTTTTATTGGATTGCTGATTTTTATCATGGTTTGTTTTATTGTTTTTATTTTTTGCCTTTGCATCAAATTCAGCGCCAAACTCCTCATTTAAGTTATCGTTCGGGTTATTATTATTGCTATTACTACGATCGAGGTCTTTGCTTTTGTAGGTTCCAAAAGGATTATGCGTTCTAACATTCATCGTTTTATTATTATTGCGATTATTGCGTTTGCCCACGTCACTTCACCTCCTACTTGTAATGTGCTCAAATAGCGGCGTTTTATGTAACCAATTACGTCCCAGCGTACATCCGCCGGAGCTTTTATCTTTGTTCAGTGAGCGTTTGGACACCCACTGAACCAAAATAAAAAAATGTACATTACTAATTGATCTTAGCCATGTACATTCGTTTCTGTCCCTAGACAGGTGTATATTCTGTAATATTAAGCAATGCCCCAACAGCGCCTGAAAAGCCATGGTCATTAATAAAAACAGGTGTATGTTTTTTTGTGCGTGTATAATTTGCAATTACACGCGAAAGATGCTCATTATTGCTTAACGTTGAGCCAATATACACAATATGCTGCGTATGTTTTTCCTCTGCATATTGAATACTTAATGTTGTAATCACCTCGCCTACAAGCCCTTGGACAGTCGCAATAATATCCTGTGCTTGGTGCTCAGTTGACTTAGTAATGCCTACTTTCCCAAAATTACTAGCTGTTAAATGGCCATCAATCGGTGTGTCCATGCCTTGATAAATATCCTTTACCAATAAATCAATGCCCTCACGGTTGCCACCTACCGCTAATTCCCGTATTTCATTATAATCTGTAATGCCCGTTGTAAGCGCTGACAATCCAATTAATGTCCCGCCGCCAATGCCTGTCCCGCCAACACGTATATGTGTATTGCCTTCCATATAGTGAATGGAAGTACCTGTCCCAATATTTGTAATAATACTACGCTCAAAAAAGTAGCCTTCTTTATTGAGTAAAAATCGGACACCTTTCAATGTTGCTTCAAATTCCACTATATAATGAATCGATTTCATTGTTTTAATGACATCAAGTAATTGTTCTGTACGTCCCCCCGTCACACCAATATCCTCAATACCTGGATGATTTATAATCCATTCCTTTACAGTGTGCAAATCATTCGACGGAAAGGTTTTTAAAACAAGCTCATTGCTTTTGTCTAAATAAGCAACCTTTGTCAATGTGCCACCTGCATCAATTCCTATAGCCTTTGGCATGCCAATCTCCTTTGCTTTTATTGCATATACCATCGTACTTAGTAGCCGATGATTCATAAAACTATGCTCTCTTAGGTGTCAAAGATTTTATTGCAGCGCTATTTGTGCAAACCTGAAAAAATCTTGACTTCTCTATTTGTTCTCGAAAGGCTAAATGTTCCCTTAAATAATGTACCGCTATTTTCGCCCTTTCTAAACTTTAACGCTGTTGAAATAATTGTGCAATAACTTCATAAATTTTCATGAAAAAATCACGAAAAATAGCAAAATTTTTCTATTTTATCACTGTATTTTCATGATTTTTTATAACTTTATCATCATTCTACTAAAAAAAATAAAAAAAGTGAAAATACCTGCTTATTAGGCATTTCCACTTTGTTTTCAGATTTTTGGATTAACGTGCAGAGTAACCACCATCAATTACAAGCTCGCTCCCTGTAATATAGGAAGCTTCGTCTGATGCTAAAAATAAAATGGCTTTTGCTACCTCTTCAGGCTGTCCAAGACGTCCCATTGGTGTAGCTTTGACAAGCATCTCCATTGCTTCCTTTGCCTCTGATAATTGAGCGGTCATAGGTGTTTCAATAACACCAGGAAATACAGTATTTACTCGAACATTGTATGCACCAAGCTCTGCTGCGGCTGCACGCGCAATCGCACGTAAAGATCCTTTCGATGAGGTATAGGCATTAAAGCCTGCACCAATAATGGCTGTATAAGAGGATGTATTAACAATGGAGCCCTTCCCTGCTTCCTTCATATACTTAGCTGCATGTTTAATCCCAAGGAATGGGCCGAATGCATTGATATTATGCATCATTGTCCAATCAGCCTGTGAAATTTGCTCTGGGTCTTTTTCCGAGGAAATACCAGCATTATTAATTAAAATATCTAGTCGACCATATTTAGCAATAATAGCTTCCATTACCTCCGCCCAATTGTCATCAGAGGAAACATCTAGCTTTATTCCTTCCACATTGTCTAGCTCCGAAATTTTTGCTAGGTTTTCCTCGTTAATATCTGCTGCGATCACCGTTGCTCCTTCCTCAGCAAACAGCTTTGCCATTGCCGCCCCCATACCAGATGCGCCACCTGTAATCATTGCAATTTTATGCTCTAAACGTCCCATCTTTATAAACTTCCTTTCCATTAAAATATATAGCTTTAAATAGTTTACTATTAAACTATATCACTACTTGTAAACGTTTTCAAAGAATATCTTCTTATTTACGAACAATCTGTTTTATCTTTCTTTCTATTTACGATACGATATACTATAGATGTGGAACCATTTGAACGGAGGAATACAAGTGAAAGATCAAAAAAGACTTTACAAAGAAGCAATGCAAGTATTAAAAGATACAAGCCGTACTTTTTATATACCAATTACGTTTTTAAAAAATGATTTAAAGCTATCCGTAGCAGCCGCTTATTTAGCCATGCGTGCGATTGATGAAATTGAAGACCATGAAAAGCTTACAAATGATGTAAAATTTGAGTTATTGTCAGCAACGAGTGAGTTATTAAAGGACACATTTAATGAAGAAGCCTATCAGGCATTACTCGCACCTTATGCAGATCAATTACCTGAAGTATCACTTCGCCTCGCTGATTGGCTAGCATTTTGTCCTGATGCATCACGACCTATTGTACAGGCTTCTACAAGTGAAATGGCTTTTGGTATGGCAAAGTGGGCGAAGGCAAATTGGCAGGTGCGTACACGTGAAGATTTAGACGAGTATACATACTATGTCGCAGGGCTTGTCGGAACAATGTTATCAGAGCTTTGGGCATGGGGAGCAGATGTGCAAACAGATCGCGAATTAGCAATTGGCTATGGACGTGGACTACAAGCCGTCAATATTTTACGCAACCAGCATGAGGATTTAGATGAGCGTGGTGTAAGCTTTGTTCCTGATGGCTGGACACGCGAGGATTTATTTGCCTATGCAGAAGAAAATCTTGCCAAGGCAGACCTTTATATAGCAGACATCAATAAACGTACTATTTTACTATTCTGTCGCTTACCATTGGCATTAGCTCATAAAACATTAAAGGCAATGCAGGAAGGTCGAGAGAAAATGACACGCGCAGAGGTTGAACAAACCGTCGAAGAAGTACAAGCTGATTAATTAATAAAAGCCCTAGTACATGAAAGCTAGGGCTTTTCTTTATGCAGAGGCAATAAATTCTGCTATTAATTGATAGCTAAAGTAAATCGAGCATATCACAAGCAGCATCAGTACAGCATTTTCAACCTTACTGCCTGTTTTTGTGGTCAATGGAAAGCGCACAGCTATGGAGGCAGGGAAAAATAATTTAACCCCTTTCTTTGTACACATATCGAGTAAAATATGACTCGCCATTCCTATGATGATCCCAACTGAAATCGCTCTATAGGGGATAAATGTATGTAAGACCACCATCATTAACAATAAAAATAGTAAGCTATGTGTAAAAGAGCGATGCCCAAATAATGTATTGACAAACTTCGATAGCATTGGAAATTTACGACCAATTTTGCTACCTTTATGGCATATATCTGGAAGCAATGCACCAATCGCACCTGCCCCGACTAATATAAGTGGATTGTCATTGGAATATTGTGCAAAGGCAAGTGCTGCTGTAATGCCCCCAACAATATGGGTGTTCCCTTGCATAATCTACATCCACTCCTTCTTTCCTAATCTTTTTCTCCTATTTACTGTACCATACTTTTATGCAAAAGGGAACATATATTCCGAACGCACGCTCGAATTTTATCCCAAGCAATTTACTTGGAAAAAAACTTTATTTATCGTATAGTAAAAACACATTTTATCATAAAGGAGATCACACTAATGCCTATTACAAAAAGCCATCTACATAAAGTGATGCATGAACGTAAATCTGTTCGTAAATACGACGCAAGCTTTAAAATTCCACAAGACCAACTAGAAGAGCTGCTAATCGAAGCAACGTCCGCTCCCTCCTCTAGTAACTTACAGCCATGGCGCTTCCTTGTTATTCAAGATGATACTGTCAAAAAAGAGCTACGCGCCATTGCCAATAATCAGGAGCAAGTGGAAACAGCCTCTGCCATTATTGCCGTTCTAGGTGATACAAAGATGTACGAAAATGCAGAGGCTGTTTATACAAAAAATTTCGAGCTTGGCTATATTAATGAAGCAACAAAAGATTTTATGATTAACAACTCCTATAAGCTCTATGCTCAGCTACCACAAGAAACATTAACAAACATCGTGACATTCGATGCAGGCTTAATTTCTATGCAAATTATGCTGTTGGCTAAAGATATGGGCTATGATACAGTACCGATGGGAGGCTTTTCAAAAGAAGCCTTTGCGAAATATTTCGACTTAGCCGATCATATTGTCCCAGTTATTTTAATTGCCATTGGTAAAGCAGCAGCACCAGCCTATAATTCCTCACGTATTGAGCTGAACAATATTGCTAAATTTATCTAATATCCATCAAGCCACCTTGTCAATCAGGTGGCTTTTTTCATGGAAAAGGGAATGTTCAACTAATTCAGACATATGCTAGTAGTGCTTTGTAGTAAGAAACGAAGCAAAAATGATTCTCTAAAACTAGCTTAATAAATTTTCCAAGGATATTTTTTGCATTTTTTGTATCAACTACGCAAAAAATCATCATATATGATTTAAAAACAAACTTTATTCTAGTACAAATGTGTGATTTTCAATAAATATCACTTATAAATTATAATAGCATTAATAGTTTTAGCTTGTTATGATGGAGGGGAACTTACTTTCGAAGGGAGGTTTTACGGATGAATTATGATTCTTATTATTACAATGATTATGATGCATTTTTTGGAGGTTTATTTCTTGTAATTATTTTGGTAAGCCTTGTTCTAGGGTTAATCGCTTATGTGATTACTGCACTTATTTATTTTATGGCATCGAAAACAAATGGCTTTGGAGATGTTGCCTACATCGCTTGGATTCCGATCATTAATGTCTATAGCCTGTTCTTGCTCACAGCTGATGGATACGATCAAGAAACCGTACGTGCAACAGCTAAAAGAAATATCTTAATTTATGCTGGGCTGTTGATCATTTCATTTATACCATTTATAGGATGGATAGCTTCTATTGGTGCTGTCGGCTTCACACTCTATTTCACCTATCGCCTATTTTATCGTTGGTCTGGAGAAACGGGCAAAGCAGTCCTATACATTATTTTAACGCTGATCACAGGTGGATTATTCTTTATGATTTACGGCTTAATGCGTATGAATAGACCATTTGTTGTATAACTTCTCTAAGGAAAAGCCTCTTTATGCCAAAAAGCTAAAGAGGCTTTTCTATGCGATTTAGAGCTTCCCTCGAATGCTGGATTGCTGCTGTATGTAATCATTAATGCAATCGACAAGCTGATATAATTGATCTTGCGGGCCCCATATAGACCATCCTTCCAACGGGCTACTTTGTTCATGGTTAAACGTTGCAAACTGCTCATGCTGCTGAAGCATATACTGCCGCCATTCACCCTTTTCCGTAATATCCGCTAATGTTATATGCTTCAATGTCTGAATTTTATAAACCATCACATGATTTGGCTGTTGTAAAAAATAAATAAATGGATAACGCATTTTTGTTTGCATATAATCCCCCCTTTTTAAGAGATTTTATCATTCGTATGACAGGGTTTTCCATCGTTTTTCAAAAAAGCGTCTAGCATGGTCAATAAATATGTTATTATTTAGTTAGAAAATTTAGAATTTCTATTATGTAAAGGGGATTGATGATTGTGTATGAAAATATTTTAAGACACCCAGGGCCAACGCCTATTCCAAAAAAGGTTCAGCTTGCGATGAATCAGGATATTTTTAGTCATCGAAGTCAAGAATTCGTAGAGCTATACCGTGAAACAACTGAGCTTGTAAAGCCCGTTTTCGGCACAACACAGGACATCTTACTTTTACCATCAGGTGGGACAGCTGCCCTTGAAGCTGCGGCAGTCAATACGGTTTCTGCTGGAGAAGAGGTTGTTGTCATTACGGTTGGCGCATTTGGTGATTATTTTGTATCGATTTGTGAGCAATACGGCTTCCATGTACATAAGCTGGCAAAGGAATGGGGACAAGCTTGCACAGCAGAGGAGCTACGTGCCTTTTTACAGCCTTTAAATAATATTCAAGCTGTATTTGTAACGTACAATGAAACATCGACAGGTATTTTAAATCCAGTTGCAGCATTAGCGCAAGTTATTCGTGAGGAAACAGATGCTCTTGTTATTGTCGATGGTGTAAGCTGTATTGGCGGAGTACCTGCTGAAATGGATGCTTGGGGCATTGATATTTTAGTAACAGGCTCACAAAAGGCTATGATGCTACCACCAGGGCTTTCACTTGTTAGCGTTAGTGATAGAGCATGGAAAGTCATTGAAGAAAATCAAACACCATCCTACTATTTAAATTTACGCAGCTATCGTAGCTGGGCAGAAAAGGGAATGACACCAAATACCCCTGCAATTACATTGATTTACGGGCTGCATGAGGTTTGCAAGCTAATCGAGCAGGAAGGCGGCTTTGCACAAACAGTGGCTCGCCATGCATTAATGAAAGATATGGTGCGCAGTGCTATGAAGGCACTGAATATCGAGCTTTTAGCGGAGGAGCAATATGCCTCACCAACGATTACAGCTATTAAAGCACCTCAAGGCATTGACCTTGGCGAATTTTTAGCGCATCTTAAGCAGCACTATCATGTAGATTTTGCTGGTGGACTTGGTCATCTACAAGGGCAAATTTTCCGCTTCGGTCATATGGGCTATTGCTTCCCAAGCGATATTTTACAAGCCGTATCATTAATGGAAGCTGCCCTAAAAGACTTCTCCTACGATTTTGAGCCAGGAGCAGGCGTTCTTGCCGCACAGCAGGTCTTTTTAGCTGCACAACAAAAAGCATAAGAACTAGGAGGAGCCATTTAAGCAAGTGGCTCCTCCTAGTTTATTGAGCAAATGGATTCTAGTTTTGATCACTTACATACCTGTGTTGAGCGTATCTCTTCCATTTTTGATCACTTAGCAACTTAAATTGAGCAAGCTTCCCTAACGTTTGGCTAAATAGGCTGCACGCATGGCTTCGGGAACCATACTGCCACCAGTTGCCCAGACAAGATGTGTCGCTTGGTCCATCTGATTGACTAAGCTATGCTTCTCTAAATAGGATTGACCCTTTTGCCATAGACGAATAGCGCCAAACATACCCGCATGTGCGGAAGGCTCTAAAAATAACCCTTCATGCTCCATCGCTAAGCCGAGTGAAGCAAACAGCTCCTCATCTGTCACTGTATAGCAGCCACTAATATAGTGCTCCATCACCTTGCCTACAAATTTAGAAGCGCGTCCAACAGCAAGGCCATCCGCTTCAGTTTTATTATCAAGACCAATATCCTCTACACTAATCGCATCATGTAAACCTGTCATTAAGCCAATGGTCATGCAAGGGGAGGCAACTGGCTCTGCAAAGAAAATATGCACATGCTCACCAAATAATTCGCGTAACCCATAGGCAACACCTCCTGGACCTCCCCCTACCCCACATGGTAAATAGACGAACAATGGATGTGCCTTATCCACGAGTATATTTGCCTGTTCCAATTGATCTTTTAAACGTTTAGCGGCAACGGCATAGCCTGCAAACAAGTCCTTGGAATTTTCATCATCAATAAAATGACACGTAGCATCTTGTTCAGCTTCCTGTCGTCCCTGCTCTACTGCAACACTATAATCCGCCTGATGTTCAATAACTGTCGCTCCCTTTTCACGCAGCATAGCCTTTTTCCATTCCTTTGCATCACTCGACATATGTACAACGACATTAAAGCCGAGCTGCTTGCCCATAATGCCGATACTTAAGCCTAAGTTGCCTGTAGAGCCAACCGCAATCGTATACTGCTGGAAGAACGTCTGCCATTCCTCTGTTGCTAAAACAGCATAATCATCCCCTTTTTTTAGCTTGCCACTTGCTAATGCTAGCCGTTCAGCATGCTTTAGTACTTCATAAATTCCACCGCGTGCTTTAATGGAACCGGAAATCGGCAATGCATGGTCGCATTTCATGAATAATTGCCCTTGTATTGTGACCCCATAGAGCTTTTCAAGTGCCTGCTTCATTGCAGGAATAGCCTTAATCGCTGATTCAATCAAGCCATTGCTTGCCACAAGCTCAGGAAATACGATTTTTAAATAGGAAGAAAAGCGCTGCAATGTTTGTTCTGCATCTGCTACCTCTTGCATGGAAAAAAGGGTTGTAGTCGGTTCTTTTAACCAATTTGTATTTTCCCATAGTACCGTATGGTGCTTGGCGATATCTTTTAGCTGTGGAAATTGCTGCAATAGTGTGTCTTTATCGTTGTTATTCATCGATTGACTCCTCCATTTTATAGGCTAAAATTGCTCGTTCACAAATTTGTCGAAATTTCATTTCAAACGAAATATTGTTTTCTTGTGTTCTTTTTTTCGGTCCCCTTGTACGTCCCCCTGCACGTCTAATTTTTTGTCCAACATGGCGCATTTCGAGCAAACGTTCGATATTTTCATTGGTCATTTCACGTCCATTTTGGTCAATTGGATAGCCCCCTCTTGCTAAAACCATCGCTGCTAAACCATAATCCTGTGTAATGACAATATCATGCTTTGAAAGCGCATTCACTAGCGTAAAATCAACCGAATCGGGTCCTTTTGGTACAATAATTGTTATTACATTATCACGTTCAATACGGTGGGACGTATCGCAAAATAAGATAGTTTCAATCTCAAACTCAGATGATATAGATAGCGCCAAATCCACTACTGGACAGGCATCAGCGTCAATTAGAACCTTTACAATAAGGCATCATTCCCTTCTCATAATTAGATGAATCATCCACTCCGTAATTATTTCGAAATAACATTTTCCCAGCCTCTCTTGCTCAATTTTTCACAAAGTCAAAAAATATTTTATTGAATAGTTTGAAAAATACATATACGATACACCTATCAAAATCAAATGGGGGTTTTCATTATGACAATCACAACGGTAAGCAATGAACAATTAGCAAAAGAATACGTAGACGGCGTATTTGAACAATTAAAACAACAAAATAGTCATCAAGCAGAATTTTTACAAGCGGCGGAGGAAATTTTTATTTCATTAGTGCCTGTCTTTGCACAGCATCCTGAATATATTGAAGCAAATATTTTATCTCGTATCGTTGAGCCAGATCGTATTATTTCCTTCCGTGTAGCTTGGCAGGATGATAACAACCAAGTCCAAGTGAACCGTGGCTATCGTGTACAATATAGCAATGTAATGGGACCATACAAAGGCGGTCTTCGCTTCCATCCTTCTGTAAATGAATCAATTATTAAATTCTTAGGCTTTGAGCAAATCTTTAAAAATGCTTTAACAGGACAGCCAATTGGCGGCGGTAAAGGTGGCTCTAACTTTGATCCAAAAGGTAAATCAAACGCAGAAATTATGCGCTTCTGTCAAGCATTTATGACTGAATTATACCGCCATATCGGTCCAGATGTCGATGTTCCTGCTGGTGATATTGGTGTAGGTGGTCGTGAAGTTGGCTATTTATGGGGTCAATACAAGCGTTTAACAAAAGCTAGTGAATCAGGTGTATTAACAGGTAAAACACCTGGCTATGGCGGCTCTTTAGCACGTAAAGAAGCAACTGGCTATGGTACTGTTTATTTTGTGAATGAAATGCTAAAAGACGCAAATGATTCATTCGAAGGAAAAACAGTTGTTGTTTCAGGCTCTGGTAATGTTTCCATTTATGCGATCGAAAAATCACAGCAGTATGGTGCAAAGGTCGTTGCTTGCTCTGATTCTTCAGGCTATGTGTATGACCCAGAGGGCTTAGATTTAGATGTTGTCAAAGAAATTAAAGAAGTAAAGGGTGACCGTATTTCAACTTACGTAAATTATCGACCAAATGCTACTTATACAGAAGGCTGCACAGGTATTTGGACAATTCCTTGTGATATTGCGCTACCATGTGCAACACAAAATGAAATTAATGGTGAGTCTGCTCGTACATTAATTGCAAATGGTGTAAAAGCAATCGGTGAAGGTGCAAATATGCCATCTGACCTTGAAGCAATCAATGAATTTTTAGAAGCAGGCATATTATTTGGTCCTGCCAAAGCAGCAAATGCTGGTGGCGTAGCAGTATCTGCACTTGAAATGGCACAAGATTCAAGCCGCGTATTTTGGTCATTTGAAGAAGTAGATGCGAAACTTCACCAAATTATGAAAGATATTTATGCAGATAGTAAGGCAGCCGCTGAAAAATATGGTTTCTCAGGCAACCTTGTAATGGGAGCAAATATTGCTGGCTTTGTTAAAGTAGCAGACGGCATGCTTGTTGAGGGCATTTACTAATCTCGAAAAAGGATGATAACAATTATTCGTTATCATCCTTTTTTTCTATAAAAATCACATGTTAAACAATCAGAAAAAGCTAGTTAAACGAACATTTTTATTATTAAACATTTGAAATATTCGTGTTATAATTGTAGTATTCTATAAAATATTGGAGGATTTGTTGTGGAATTATTGTATACAGGAAAAACAAAAAATGTATTTAAGCTAGAAGATGGTCACTATCTATTAAAATTTAAAGATGATGTAACAGGTGAAAATGGTGTATTTGATCCAGGTGCTAATACGGTTGGGTTAACAATTGATGGCGCTGGTCTAGCTGGTTTACGTTTAACCTCTTATTTCTATGCGAAATTAAATGAACAAGGTGTTCCTACGCATTATGTAGATGCTAACTTTGAGGACGCAACAATGACTGTTAAACCTGCAACCGTTTTTGGCAATGGCTTAGAGGTGATTTGCCGCTTTAGAGCAGTTGGTTCATTCCTACGCCGCTACGGTGCGTATGTGACGGAAGGACAAGAGCTAGATGCCTTTGTCGAAGTAACCATTAAAGATGATGAACGCCTAGACCCTCCAATTTCTGAAGATGCACTGGCAATGTTAAACCTACTAACACATGAAGAATATGCGATTTTAAAACAACGTACAATTGAAATTTCAAAGTTTGTAGCAGCAGAGCTTGCAAAAAAAGGCTTAACACTATATGATATTAAATTAGAGTTCGGTCGTGATGCTCAAACAAATGAGATTTTACTAATCGATGAAATTTCTGGTGGCAATATGCGTGCTTATAAAGGTGAGCAATATATTGAGCCATTAGAGCTTGAAAAAATTATGCTAGCTGAATAAGTCATCCAGAAGGGTATGTCTTAAGATAACTTTTTAAACATACCCTTCTTTTTTATGAAACTTTTCCCTATATAAGCCGTATAGTAAGGAAACAGCAAATTTTATTAGGTTGGAGGTAGTTTAATGGAAAATTATAATGAATCACCACAAGAAGAAAGAATAAAGCTAAATCCATTTTTATCCGTTTGGCTACACCCAAAGCAAACAACTCGTTATATGCTTCATGAAAAAACGATTGGCTTTGCCATTTTGGTGTTATCAATTGGTTATATTGGCTCTATTCTATCTGGGATAGTCGATATAGAGTTTTTAAATGATGTTGCACCTTGGCTCATAGTGTTAATATGCATTATTTTCGCCCCAATTGTAGGCATGATTAGTACAGCTTTTTCTGCCCTTGTCGCATGGCTATTTGGTAAGCTTTTTAAAGGTACTGGCACTTATTCAGATTTATTTAGAGGCTTAAGCCTAACAGCTATTCCATTTATCATTTTAATTCCGTTCTATCTTATTTGGTTAATGACTTCACCAGAATCTTTATTCAATCCAGATTACATAGGACCACTACCTTGGATTTTTTGGCCAGCTATTATTCTAACAATTGTTGTGAGTATTTGGGCATTTATTATTTCCATAGCTGCCATCGCAGAAGCACACCAATTTTCAAATTGGATGGCTTTCTTTACGATCCTCATTCCTTCGATTGTGTTAGGAATTATTGCCTTTGTCTTTATTTTCATTATTATAATTGGATTGGTCGGTATTGGCATGATGTAAAAAATCTCCCCTCTCGCTTTAGGAGAGTGGGAGATTTTTTTCTTATACCGATAATGCGATATTTTGTTGGAATAGCTCTGATACACCAGATTCAACAGCCGCACCACTAACAGCACGTGACACAATTTCTACTACGCGTTCATCTAAAGATTTTGGTACGATATATTCCTCTGTTAATTCCTCGTCACTTACAAGCGATGCAATAGCCTCTACCGCAGCAATTTTCATTGCCTCATTAATATCTGTTGCACGCACATCTAATGCACCACGGAAAATGCCTGGGAATGCTAGCACATTATTAATTTGGTTTGGATAATCTGAACGACCTGTGCCCATTACACGCACGCCCCATTTTCTCGCATTGTCATAGGTAATTTCAGGGTTTGGATTTGCTAAAGCGAACACGATAGGATCGTTATTCATAGACGCAATATGAGCCTCTGTTAATAAATTCGCAACGGATACGCCAATAAAGACATCTGCCCCTACAAGAACATCATCCAATGTGCCTTGAATTTTCTCTGGATTCGTTAAATGGGCAACCGTTTCTTTAATCGGATTCATGCCCTCTGGACGCCCCTCATAAATAACACCCTTTGTATCACACATATAAATATTTTTATAGCCCATTTGCACAAGGATGCGTAAAATCGCAATACCTGCAGCACCAGCCCCATTAATAACAACCTTCATTGTTGCTACATCTTTTTTGACAATACGATTGGCATTAATCATCCCTGCCCCTACAACAATCGCTGTGCCGTGCTGGTCATCATGGAACACAGGAATATCACATTCCTGACGCAGGCGATCTTCAATTTCAAAGCAGCGCGGTGCTGAAATGTCTTCTAAATTGACAGCGCCAAACGTTGGAGCAAGCGCCTTCACAATGCTGACGATTTCATCCGTACTTTTTGTATCTAGGCAAATTGGAAAAGCATCAACATTGGCAAAACGCTTTAATAAAATCGCCTTTCCTTCCATTACTGGCAATGCCGCCTTTGGCCCAATATCACCTAAGCCTAGCACTGCTGTTCCATCTGACACTACTGCCACCATATTGCCCTTCATTGTATAGTCATAGACCAATGATGGATTTTTTTCAATTTCTACACATGGTGCAGCTACTCCCGGTGAATAAGCAAGACTAAGATCATAAGAATCCTTAACAGGAACCTTTGAATTGATCTCTAATTTCCCACTATAGTGTACATGCATTTCTAAAGCCTTTTTCATTACGTCCATTTTACCCCATCCTTTTCCCTGTTGAATTATGATTATATTTCAGAATCATAATACTTTGTGAAAGCATAGTCAATAAATATTCTGAAAATTTATTATTTTCTTTTAAAGCATTAGACTTTTCAAGCTTATATACATTTTTCTGTCAAATTACGCTTTTCACAATCAATTATTTCAAAATAATCAATACAAATAGATGATCCTAAATGAATGTACAATTACAGCCATTTGAACTGTTCAGCTTTTCACATAGTATTTTTCTTATGTAATTGAGAAATTTTTCACAAACTTATGTAAGCGCATCCATTGTGGTGACTGGATTTGTCACATTTTCTTCACATTTTTTCACAAAGTTTTAGACATAAAGTGAAGCTTCAACCAGTGGGGGGCTTACACTCTGTTAATACGGG
Source organism: Lysinibacillus sp. FSL K6-0232 (assembly GCF_038008325.1). Classification (NCBI taxonomy): domain Bacteria; kingdom Bacillati; phylum Bacillota; class Bacilli; order Caryophanales; family Bacillaceae; genus Lysinibacillus; species Lysinibacillus sp. FSL K6-0232. Next base: position 1,557,016 of record NZ_JBBOYW010000001.1, on the reverse strand, counting down.
ATAAAAAAAGAGCCCTAGCGATAGGACTCTTGTGTAAAGTGATGAATAAAAGCGGTTATCATATGCTTGGAAGACCATTGCTCCTCGGATACATGTGTTATAGGGTAATCACGCGGGACAATACTTTTAGTTATTTCCTCTACGGAATAGCCACGCTCAAAAAGCTGGCGGACCTTAGCCTCCATTTCTTCAATATACGTAATTTTTTCAACTATTCGCTTGCGTCCATCTGCAAGATAGCCCGCATGACAGCAATAAACTTCCTGAAAATCATAGTTTAATAATTTTTTTAAAGATGCTAATGTATGAACAATATTTTCTTCATCCAAGACAACCTTTGTTTTTGTTTGAACATATAGATCACCTGTAAACATTGCACCTGCTTCACGATTATAGAAAGCTAGATGATCGGTCGTATGGCCAGGTGTTTCAATAATATCCCATATGGCTGTTGCTGTTTGCAAGGTTGAGCCAAATGGTTGTGCCGTAAAGGCTGGACGCTCTCCCCATAATGCTTGCCGATACAATGGATATACCCCATCCTTTGCACAGCTCTGGATAGACTCATGATGTAGATAAATGGGGACATCCATATGCTGTTGTAGCCAAGCAGCATTGCCTGTATGATCCTCATGAGAATGCGTTAATGCGATTTGTTCGATCGGTAAATCCTTAAAAAATGGCTGAAATTCCTGTGCCAATGAAGCAGAGCCCGTATCAATTAATAAACCATCCACAAAGAAACTATAAACACCCATCCCAAAGCCTTGAACGGCTATTTTTCCATGTGCACATTGTACATCACTGTGCTGCTCCACCTTTATGCTTGTTTCACGCTTAAACATCCTACGTTCCCCCTTTTTACCAAAGTGTAGCATAAAATGAATAGCGAGTCATTTTCAGGAAGCCTTCACATGGGTAGCTACTTTTATATATTTTCTTACATCGTGTATATGAAGGAACAAACGAATTTTTACTGCTAATAGTACCATAACACCAATAAGCACTATGATAGAAGCAGTAAAAGAGTCAATATTCATTAGAAATGTCCAGCTCGCTGCCACTACTAGCACAAGCCATTGATAGCTTTTCATTATACGTGGTGTCGAAGCCTGTCCGTAATAGCGCTGTTCAATCGCTGCAACTGTTTTACTTAATTCAAGAATAATCAATAATTCAATGAGGATACTTAGGACGAAATACCATGTACCTGTGAATGTAGTCATTCGTAATATATACATTATCAGTAAGACCATATCGCTAATCAGTAAATAGTTCATCCATGTTTTTCTCGGGCAATACGTGAAAGCCTTTATACATGCACCGTAAAAAATCAATTGTTGCAAACAATAAGCAAACGGTATCATATTCAATAGCACAAGCTTGCAGCCTAGTGCAATCAATAGCCATTTCAAAAGCTGTAATTGTTGACACTTATCAGCCATAACAATCATCCTGTTGCAACTCCTTTTGTATACTTTCTAGATGAAAGGGAGCATCTCGGATTACAGATACTGGCCATACATGGTCTGGGCCACTAACACTTACCGTTGCAGAAACATCCGCCGCTGATTCATTAATCTGAAATGCTATATTTAACGTTTGCCCCTCGTTCACAGCAATCGGAAAATCCTCTTCCTTATATTGCTTACCATCGACCTCCACATGCTTAAAGTTCACACGGGACTTTAAGCATGCAGGTATATGAACTGTCTGAATACTTGTATTCTGTGCTACCTTATAGGTGACAGCGGTATCCCCATTGCTACTGCCAGATGATGCCAGAAAATAATCACCTTGTTGACGAGGCTCCTCCCATGCTAAGCCCAATGCTGCCGTTAGTCGTTCTCCATCACTCAGCACTAAAGACACTTGCTTGCTATGCAGCAAGGCATCGATTTCCTGATTGTTACCACTAAAATAAGCTACCCGCACCACTTGATGCGCATTTTCTTCTATTATATCTGTTGTACCACTTGTTTCTTCCAGTAAAATAAGAGAACCTGTTTCTAAATGGGTCACGAAGCGCTGATCACTTTTATTTGTTATATAATGAATTTTAAAATGGTGACTATCATTGCTACGATAAAAATCTTGAATAAGCGGCACTGTTATTGGCTGTGCTAATTGATGGTGAACATACACTATACTATTGCCAAGCAGCAACAGCATAATTACCCCTATCGCTACTACCTGTTTAAAATTCCCCATAGTTCCCCTCCTACTCTACTATTTTATCATATAAATTTTGGGTTCTATCCATCACATTTGAGATGCTATCCCTCACTTTTACTGTTCTATCCGCCACATTTGGGGTGCTATCCGTCACTTTTGCTGTTCTATCCATCCCCATAAAAAAACGCCCACGAATGTGAGCGTTTTTTATTCTACATCATATTCTGTAATCCAATCACTAAAGCTACCTACATATAATTGGATATTATCATAGCCTTCATCTGCTAACACCGCATACAATGGTGAGGCTGTAACGCCGCTACCGCAATAGACAACGATATGCTCATCGCGTGCCACTTTTTGGCGCAATGCATCGTTTGCCTTTAATTGTCCATCTACCTTTAACTGCTCCCAATCAAAGTTTTTCGCTGTTGGAATATGCCCTGCTACCTTATCCAATGGCTCTACTTCTCCACGGTAGCGTTCAGCCGCACGTGCATCGAGTAAAGTTGCTTGTACCTCGCCATCCACAATGGCTTTCACAGCTTGTCTTGGCGCATACAGCTCATCTCGCCATACAAAGTCAATCTTTGTTGGAGGATATTTAATAACATCCTTCGTAAATGGCATTTTGGCTTCGAGTGCAGGTGCACCACCATTAACAATTATTACGTTTGGAAAGCCAGCATAAGTGAGCATCCACCATGCGCGTGGGGCGAATGGTGCAGCTCCTTGGTCATATACAACAATTTGATCCTCATAGCGTAAGCCTAGCTCCTGAAAGACCGATGCCAATTTTTCCTTGCTTGGCATTGGGTGACGCCCCTCTTTGCTATCCATATCTGATAGCTGCTGCTCTAAATCAAGATAAACCGCTCCTGTTGCATGCCCCTCTTCAAATGCTTTTCTGCCAGCCTCTTTATTTTGTAAATCGTAGCGGGCATCGATAAAGCGGACACCATCCAACTGAATATCATCCACTGTTTTGAATACTTTTCCCAAATGAACCACCTCATGCATATTGTAGTTGTGCATAAATCGCTTTCCAAGAAGCTAAACGGCTTTCTTCTTGCAATGCCTGTCTTTCTGTATCAATTTGTTCAAGTGCTTGATGATAAATATATTGACGTAAATTCTCTGCTTCCTCTGCAATAAAGGTAATCGCCCAAGTCATAAGGGAAACCTTTTGTGCATCTAAATACTCCTGTGCATCTGGCTTTGTTAATGCCTCTAACGCCTCACTTAATTTTACTTTCTCATTTTTCTCAAAGAATGCTTTTTGATTGCGGAAGTGTGATTTAACACTTGCATATTTTGAAGCATCCGTAAATGGACCATCGAAATCAAGTAAATTAGGCTCGGACGATTCAAAGGCTAAGAATGAGAAGCTACGGTTTAGCTCTTTTAGCTCACGTACTTCATCTTTAAAGCGCTGCTGCATCTTTTTGCTAATAAATTGCGATAAGCGGAAGTTTGTGACACGCATTTCCTGTGTAAAATCAAAACGTAAGCTTTGTAATACTTCCTTCAAAGCATGCTCCAGCGCTTGCTGTGCGGGCATGGCAGCAAATGTTGAAGGATTATAGCCTTCCTTAAAGAACTCAGGATAACGATAATAAACACGCTGTAGCACATAGTACAGTAGCTCATCTAGCTCCTGCTTTGTTTCACTTTCTAGCATGCTTGTGTTCAGCTCGCTAAATTTCGATTGAATATGCTGCTCAAGTACTGCTAACTCCTCTAAGCGTTCATCCTTACGCTTTAAGTTGTCCTCTGTCTGTGCGATTAAATCGGCTAGACGTTGCTCGGTTTTATCGACTTCCTCTGCAAGCGCTTGGACAGCTAATGCGCTTAATTCATCATTTAAGAATGTATGGAAATCTTCCTCAAACGGTGGCATCCCTGATGTTAAGTCAGTGCCCTCTACTTTTTCCTTTAATGCCAACAGACTGGATACACCATACAATCGTGGGAAACGAATACCGAAGCGCTGTAGCTCTGAGCGAACATAGTCCTTAACGTCTTCCTGCTCCTCCTCTGTTGTTGCCAAGTCAATCGCATTGACAATAAAGAACATTTTATCGAGCTCAAATGCATCTTTTACACGACCAAGCTGAATTAAAAACTCACGGTCTGCTTTGGCAAAGGCATGATTATAGTACGTAATAAATAGGATGGCATCGGCATTACGAATATATTCAAAGGCTACCCCTGTATGACGAGCATTAATGGAATCGGCTCCCGGTGTATCCACCAATGTAACGCCCATTCGTGTTAATGGGCTATCATAATAGAAGTCGATATTATCCACAAAGCATGATTTATTTTCTTGTGCAACAAATTTTTCAAACTCTTCTCGATCAACACGAATAACTGTACCAAGCTCAGATTTAAACGTTGGATAGCCTTCCTTATAGGCACGAATAAATGATTTATGCACATTTAAACGCTCATCCGTTAGCTGAACGGCAAGCCCTTCATCCGCACGATTAAATGCCTCCTCCAATGAAGACACAGACAAGCCAATCGCCACATAGGAGCCCTGAATATCCTCTAGCATTTGCTCCGCTGTTTTTAGCTGGACATCTGCTGTTTCATGTGGATGCTCAGGCGTTACAGGGCGTATTTTATTAATAGCTGCTGTAGTAGGGTTGGGCGATACAGGTAATACCTTCGCACCCATCAAGGCATTCGAGAAGGATGATTTCCCTGCACTAAATGCCCCAAATAAAGCAATCGTAAAGTCCTTTTTCTGTAAGCGTTCCACTTTATGCTCAAGATATTGAGCAACCTCTGCAAAGCCTTGTACCTCTTTTACCGCCTTAGCTGTATGCAGTGCCCGTTGAATCACACCATCTATTGGAAGGCTTACTGTCGCTACTGCTTGCTGTACTTCCTCCTGCTGAACAACTTCCTCCTTTGGCTTTAGCATGGATTCATCAAATAAACGAATATCTGCTAAATCTTGCTTAAAGGCATTTTCCCATGCTACAAGCTGTTGGTTGGCAATTTGACGCACTTCATTGCTTGCTTGGTGCATAATGCTTGCACTATATTGCTGATAGCCTTCGATTTCCAGCACAGCACGAATCGCATCCACCTTCGCCTGCATAGCTGCCATTTTTAGCTTGGATGGTGCAGCCGCTTCTGTTGCTACTGCTTCAAGTGTTGCTGCCTGCTCATCTTTCCAGCGATCCGTTTCCTGAATAAAGTAACGCTTGGTCGCCTCTGCCACACGATTCGCAAAGTTTAATACGGCATCACCTGTCAATATTGACCCTGTTTGCACTTGCTGCTCAATTAATGAGAAGGGCAGGTCAAACGTGTAGCCATCAATAGACGTCGCACGCTCTTCATTTAATGCACCAACATCCTTCAATGCCTTTTTCATGAGCCCTTTTAAATGACCTGTAATTTGCGCATGCACAACATTTTGATAGGCGTTATAGGCATCCTCTTTACGGCGGTTACGCTCTTCCTCTGTTTTTTTCTTCGCCGAAAAGAAGCCCCCTACTTTAAAGCCCTCCTGCATGCTTTCTAAATATAGACGCAAGCGGTCACGTAAATCGGCTGGCATAATGGCAGCATTGGCAAGTAATTCCTTGCGCTGCTCCTCAAATGTTTCATTCCATGCCTCAATAGAAAATAGCTCAACCTGACGATTTAATTTATTGTATTGCTCTAAAATATCTTGATGGTGTGCCCAGTCATCCGCACTTAAAATTTCTTCATCAATTGCTAAACGATCCTGTCTTTCTTCCATTAAATAATTGTCATGCTCGCTTTGCAATAAACGCAATGTATTCGTAGCTGTTTGTACAAGCTGCTCCTGCCAATCATTCATACTGTCCATCACGATTTTCTTTACTGCCTCAAAATCATTATGTGGATGTTCAGGCTCTCTTAATGATGTGAAGAAAACACCCTTCGGTACAACACCCCATGCTGCAAAGGATTGATGAACAGTTGCTTTAAATTCTTCGAAGCTCAATTCATTATCTTTATGCTTATCAATCATATTGACAATTAAATAAACATTTGGATTATATTTCATTAATTGCTTTGTGAATTGGAAATTTAATTCCGACTGCACATGGTTGTAGTCCATTGTATAAAATACGATATCAGCAATATGTAATGCTGATTCCGTTGACATGCGGTGTGCATCATCTGTGGAGTCTACCCCTGGCGTATCCATTACAGTGACACCTAGTGGTAGTGTAGAGGCACTGTGTCCAATCTCAATCTGTGACACTAAATCCCCATTTTTACTTAGCTCTTTTACTGTTTTAAAATCATAGCCAGCCTCAAATTTTACAGGCTTTTCATTGTGCATGTAAACAATCGCATAGTCTTCCTCTGATTTATGGACTTTTACGATGTTCGCACTTGTTGGAATTGGACTAGATGCCAGTAGATTTTCACCAGACAGCGCATTAATCATACTTGATTTCCCTGCAGAGAAATGGCCTGCAAAGCCAATCACATACTCTTTTTGCTGAATTTTTCGAGCAAAAAGTGATGTTTTATCCATGCGCTCTGTATCACCATTATGCTGATATATTATGTATTGCAATGAGGCTTGCTTTAATAGCCCTTCCAATTGCTGTTCAAAATCTTTCATACGAAAAGTAACCCCTTCTTATTTCATTATTCATATTTAGTATTCTACATGATTCGACTTGCAATGTATAACACTAATTTAACAACAAACGGTTTGTATTATGCGTATGAATGAAGCCCTGCAATCACTAAGTTCACAAATATTTGATTAAATAAAATAATGCCAAAGCCATGCTATACGCTCTCCTTCCCAGCCCTTCGCCATATGTAGATGTAATAAATAGCCATGTGATGAATGCCCATACTTCCTTTAGGTCCCAGCCACATAAGCTTGAGCTATATGAGCGCAATGGACACTATTCCTTTTATGGCGCTTTAAAGGATTTAGCCTATTTAGATGACCATTTTTTCCGCTGCCATAAAAGCTTTATCATTCATTTAAAAAATGTGAAGGAGTTCAATTTTAAAAGCCGCTACGTGTTAATGGAAAATGGCAGCCGTTGCCCAATTGCCTTTCGACTCATCGTGCCGCTTCAAAAAAGGTTAAAAAGCTTAAAAGAGGATTTTGCATAATGTAGATGGCTGTAAAATTATTGAGAAACGCCGCTATTTTCACCATTATGCCATTTTCAATTTTATTTTTCTCAACAAACCTCCACAAAAATCATACACGTGGATATGTTTGTTTATAAATACAATATACTTAGCTACATAAATGGCAGCAATGTTCAACTTTAAAAATATTCTTAGCTACCATATAAAAAGACATAGCCCGTATTTGGACGATGTCTTTCAAAGCTTTATTTTAAATGTGCAGTTGCCTGTTTTACCACGTATTTCCCAACCCCAATATAAATGGCTACAGCCGCTCCAATCAATACGAATGTCATTGCTGACCGCTCCTTTTCTCGTAAAATTCAGTCTTTTTATGTATATCGGATGAATTTGAAAATCATTCTCACTCTTATCATATAAATTTCATGTTAATTCGTCAAGACATACTTTCATCTTACCCTTTTTACATGGTAAGATGTAGAAAAGTCGGAAAAAGGATGCGGTAATGATGAGTAATTCGAAGTACTTTCAAACTATTTTAAACGGGACGATCCATGCTTTAAAATCGATTCTTCCTATGGATATGGAAGTAAAGTCACCTAGCATTATTTCTGAACCCTTTCAACAGCAGCAAATGGGTGTACTAATTGGCTTAATTGGCGATTTAAAAGGTCGTGTCATCATCGATTCCTCTCCTGAAGTGTTCAGTGGGATTGGCAATACAATGTTCGGTATGCCTTTGGAGGGCGAAATGTTAGAGTCCTTTACGGGCGAATTTGGCAATATGATTGCAGGAAATTTATGTACAGCTGTTGGGCAAGAAAGCTTAGAAATTGATATCACACCGCCAACTGTGATGGTGGGCAATACAAAATTATACGGCTTTGAAAAAGCATTTGCTCTCCCAGTTTCCATTCCCAGCATTGGGGCTCTAACAGTTTTATTAACAATTGAGGAAGACGAAGAATAAGAACGATTTCACATAAGCTACGGTTCTGTTATTTGCCTGCAAGATTTATAGTCAATAAGCTATCTCAAATAGTTTGAGATGGCTTATTTTTTTGTGCTGTTAATTTTTCACACTTTCTTCACATTATTTACGTGGATGTGTGATTTTTTTCACATCAAAATGATAGGAATTTTTATATGATGGCAATAAGCAATATCATTATAAAAGCGTAGGAGGGGCAAAAATGGCAAACAAAAAGAAGTCAGATGACAATTTAAAAGGTTCACTCTATGCAGTTTTTGGGATTGGAATCATCATTATTTTACTTTGGGTATACTGCTTCGATTTATTTATTGGACGGTTTTAATCTACGAGGAAGGGACAGAAACATATGCACATACATAAGTATGAGAAGTATTGGCTTGTGTTCGGAGTCGCTACTTTAGTGGCATTCCTAATCATTCTCGGTATTGGGGCATTTCATCAGGGCTCCCATCCGAACAATGGTAAAAAAACACTCGATTATGAGAAAGTAAAAGAAACAGCACCTTTCGATAATCCTGGTGTTCATAAAGTCGAAGGAAAAGATTGGGATTATGAGGTAGTTGTTGTTGCCTCAGCATTTAACTATAACCCTATGGAAATTGAAGTACCGCTTGGCGCAAAGGTGAAATTTATCGCAACAAGTGAGGATGTTATGCACGGCTTTCAGGTGGCAGGCACAAATATCAATATGATGCTTGAGCCTGGTTATATTTCAGAATATGTCACAAAAGTCAATAAAGTCGGCGAGTTTTTAATTGTATGTAATGAATACTGTGGTACAGGACATACGATGATGCACTCTATGCTAAAGGTGGTGGACCCAAATGAGTCACACTAATTCATTGACAAAGGTAGATCGCCGAGATGCAAAGCTAGCTATGGCACATATTTATGTAGCATTTATCGCATTGCTATTAGGCGGTCTTGCAGGATTATTACAAGTATTTGTGCGTTCTGGTCAATTTACATTACCAGCAGGCATCGGCTATTATCAGGTTTTAACAGTTCACGGTGTATTACTTGGTCTTATTTTAACAACATTCTTTATTTATGGCTTCCAAATTGCTAGTGTCAGCCGCACGTCAGGTACATTTACAGCTGGTCAACGCAAGCTTGGCTGGATTGGTTTTTGGCTCATGACAATTGGGACAGCAGCTGCTGCCACAATGGTTTTATTAAATAAAGCAACGGTTCTTTATACATTTTATGCGCCATTACAGGCACACTGGATTTTCTATTTAGGCCTTACACTTGTCGTGGTTGGTTCTTGGGTTGGTGGTGCAGGTCAAATTTTACGCTATGTCCAGTGGCGCAAAGAGCATAAAGGTAGCGGACAACGTAGCCCATTATTATCATTTATGGTCGTTGTTAATAATTTGATGTGGTTTGTAGCAACGCTTGGTGTAGCAGTTTCCGTATTATTCCAGTTGCTTCCGTGGTCATTAGGCTTCATTGAGCGCGTGGATGTTGCCCTATCACGTACACTATTCTGGTATTTTGGCCATGCGCTTGTATACTTCTGGCTATTACCTGCCTATATGGTTTGGTATACGGTTATCCCAAAAGTAATTGGCGGTAAAATTTTCTCTGATTCATTAGCAAGACTTTCCTTTATGTTATTTTTAATCTTCTCGGTTCCTGTTGGAATTCACCATCAGCTAACAGAGCCTGGTATTGATGGCACGTGGAAGTTTATACAGGTTGTTTTAACATTTGCCGTAATCGTTCCATCGTTAATGACAGCCTTCTCTATGTTTGCGATGTTTGAATTACGTGGACGCGAGCTAGGTGGCAAGGGACTATTCGGTTGGTTTAAAAAATTACCATGGAAAGATGCACGCTTCCTTGTTCCATTTATCGGTATGGTTGCTTTTATTCCTGGAGGTGCAGGTGGGATTGTCAATGCATCCTATCAAATGAACCAGCTAATCCATAATACAATTTGGGTAACAGGTCACTTCCATTTAACAATTGCAACGGCTGTTGTCTTAACCTATTTTGGTGCAGCATTCTGGTTAATTCCACATTTAACAGGTCGTACACTCACAAAATCTTTAAATAGCCTGAGCAATCTCTCAGGGATTTTATGGGCTGTTGGGATGACAATCATGTCCTCTGCCATGCATATTGCAGGTCTTATTGGTGCACCTCGTCGCTCTGATTACTCAGAATATGGCGGTGCTCAGCAAGCCTATGATTGGATTCCTTATCAAATTGCACAGGCAGTAGGTGGAACAATTCTCTTTATTGCTATCCTTGTCATTATCTATATCGTTGTGCAATTAGCTTGGTTTGCACCAAAAGGTGAGGAAGAATTCCCTGTAGGCGATGTTCATCAGCATAGTGGTCCGACACCAGTATTGCTTGAAAACTTTAAGGTATGGCTTGTTATTTTAGTAGCATTAATTTTATTTGCTTACACAGTGCCAATTATCGATATTATTTCAAATTCACCAGCAGGCTCAAAAGGCTATCAATTGTGGTAAGGAAAAAGCGATTTCTCGTAGCTGAGAAATCGCTTTTACATTATAGTTGATAAAGTTGTGTATATTTATCCTGCAAATAGTTGGCTAAGTATGTGGCATTTAAGCCTTCCCCTGTCGCTTCTTGCAGCAATTCAAACGGCTTTTTCAATGCGCCGTACTGATGAATTTTCTCTGTTAGCCATTGTCGGATAGGCAGTAGCTCACCCTTTGCCAATAGCGCATCAAAGTTTGGTATATCTTGATCCATCGCATGCTTCCATTGTGCTGCATAAATCATTCCTAGTGCATAGGATGGGAAGTAGCCAAACATGCCCCCTGACCAATGCATATCCTGAAGCACACCCTGTGCATCCGTCGCTGGACGTATCCCTAAATATTCCTCATATTTATCATTCCATATTTGTGGTAAATCCTTCGCCTGTAAATCACCGTTAAATAAATCACGTTCAATCTCATAGCGAATCATAATATGTAATGGATATGTTAACTCATCCGCTTCAATACGAATAAAGGATGGTTCCACCATATTAATGGCACGTAAAAAGTCTGCTAATGGTACATCTCTAAACTGGGCTGGTGAATAGTGTTGCAGGCGCTCGTAATTGTGCTGCCAGAACTGCTCATTTCTACCGACAAAATTTTCATAAAAGAGTGATTGCGATTCATGGATGCCCATTGAAGTACCTGTTGCTAATGGTAGTCCCGCAAGCTTTTGATCAATATTTTGTTCATACATCGCATGACCACACTCATGAATTGTTCCAAAAATAGCCGTGCGGAAATCATGCTCATCATATTTTGTTGTAATACGGTTATCCCCAAGATTAAGCCCAATCATAAATGGATGGACACTTTCATCCAAGCGTCCTGCCTCAAAGTCATAGCCGAGCTGTGTGAGCAATTCCAGCGATAATGCTCGCTGTGCCTCACGTGGAAAATGCTTATATAGCATGCTTGTATCAGGCTTAGCTGCGGTCATAATTTTTTGCACCAGCGTCACAATCTTATCGCGTAAATCACCGAATACTTGATCTAAGACATCTGTTGTCATCTCTGGCTCATATAAATCGAGCAATGTATTGTATGGGGAGCCATTTTTTATGCCCCAATACTGAATAAATTTTTTCTGCCATTGAATAATTTCCTCTAAATAAGGCAGGAATAATGCAAAATTATTGGTTGCCTTTGCCTCTTCCCAAGCTGTTTCTGCCTTAGATTGTAAAATGACAAACTCCTTATACTCATCAGCGGGAATTTTTTTATTTTGGTCGTAATTTTTTCGTACTTCCTCTACTAAGCGGCGTGTTACATCATCCAAATCAGCCTGCTGTGCCTCTAATGCTGTTAAAAGCTCACCCAATTCATCACTTGTTTGCATCGCAAATAAGGAGGCTGACAATGTACCAACGACCCCTGAGCGCTGTGCTAGTCCCTTTTTTGGCGCACCCGTTCGCATATCCCAATAAATTACATTGAGTGCCTCCCCATAATGCTGCATCTTCTTTACATAGTCTGTAAATTGCTGAACAACCATTGCTTCTCCCCCTTTTTACGTTACTAGTTTATCATATTTTTGAAAATTTCATCTATTGCTAAGATGATTCGAATCCACCTTGAATCATTTTTTTCTCCATCACAAAAATCTTCATTAAAAAGAAAGACTGCAGCAAATTAGCTACAGCCTTTAGGGGATTTTTTCTAGCTTTTAAGTCCTGTTCGGTTTCCAATCAAACATGCAATAGCAAGCTGGGGATGCTTGCTATTGCTGGAGAATCGTGTCTGTTTACACTATTCTATGTTTTGGCAAATGGCAATAACTTGCTTGACAGCCTCCGCAGAATGCTGAAGTGCTGTTTGTTCTTCCTGCGTTAAATGTAATTCAATCACAGATTCGATACCATTGCCACCTAAAATGGTTGGCACACCTAAAAATAAGTCGTGATAGCCGTACTCTCCTTCTAATAAAGCAATAGAAGGAATAATTTTTCGTTGGTCTTTCATAATAATTTCGACCATTTGCGCACATGCAGCGGCTGGTGCATAATAGGCGCTACCATTTCCTAGCAAACCAACAATTTCGCCGCCACCTTTACGTGTACGTTCAACGATTTGTTGTAGTCGATCTTGGGGAATCAATTTTTCTAATGGAATGCCACCTGCATAGGAATAGCGAATTAATGGCACCATTTCATCACCATGCCCACCTAAAACAAAGCCTGATACATCCTCTGGTGCAATTTGCAGCTCCTGTGCAACAAATGTGTTGAAGCGAGCTGTATCTAAAACACCAGATTGACCAATAATGCGATGCTTCGCAAAGCCTGTTTCCTTGTGGCACACATATGTCATGGCATCAACAGGGTTGCTTAGCACAACGACAATGCTGTTTGGTGCATAGTGCTTAATTTGTCTTGATACTTGTTGTATAATTTTAGCATTGGTTGTCACTAAATCATCACGGCTCATGCCCGGTTTACGTGGTAGCCCTGCTGTAATAACAACAATATCTGCACCCGCAATATCCTCATAGCTGCTTGTTCCTTTAATGGACACATTAAACTTTTCGATAGGGCCTGTTTGTAGTAAGTCCAAAGCCTTCCCTTTTGTTGGATTTTCCGCTTCTGGAATATCGACAAGCACAACATCGCCTAATTCCTTCTGCGCTAAAAATAAACTTAGTGTGGAGCCTGTATGACCTGCTCCAATTACAGCAATTTTATTTTTACGAAAAGCCATTATGCCTCACCTCGATTATCCGTTGCTGCTGTTGTTTCTGCTGCTTTTTTAGCACGCGTTGATAAAGGCTTTTTCTTTGGTGCTTCTGGCCCCTTAATCATCTTAAAAACATCTTCATCAGGTCTTGGAATGACATGAGCGCCTAATAATTCTCCGACTCTTATGGCAGCGGCCTTACCAGCTTCTACTGCTGCTTGAACAGAGCCGACATCGCCTGTGACAACCACTGTCACAATGCCACCATCCACAAATTCCTGCTTCACAACTGTGACATCGGCTGCCTTAATCATCGCATCGGCTGCTTCATAAGAGCCGACCAAGCCTTTTGTTTCAATCATGCCAATTGCGCTACTCATTGTCCTCACCTCGCATCACTTCTGTAGAATCAATAATCCCAATAACAACTGCATCAATCGGGAGCGGATTTTCTCGCATAATATAGCGTGATGACCCACCGCTGGTCACAAGTACATCATCACCAATCCCTGCTCCTATACGATCTGCTGCAACAATTTCTGTGCGAATCGGCTGTTGATTGGAGTCAATTGGTTGAATGATTAATAATTTTAAACCATTCAGCCCTTCCTCCTTGCGTGTTGCCCATACACTGCCTATCACTCTTCCCATTTGCATGAACGTCACCCTCTTTACGCGACACAGCTTGTCTGTTTACTCTGAACGAACCGTTAATGTTTTATTTAACTCTCGTAATTTATCGTACGCCAATGCTGTGACAATGGTTTTCTTTGGCACAACAATTTCCTGTGCCTCTATTGCTAATATGTCTAGTTGTGAAAGCAGCTTTTTATCATAGTAATAGACAGATGGCTGCTCTACCTGCTGAATAACTGGAGGTTGTGCATTCATAGCTATAGGCTGCTCAGACACTGGATGGTGAACAATTTCAGCAAGTGCACCCTGTTGAATCAATCCTGCATTTGCTTCATCTGTATCAATATGCATTTCTAAGCGATAACGCTCAGATACACGAATAACCACATTCGATAAAATAATTGGACGTATTCCTGCTATCTTAATTTGTACAGATTGTCCATCGACAACATTAAAGCTCGCACTATCTGCAGGCGACATATGAATATGCGCCTGTGCAACAATTAGCCCTTCCTGTAAGACAACACTGCCCTTTGGACCAATTAATGTTACAGGGCTCGAGCCTTGAATATCACCTGAAATTCTTAATGGCGGCTTTAAGCCTAATTTCATGGCATCTGTCCAGCTTACCTCCACCTGCGATAGCGAACGGGCTGGCCCTAAAATACGCACACGTTCAATCGAGCCTTTTGGTCCAGCAATAACGACGGTTTCCTCCGCAGCAAACTGTCCTGGCTGGGAAAGCTCAAACTTTGGTGTTAGCTCGTAGCCCTTCCCAAATAGCTGCTCCACCTCTGCCTGTGCAAGGTGAACATGGCGAGCGGATACACCAATTGGAATTTTACCGTTATGTGGAGGGGCAGATTGATTTTTTAATACTTGCTGTAGAACTTGTTCCACGATTTTTTGCACTAAATGTTCTTGCATCTTACCTCCTCCTTACAATGATGCTTTCACTAATTTTCCTTGTGCCTGCTGTTCAATAAAGCCTGCATTCGCTTCATCTGTATCAATATGCATTTCCAAGCTAAAATCATTGGAAACACGTACAACGACACCACGGAATGTCACAGGTCGTTCACTGACAACTTCCACTGCTACAACTTCGTTATTGTGTACTGCTAATGCTTGCGCATCTTCCTCGGTCATATGGATATGTGCCTGTGCAATAATCACACCCTGCGGAATCACTAATTCACGCTCTCCATGAATCAGCTTAATACCAGCAGAGTTGTCAATATCGCCAGATTGTCTTAATGGCGGATGAATGCCTAGCTTCATCGCATCTGTTCGGCTAACCTCCACTTGCGTTGCTGCTCTTACAGGACCTAATACGCGAACATTGTGAATAATGCCTTTAGGTCCTTCAATTGAAACGCGCTCTTTGGCAGCAAATTGCCCTGGCTGTGATAAGTCAAAATCCTTTGTAAGCGTTGCATTGGGACCAAAAAGTGCTTGTAAATCCTCTTCACTTAGATGGATATGACGAGCCGAAATGGCAACTGGAAATGTTTTAATTGCTGTTGTCACACAAGCCACCTCTATATCTAGTTGATTGTTTCATAAGTTGAGAGCTGATCTACTACCGAATCAGCTCTCCATACTGATTCATTACGCTTCTGCTTTTGGTAAAATCATTTCTAATTCATGATGTGGACGTGGAATTACATGGACAGATAATAGCTCTCCTACACGTTGTGCTGCTGCTGCACCTGCGTCTGTTGCTGCTTTCACTGCGCCTACATCACCACGTACAAGCACCGTTACAATACCGCCACCAACATGTACTTTTCCTACTAAATTAACGCTTGCTGCCTTTACCATTGCATCCGCTGCTTCAATTGCTCCTACTAAACCTTTTGTTTCTACCATTCCTAATGCTGTACTCATTTGTCATTCCTCCAAATTATTTATTTTGTAATGTGATTTGCTTTAATACTTGGTCAACAATTTGTTGCACCACTGCTGTATCGAGAGCAGGCTCTTGTGATACAACCGACTCTACGACTGACTGCACTTCAACTTCTGGCTTTGGCACATCAACATCTTTAATGCCATACGCCATACGTTTAATATTGATTAAATGTCTTGCTGTAATATTGTCCGACGTAATATTGCCGCCAAATGTACCACAGCCTAATGTAAAGGATGGTGCTAAGCCTGTTGTACCGCCTACTGCACCGATGGATGATAATGTATTCACCACAATGCGAGATACAGGTAATTCAACAGAGAATTGTTCTGCTAATGCTGTATTTTCTGTATGGATGGAGCATGTATGTCCACGTCCGCCAATATTTAGCAGGTCAATCATAACTTGCTTGGCTTCTGTACTGTTTTCTACTATATAAAGTGCAAAGATTGGTGATAGCTTTTCAAGTGAAAATGGTATATTTTTGCCAATCATTGTTTCCAATCCAACAAGCACTTTCGTATCTGCTGGTACTGTAATGCCAGCAGACTGTGCTAGGCTAACGGCAGATTTACCAACAATTTTAGGGTTTACTTTCCCTGGTACTGGCGAAATCAACTGCTCCATCTTCGCCTTTTCCTCGGCATTTAAAATATAGGCATGATTATTCTTCAATTCTGTTAGCACGACCTCAGCAATCGCTTTATCGACAATAATGGACTGCTCTGTTGCACAAATTGTCCCATTATCAAATGATTTACTTTGCACAAGCTGGCGCACAGCCTTTTGAATAGTAGCCGATTTTTCAATATAAGCGGGTACATTCCCAGGACCTACACCGTAAGCTGGCTTGCCTGAGCTATAGGCAGCTTTGACAAGTGCACCACCACCAGTTGCTAAAATTAAATGTACATCAGGATGCTTCATTAGCTGCTGGGTTGCTTCCATGGATGACATTGTTAAACAGTGTAGTAAGCCCTCTGGTGCACCTGCTTGCTCTGCAGCTACTCGACAAATATCCAAAGCCTCTTTTGTACATTTCACCGCATATGGATGTGGGCTAATAATAAGCGCATTTCTTGTTTTTAATGAAATTAATGTTTTAAAAATAGCTGTAGACGTTGGGTTTGTCGTCGGTACAATACCTGCAATCACGCCAAAGGGGCTCGCAATTTCCGCTACT
Source organism: Lysinibacillus sp. FSL K6-0232 (assembly GCF_038008325.1). NCBI lineage: Bacteria > Bacillati > Bacillota > Bacilli > Caryophanales > Bacillaceae > Lysinibacillus > Lysinibacillus sp. FSL K6-0232. The sequence goes on along the minus strand of NZ_JBBOYW010000001.1, from coordinate 1,539,800 downwards.
TTTTTCATGCGGTCATAGCCAACAATGCCAACTGTCTTTAAATCTTTAATATCTTCAAAGACATCTCGTGAAGCTACTTCATTTTTTATTTTTTTATGATTTGGGACACCCATTCCTGTTTCTTGCACAGCCATTTTAGCTAAACGATCTGCTTCCTTAAATGCCGCATCTGCCACTGCCTTTACAATGCTATCTACTTGTTGCTGTGAAAACTGCATATAGGCAGCCTGTGCTGTATTCGCCTGCTTCACGGCATCTCTCATTTCCTGAATCGCTAATAAGTCTTTGTCTAATGTGGCCATAAAGCCGCCTCCCTTCTAGATCACTGGGTTTCTTGCTATCTGTTCAATGGCTTCTCTAAAGGCATTTGCCGCAGCCTCGCAGGATGATTGACTGCCGCTTAGTAAGCCGCCGCCAAAATTGGTTTCTGATGGAGGGCCAAAGAACACCTTTAGCTCTACGTCTGCCGCCTTTAATGCTGCATCTAAGCCAACAACTGCCTCTAGTGGTGGGGCGATTACATATGCAAGGGGTGTGCCTACTTTGACATTTGCCACCTCAGCAAGATACGTACCACAGCTAGCTACTGTATGTGCAAACAATGCATGATTATCATTATTATTAATGGCTTCAAAATACGTATCAAATTGAATTTTTTGCTGAATGGCGTCTAGTCCGCTACGAATCTCATCTGGTGAACTGCCAGCAATAATGCCAATTACCTCTCCTGATAATGGGCCAGATGCATGTGCTGCTCCAGCATAGAAGCTTTTCGCATAGACAACATCCACATCTGCTTTTTTCGTTGCTTCATCTAATGCTACATAGGCAACATCATCAATGGTGAGTGTCACAAGCCCAATGCTATGGTGCGATGGCTTTAAAGCTAGCTGCTGCGCTAATTCACTATTAACCCTTGGAATAGTTTGCATTGCTAAAATTTGTGCCATAATTTTTTGAGGATTCATCTTATTAGCCCCCTAACCTTCTTTTGCGACAAGCTCTACACCACTTGCCTGATAATGCAAGATTTTTTGTACGACTGTTCCAAGATAAGCGCCAGCCTCTAATGGCGGAATACCACCTTTATGGATATTGGAAATAACCATGCGCTCCGCCTCCACCGTGCCAATTCTTGGCTTATAGCATAAGTACGCGCTCATGGATTCAGCCGATACAAGACCAGGACGCTCACCAATTAAATAAACAACGACATCTGGCTGTAATACCTCACCAATTTCATCCATTAAGGCAACACGCCCTTTATCAATATAGAACGTTGTCCCCATATCAATATTTAAATTGTTTAAGCTTTGCTGAAGGGCTAGGTAAACGTCTTGTACATTTTCCTCAATGGCACTGGCACTTAAGCCATTGGAAATAATAATTTGTACAGTGGGCTGCGCTTTACATTTTTGCTGAATCAATGCTTTTGCTTCATCCGATAAGCGACGACCTAAATCAGGTCTTGTAATATATTCCTCTTTATCTATCACTTTTGTTGTTACTTGAAACACATTCAGCTTTTGTAGTAGCTCCTCCGATACTTCACCATATACGGCATCCACTGCTGCTGCATGATCGAGTCGGAATTTTAACCATGTTTTTGTTTTTGGTCGTGTTCCTGCCCTGCCTACACCAATTCGCGCAGGTGTGTTTTTTTGGGCTGCCTGCACACTATCATTCAATGGCGCTGTATCAAATTGAAATGGCTGCGCTGGTGCAGCTTCTGGTAATGGCTGCTCAAGCGTTGTAGACGCTGTATGGAGCTGCCCATGCTGATATAGCTTAATTAATGGTTCGGATGCTGCTGCTTCAGGCTCTGTTATACTGTGCTGCGAGTTCGCTGGCTTATCATAAAATTGAATAAGTGGCTGTGCTGTTGGAGCAGCCGTTGCTTTAGCTGCTTGACTATCTGCACTTTGCGCCATTTTTTCCATGACAAGCTGTGTAATCATCGATACTAATTGTTCATTCACTCGACTCACCTACCTTTCAAAAATAGATAAATCACCAGCTCTTGCTGAAAGTCGACCATTTTCATAAATGCCCATTTTCTCTAACCATGCTAAGTATTCTGGTGCTGGTTTTTTACCAAATGTTTGGAGTAATGTAGCCACATCATGGAAGCTCATGGATTGATAATTGAGCATCACATCATCACCCATCGGTGCAGCAATAATAAAGTTGACGCCTGCTGCTGTTAATAGCACGCTTAAATCCTCAATATCATTTTGGTCTGCCTTAATATGGTTCGTATAGCAAATATCCACACCCATTGGAATGCCATGCATCTTACCCATAAAATGATCTTCTAGACCTGCTCGAATCACTTGTTTATTATTGTATAAATACTCTGGACCGATAAAGCCAACAACTGTATTGACAATATAAGGATTAAAATGTCTTGCAAAGCCATAATTGCGAGATTCTAGTGTTACTTGGTCAATGCCCATATGAGCCTCTGCCGATAGCTCTGAGCCTTGTCCTGTTTCAAAATAAAAGAGGTTTGGACCTGTTCCTGTCCCTTGCTTTTTAATAAGCTCCTCTGCTTCACGAATTAAATCCGCAGAAATACCGAACGAACGGTTCGCAATTTCAGTACCAGCAATACTTTGGAAAATCATATCTGCGGGTGCGCCCTGCTTAATTGCCTTCATCTGTGTTGTAATATGTGCCAATACACAGTTTTGCGTAGGAATCGACCATTCATTGATAAATTCCTTTGTCGCAGTCAACACCTTTTTAACACTTTCAACAGAATCATCCACAGGGTTAATGCCAATAACAGCATCACCAATACCGTAGGATAGCCCTTCCTTTAGCGAAGCAATAATGCCATCAATATTGTCTGTTGGATGGTTTGGCTGGAGCCTTGAAGACAATGTCCCCTTTTGCCCAATCGTAATATTACAGGTTGATAAAATTTCCACTTTATTGGCAGCATGAACAAGGTCTAAATTAGACATCAGCTTTGTGACAGCCGCAATAATTTCAGAATTCATGCCTTTGCTTAAACGCTTTAGCTCACGATCACCTGTGTCATTCGATAAAATATACTCTCGGAGCTGCTCAATGCTCCAGTTTTTAATTTCGCCATAGATTTGTTCATTCACATCACCTTCAATAATGCGTGAAACCTCATCATTTTCCTTTGGCACTAATGGATTTTCTCGAATATCTTTTACTAATAGCTCACTGAGCACAGCCTTTGCGGCAATGCGTTGCTGTACGGATTCAGCAGCAATGCCTGCTAGCTGATCACCTGATTTTTCTTCATTGGCCTTTGCCATTACATCTTTTAATGATTGAAAATTATATTTTTCTCCACCAAATATCACCGATAGATTCACATTCATCCTCCTTACTTTGAGTGGAAGGCAAGTGTTTTGACAACAACAGGTACAACGCCAGATGGCAGAACCTCTCCAATGTCGATATAATCGCCTGTATCCACTTTAATTTGATCGATGCAAAGTATTGGCACTGTAGGATCAATTGCCTGTATCGTTTGACCAATAATTTTTGCATAATCTGATTGAATGACTATGATAATTGGTATGTCCTTGGAGCATTTTATTGCCAAATGCTGCAAAATCGCCTGACACAATGTCTGGACATCCTGAAAGCTCAAATAAGGCAATTCACTAAAATAGAGGGCAAATGGTGAACGATTATCCTGTATGGTAAATAAATCATCTGCCCGCTCTACGGCTGTCTTCACTGTCGTGTGAAAGTCTATTGATGCATCCATATGACAGTTGAAGACAGGTACATTTTTTAACGGTAACACCTCGGCATCCACTTGAATTGTTGCTCCGCTAATGTCAGTTGTTTGTGTGCCAGCACCTGTTACTGTGGCACGTGCTGTTTCCTTTGGCTGTAACCATAAAAATGATTGGAGCTGTTCATGCTGTAGCAGCATCTTCGCTAATTTCTCACCAAGATCATCATATTGACGCTGTGTGCAGTCATTTTCATAAATGCAGGAAGCTACACCACCAGAAAAGACGATAGCATCTACTGGTTTATGCCAGTTTGGTAAATGCCCTAGCAATAATGGATGCCCTTCATCCTGACATTGACCGTGTAAAATCATGGCAAGTGTCTTAACCATTTCTTCCACACATTGTGACACTCGCACATCCTCTGCTGAATCACCAACAGCTAACGGCTGAGGCCATTTTTCCATCAATCGCATGAGCGGTGGAGAGATTGATTGAATTTTGCCAGCCTGAAACTCAATCAATCTACCACCAACATGCAAGGTGCAAGTACCAATTACTTCGCCAAACTGCATCACCGCAATATTGGCAGTGCCTCCGCCAATATCAATATTGGCAATGACTTTGGATGAATTCTTTGATTGCTGTAATGTACCTGCACCTTTTGCAGCAATAATGCCCTCTAAATCAGGTCCCGCGGTAGCAACTAAAAAATGACCAGCGCCATCTGCAATCGTATGAACAACCTCACGTGCATTTTCCTTTGTGGCAGATTCACCTGTAATAATAATGGCTCCTGTTGAAATATCTGTTGGTGCAATTTGTGCCAATTGATATTGCTGAAAAATAAATGCTTCAATTTTTTGCATATCAATCATGTCTTTATTTAGAAACGGTGTTTTAATAATAGGACTTTGATGCAACACTGTTTTCTCAATAATTTCAATTCTTGGCACATGTGTAACGCCTGCCACATTTTTTAATAGAAAACGACTGACAACCATTTTTGTGGTGCTTGTTCCAATATCAATGCCTGCACTATATATTTTTTCAGTTTTCACCCTATGCCTCCTCTCATCACTATGGGTAATACATGAGATACGGACTATCGCAATCCTTGACATATTGACGAATTTCCTCATTAGTACGAAGCTGGATAAGCGGCGCTATAAACTCCACGCCCTGCTTTTTCCATGAAGAGGTTTTGACAATAGCACCTTGCGTGATGACATTTTTTAGTAACTCAGTTGCCCGTTCAACATCTGCATTTGGTGCATCAATTTTCGTAATCACGCCTATTTGGATTTTAGGGATGCCTAAGCTAAATTGCGGTGGAAACACGCTTTTAGCTGATGTTGCATCCTGTAAATAAATAACATGTGTCACTTCCAATGATGTTGCCATAATATTTCTGTAATACATAGGGTTTTCAATATATTCACCCGGTGTATCAACAATCCAGTCATCATAAACGAGTGCCTGTGTTTTATTGGCTGTGCTTTCTTTGCCTAGCAAGGTATTCATCAATGTTGACTTTCCTGCCTGTACACCACCTATTATCATTACTCGATTTTTCATATGACACATCCTATGACTTCGTTATTTTCGATGGTGTATAGCCTAATACCTCAGATAAAAAACGATTAATTTCTAGCATTGCCATTTCCACCTCTGACACACTGCCAACAATAACAAGACTGCCTGTAAAACGATCTAAAAAGCCTAATTTGACATTGGCAGCCTTTGTCGCTAAATCTCCTGCGATAATAACCGTTTCACTTGGCGTACAGGTCATAATACCAAGCGCACCTGCTTCTTGTATGCCAAGCTTTTGAAACATGTCAGGATCAGGATTGGCAATTAAATGACTTAATGTTAGCTGCTTCCCCGGCACAAACTCCTGAATAAACCGTTTCTTTTCTTCACTCACCTGCTATCACCTTGCCCTTCTTTATTCAGATTTTTGATCTGTTAAATATTCGCCCTCTTTAATAATGCCTGCCTTGCGATCTTCAATTTCTAGCTTTAAAGCCGTTGGAACAGATAGCTTATACGCTAAAATAATCGCAATCACACCTGCTAAAAACTTACCAGCAATTACAGGTAAAATAATTGTTGGCTGGAAGTTAGCTGTAAATGATAAATGGTCGCCTAATAAAAATGCCGCACATACTCCAAATGCAATATTAATAACTTTATCCTTTGGTGGCATTTGGCGTACAAGTGTAAACATTGCTAAAATATTGGCAACAGTTGCTAAAATTCCAGCACTTCCTACTGAGGATAAGCCTAATTTTTTACCAGCAGCCTCAAGCGGTTTCGAAGCATATTTTCGGATTAAATACACCATTGGGAAGGCTCCCGCTAGCATAATCCCGATATAGCCTGCTGTTTCCAATGCACGGAATTGATCGATCTCATCAGCCATAATCGGATCGAAGCCCCATACACCAAAAATCTTGGTAAAAAGACCTGTAAAAATTTCAACAATTGAGAAAACAAGGACAAGCTTAATCCCCGCATCCATAATGCGTCCAAACAGCATAAAGCCTGTAATCATTGCATTTGGCACAAGCTTTAAGCCTAATGCGATTAAAATAACAAAAATAAATAAAGGCAATAAATTAATTAATATTTGTAAAATTGAAATCGCAAATACATATGCTGGAGCCTCTGTTGTACTAATCACTTCACGGACTTCCGTGTTAAATAGCACGATCATAACCGATGAAATAAATGCACCAATCGGAATTGTTAATACACCAGCCATAATGCCTAGTGCCATATATTTATGATCACGCTTGTCTAGCATCGCAAGCCCCATTGGAATGGAGAAAACAATGGTAGCACCTGACATAAAGCCAACAACAAGAGCCATCACCCATCCCTCATAGGACTCTTTTAAAGCATTGGCTAATTGGTAACCACCCATATCCGAAGCTAAAATGGTTGTCGCTGCAATCGCGGGGTCTGCACCAATAAATTCAAAAATCGGACTAATAAAATGACTAATAAACCATGTTAAGTAAGGTATAACTGCCATGATTCCTGCTGCAGGGACAAAAATATGCCCAACTGTATGTATACCATTCATAAATTCTTTACCAATGCCATACTCAGCATCTCGGATTGCTCCAATTGCCCCTAAAACTGCACAAATCATAATAATATAAACGATAACCGTTCCTATCATTGCCATCCTACTCATCACCCCTTTTTTAATGAATTAATATATATAAAAAAAGGCACTTTAAAGAAAAAATCTCTTTAAAGCGCCTTTGCTTCAACTATTGACTTGTAAGGTATGAATAATTTGTTTGGCGATATGCACCATTTCCTGCTGTGTTTGCATACTTTCATTGCGAATTTTACGATAAGCCTCGTCCTCGCTTATATTTTCAGCCTGCATCAGCAAGCCCTTTGCGCGTTCGATGACTTTTCGCTTTTCTAATTGTGTTTCCTTATGTAAAAGCTCTCCATTGAGTCGGTTGAATTTATCAATTTGATGGAATGCAACCTCTAATACAGGCAACACATTTTTTTCGGAAAACGGTTTCATTACATAGCCTAATATATTATCTTGTTTCATATATAGCAACAATTCTTTCTCACTATACGCTGAGATGAAAAGAACAGGTATACCAAGCTGTTGTTCAATAATTTTACTTGCCTTTAAGCCGTCCAGCTTAGGCATTTTAATATCCATTAAAATTAACTGTGGCTTATGCAAAAAGGCTAGCTCAATGGCAGCTTCGCCATTATTTGCTTGCGCTACGACCTCGTAGCCATTATCTTCTAGCATAAACTTTAAATCAATTGCAATCAGTGATTCATCTTCGACAATCATAACTTTCCTAGCCATTTACGATAAATACCTCCTCACTTACAGGAAACTGAATTTGAGTGTGTGTACCTTCTTCACTAGGGATAATTGAAAATGAGCCAGCTAAATCATATTCCACAAGCCTTGTGATTATCTCCATACCGAAAGATGCCTTCACTTCTTGCATTCCAACGCCGTTGTCAGAAATATGAAGCACAATATTGCAATCTTCCTGCATAAATTGAATATCAATCGTTCCTTCCTTGCGACCGATAAATGCATACTTTAATGCATTTTGCAATAGCTCACAAATAATGAGTGCAAGCGATACTGCCTTTTTCGAATGACAAAATAGCTGCATATTATCATGCTGAAAGGCTAGTTGAATTGTGGCTGTATTGGATGTACCAATCATTTTATGACCAATTTTTTTAGCTAATGCGATAACATCTACCTTCTCTTCGGCGTTATCCTCATTTTCTAAAATAAGCTCATAAACAGATGAAATACTATATATTCGATTTAATGCCTCTTGAAAAGCACTTGCATTCGCAGCAGATGAGTCATTTCGCATTTGCAAGCGTAGTAGGCTTGTTACCGTTTGCAGATTATTTTTCACACGATGGTGAATTTCCCGTATCGCAAATGTTTTCATCATCAGTTCATTTTCCTTCAGCTTTAGCTCTGTAAGATCATGAATAATTAGCAGTGTAACTTTATCATGTTGACTGCGAATTGGAATTTTCTTGACAATAAAGGATTTACGCTCAATCGTAATTTCTAGGAAAAAGACATCGTCGCCTTGATCATAGACTTCTTGTAAAAACGGTAACATTTTATCCAATGCAACATTATCAAAGTTTTCCAATCCTGATAGCTCAGAAATGAATCGATAGCCTGCAGGATTACTATAAATCACTTTGTTTTCATGATTTGTTAAAATAATCGACTCTACCAATAAATCTGATACAACTGGCATCGGCTGAGAATTTGGCTCTACAATATGCTCAATTAAGGCAAAGGGCATATTGTGAAAATCATCCTTTGGTGTTGTTTGCATCTTCACCATTTTTTCCTGAATTAACACTGCAATCACTTGCTGCTGCACATTCAAGATTGGCACAACATACTGCTCTACCGTGATGCCCTCCTGTGTTACAGCTCTGGAGATGGATGACTTTTCTTTATGCTTAAACGCAGCGAAGACGGCTGGTTCAAAGCTTTCAAATACGAATTTTCCAATAACAGATTTTTCGTATAAACCAATTTCCTTCTTTGGGAATGCCTCTGCCACAACAATTGCATGTGGTAAATTTTCTAACATACAATCGATGAACATATAACAATCCGTCAGCTCAGCATAGTACGCTAATGTAGCTTCTAGTTCAAGTAACTTCTCAATATCTGCTGCTGATAGATTTGTATATTTTCTACACAATGATTGAACGTTCGACAGGATTAAGCCCCCTATCAAAGAATAGCTAACCAACAATATGACTATTCTTAAAAAATTCTTGTCATCATTATAAACCTTTTGTGAAATCATTTTCAATACAAAAAACATTTTATTTTATCAAAATTCATTACACAACTAACAACTATATAGTTTAAAAGAGAAATATTCAACACCTTCTTAAAAATAACATTATTTACCTGAACGAATTTAGTTATTTTAATATAACAAAAAAGCAAGCTTGCTTTCTAGGCAAACTTGCTTTTTTCACTACTTTATTTCTGGAACAACCGCTAAAATATTGTCAAAGGCTGCCCGCTGTTTTTGTTCCTCTTCGTTTAATAAAATATGAATATCACCATGGTCATTTGAGGTGCGGATTAAACGCCCCATCCCTTGCTGCAAGCGGAGTTGCATAAAAGGTAACTCCACCTCTTCAAATGGGTTTTCTGCAAATGTACGCTTGGCATCAAATAATGGATCATGTGGTGGGAATGGCAGGTCATAAATAATGACACGCGTTAAAGCTTCCTCAGGTAAATCTAAACCTTCCCATAAATGATAGGAGCATAATGTTTTAATCGTTCCTTCCTGGAAATCTCGCACAATAGCTGATAGCTCTCGATCTCCTTCAAATGCAACATACATACGCTCCATCAACGGCAATTGCTCCTTAAAGTTTAACATCGCCTGCTTTGACTTAAATAAAATCAATGTCTTTTCACCATCGCGCAAAAGCTGCTGAACACGCGCTGCTTTGTCGTTTTGAGCAAGTTCATGTAAATAAATTTTCATCACTTCTTCATAATCAAATGGCGAAGGGACAGAAAATGATTGATAATCTCGAATCCCTAAACTATAGGCAATATATGAGAAATCTTTATTGACAGCTAATGTTGCTGATGAAAAAACAATTGGCAGCTTTTTAGAAAATAATTTTTCTGCTAAAACTTCTGTAATAAGTCGAGGCATAATAACAAGCGTTTCCTCGCCATCTGTTTCCTCTAACCAGTCCACCGCATCGCCCTGTGCAATAAAAATACGTAAGGAAGCCTCATATTGCTCTAAATATTCTTCTGCCATATTTAATTCATATTCAGGAATCATATACATCTCTGACTCAAAGACAAATTCCTCCATCAATGCTTCAACATCATCTATTAGCTGCTTACCATATGCTAATAGTGTTGCTGATTTATTAATACGTTTACGATCCTCATTGGACGCCACAACATCATCACGTACCTGGTCAAAAAATAGCTCATGATCGTCCTGTAGCTTTTCCATTGCATATAGCGTGCGCTCTCGCACACCATCCACCATTAAGCGCTCTAATAAATTAACAATCGTTGTTGCCTGCACTTTATAAGTCATTGCCTTTTGCGCCGCATACTCTAATAGATGTCCCTCATCTAGCACAATCATTGATACTTCAGGCAGTAGTGCAAGCTGCCCCTCACGCTCACGAGATTCTTTTGTCGCTAAATGCTCCATTAAAAAGTCTTGTGAGCAAATAACAAGATCTGTAGATTTACGATAATGGGCACGATGTAATGTTTGCCCACAGCGATTACGAAGGTCACAAACAGAGCATTGCATAATCGCGTTGTAGTTGACTTTTTGCCAATCTTCATCGCTCACCGTTGGATAATCGCTCCGTTCCCCATATGGATGAACAGCAATCATCGAGCCCTGTGCATAGACACCGTCAGGAATAGAAAAGGCAATATCATCGATCCACTCATCTGTTTCTACTTTTTCTGCCTCCTCAAAACGTTTTAAGCATAAGTACTGATCTCTTGATTTTGCAAGACGAACATCAATATCGAGCCCTAATGTTTGCTGAAGCTTATAAATATCGCCGCCCTCTTTCACAAGCTGGTCGATTAAAGTTTCATCGGCACAAGCAATAAGTGCAGGCTTGCCTGTGTAGCGTGCATAGGAAATAGCTGGTAGCAAATAAGCAATCGTTTTACCAGTACCCACACCTGCTTCTGCAAAAAGCACATTTTTTTCTTTCAGTGCTTGTTCAATTTGATAAGCCATAAATATTTGTTCATCACGGCATTCGAAGCCTTTTTCAGGTAATTCGTCATAAAGAACATCGCCCATCCAATCACCTAATGATTCAAAAAACGAACGATCCTTTGATAATGCAAATGGTAAAGATTTACGCAATTGATGTTCCCCCTCTAACAATCTGTTCCTATTATACGCGACGAAACGGAAGATAAGAAAAAACCTTATCTTCCGTTAGTATTCGTTAATCTCTTTTAGATTTTTGACCCCAGAATTGATAATAATTTGTTTCGATAAAGCCATTAAATAATTTCCGCTTTTTCGTCGCTTGTCGACCATATAATTCTTCAAAATTTTTCATGGAAGATAGCATATAGACAGACCAAGTTGGATAGTTTTTCATCACTTTACCGAGATCACGGATTACCTGCTCTACGACTTCTACATCACCAATACGTTCTCCATATGGCGGATTCCCAATCATCACACCATCCGTTAATTGCGTGGTAAAATCGCGTGCCTGCATTTGCTTAAACGTAATCAACTCACCAAAGCCTGCTTCCATCGCATTTTCTTGTGCAATGCTGACCATGCGATGGTCAATGTCTGAGCCAATAATTTCTAATGGCTGATCGTAATTTGCTAAACTTTCAGCTTCATCACGAACAGTATCCCAAATGGCAGCTTTCATCCACGACCATTGCTCTGAAATAAATTCACGATTATAGCCTGGTGCTATATTTTGTCCAAGCATCGCCGCTTCCAATGCAATCGTTCCAGAACCGCAGAACGGATCAACAAACGGACGATTTGGATTCCATTTTGAGATTTGTACAAGCGCTGCTGCTAATGTTTCCTTTAATGGTGCTTCACCCTGTGCCTGACGATAGCCACGCTTATGCAAGCCAGCACCAGATGTATCAATTGTTAGTGTCGCCACATCTTTTAAAATTGAAACCTCAATTTTATATGTTGCACCAGATTCGTCTAAAAAGCCAAGACGCTTATAATGCTGCTTCATTCGCTCAACGATTGCTTTTTTGGTAATGGCTTGACAATCAGGTACACTAAATAATTTCGATTTTACGGACTTCCCTGATACTGGGAAGGCAGCATCCACTGGTAAATATTTTTCCCAAGGGAGTGCTTTCACACTTTCAAATAATTGCTCAAACGATTTTGCTGGAAATTGTCCTACAACGATTTTGACACGATCTGCTACACGCAACCATAAATTAGTGCGCGCAATCGCTGTTTCATCTCCATTAAAATATACTTTGCCATTATCAACGGTTGTTTCATAGCCAAGTGCCTTAACTTCTTGTGCTACAATTGCCTCTAAGCCCATTGCAGCTGTAGCTACTAATTGATAGTTTGCCATAAGATTATTTCCTTCCTTGATGCTCAATTTCCCAATACTCCATAAACTCTAAAAGCTCGTTTATTGGTAATGGCTTGCTGTAATAATAACCTTGGATAATATCACAGTTCATTTTACGTAGTATATCCACTTGCTGTGCTTGTTCTACACCCTCTGCTACAACTTTCATTTTAAGTCGATGAGCCATTTGAATAATGGCATCTACCACTGCCTGCTTTTCAGCGAGTGAGCCAATATGCTGAATAAAGCTGCGATCAATTTTCAAACAATCCAATGGGAAGCGCACTAAATAGCTTAAAGATGAATAGCCTGTGCCAAAATCATCAATAGAAATTTTAAAGCCTAATTGCTTTAAACGCACTAGCTTGCTGACGGTTTCATTCGCACTATTCATCACCGTGCGCTCTGTTACTTCAATTTCAAAATTACTCGCGGGCATATTATAGCGTTCAAGTATTACTTGTATAGACTCTAAAAAGTTTTGCTGTTTAAAGTGAATGCTCGAAATATTAATGGCTATTGGAATTTTCCAGCCGTATTGTTGCATTTCACTAACAGCCTCACATGCTTTTTCAATAATGGCCTCACTTAGTGGAATAATTAAGCCCGTTTCCTCTGCGTACGGGATAAACTCTGCTGGGGATACAAATCCTAGCCTCTCGTTGTTCCATCTAATAAGTGCCTCTAAACCTTGAATTTGTTCATTTTGTATTGTAACTTTAGGCTGAAAATAAAGCTCAAACTCACGGCTTTCAATCGCTTTTCTTAGCTCTGTATCTAGCAATAAAACACGCTGTGCATCTGTATGCAGTTCATCAAAATAGAAGGCATAGCCGTTTACGCCATTGTTTTTTGAATAGCTCATAGCCTTATCCGCGCAATTAATCAGTTCCTCAGTTTTTTTCCCATCTGTTGGATATATGCTAATGCCAACACTTGTAGAAATAAAAATCTCTTGATTATTCACCTTGATTGGCTGTTCAATCGTATGAATAATCTGCTCTGCGAACTTTGCGGCTTCTTTTATATTTTTAACATTTGTTAATGTAATAACAAACTCATCTCCGCCATATCGAGCGATAATATCTTTATTTTTCAGCAGCTTTTTTAAACGTTTCGCCACTTCCGTTAAAAGAAAATCCCCAACAGTATGACCTAATGTATCATTAATTTGCTTAAAGCGATCCAAATCTAAAAAATAAACAGCATGCTGTACTGAACGAGAAACAGTAGCCGTTGATTCCAGCAGGCTATCCATTCTTTCAATATATGCAAATCGATTGGATACATCTGTTAATGAATCGGTTAACAAACGTTTTTCTAATTCATTTTCAACAATTTTTCGTTCAGACAAATCTGTGAAAATACCACAATAATTTACAATCTCTCCCTTATCATCGGTTACGCGCATAATCGTTAGCCATTCAGGATATAGATCCCCTGTTTTACGGCGATTCCATATTTCTCCTTGCCAAATACCTTCTTGTCGTATCTGTTCCCACATTTTTAAATAAAATGGCAATTCATGTACACCTGATTGTAAAACGGCTGGCGTTTTTCCTACAACATCGTCACGTGTGTAGCCTGTTACAAATTCAAAGGCAGGATTAACCATTATTATTTTTTTATTTTCATCAGTAATCATGATGCCTTCAGATACATTTTCGAAGATTTTAAAGATTAAGGTAGTAGGGCATTTTGAAATCAAACTGAATGCATCCTTACTTTCCCAATTATTCACTTCGTTCATGTCCCGCTCCATCCTATCTTTTTATACTCCCCCTCATTAGGGTATTTCTAGTAGACCAACTCGTATGTATACAAATTTATCTTAAATTATGATGCGATAACCGTCTTCAGGTGTTATGACTTCGAAGGTAGCGATAGGGGCTTGACTAACATTTTGCCTATTCTCAAACGTATCGCGTATACCAAGACTTGACTAACGAGGTTACTTTTCCTTATCAATTATACTTCGCATAATTGTAGCCGGATTTTGTGAACTCACTTGAAAAGTGCCTCTGCCAAATCCGTGACATCCGCTCAAAGTTCTATCTTACCTCAGCGGGAGTTGATACAGCCATTGAAGCAAGATAAGCTCAAAAGAAAAGCTCTCCACCGAATTGGAGAGCGTTTGTTATTTTGTAGATAAGCATCAAAAAATTCCATAAGCCATGTTTTGTTCCTGGGTACTCAAACAGCTTGATGCCTCGTACGATCAGGTGGTAATCATCTATCTACAGAGCAAACTCTGTCCCTCTATCCGTTCAATTCCTTCTAGAGAGTGCCCCTACCATAATTTGGGTTTCTCACTCGTGGGGTTTACCTCGTTCCACCTTGCCAGTTTCCAAGCAAGCTTCGTCACTGTGGCACTTTCAGGAAGTTTCAACCATATCCGAAGACTTAGGTTTTCCTTCCGCCGTCAGCTATAATAGCTGCCTTACCTTATTTTTTCAGTAAGCACGAACACTACGGTCATCTCAGAACCGTGTGAGCATGGACTTTCCTCTACGACGTCTAGCGCCGCAGCGATTACCAGAATTTCATGATGATACAAAATATTATACTAAAGTTTTATATTAAAGACAATATTATTGAACAAATTTATTCATAGAGCTTACTGCCAAATACATGCTTTTCTAAATTAGAAAGACGCTTTAAAATATCAAAATTCGTTGTACCAGCCGCTGCCGATGCAATCGGTTGTCGTTTTGGTGTACTATCGATTTCTTCTTTTAGCTGTCTATTTTCCTCTTTTAGTTGTCCATTTTCTTCACGTAGCTGGGCCACCACTTTTTCAAACGTTTCATAATCTTGAATAATTTCATCAAGAAAAGAATCGACTTCTTCCACATTGTAGCCTTTAAAATTCTTTTTAAATTCCTTTTCAAGGATCATTTTTGACGTTAATTTAATGTCCATTTGCATCGCCCTTCCTCACACTACATACACGAATTCATTATACCATACTTCCTCACATTATATCGTCTGAAAGCACCAATTGTAAGGCAAAAGTTGTCGTTTCTTGCGTTTACCTAGGAAATTATTTCTTATTTCCTAATCTGTGTAATCGCTTTTCCCAGGAAATTGCCCATTTTTGTTTTTGTTCTACTCTCCATTGCTCATTATTTTGGATTAATTGTATGCCTTCTTGCGTATAATAAAGGGCCTGCTCATAATCCTTCATTTGATGCTCATAAAGTATGGCTAGCTGCTCAAGCGCATGCAACTTTGTTCTTGGTTGCACAAAATGGAGAGATGCCACAAAAGCATCAATCGCTTCACTATAGCGTTTATTTTTCTTATGCTGTAACGCTAAATAATAGTGTGCATTGCCCGCCTCTAGCTCATTAAATTGCGCTGTCACCCTTTCTAACACTTTAACACTTTGTGTACTTTCCTTTAAATCGCCATACCACTTCCCAATATTGGTAAAGGTTTTTGCCGATTCCTCCTGATTGTCCTCAAACAATAAATGTGTAGAGTGACTATAAAGCGTAATTAATGAAAGTAAATCCCACTCATTATGATACAGCACCTTTAGTAAGGCATCTGGTATACCACTTTTCACAGCATCTAAATAAATAATTGGTGCGAGATAGCCAGGAATATCGCCCACACGGGAAAAGCCAAGCTTCTCTTCCTCCACAGCTTTTAATTTTAAGCGTTCCATATCATTTTTCCATAAACGCTTCGAACTATGCAATAAATCAATATGTCGCTGTGTACGTAATTTTGGTAATGTTTTTTGATGCAATGTCCAGCGCGTTTCAAGCTGTGGCCAATCAAAGCTTTTGCCATTATACGTAATAACCGTTGCCGTTTTTTGCCAAAGCTTGGATTCAAACAGCAATGCTGCTTCATGGGCAGGATCAGCAAGAATATATTGCGTCAGCATAAAGCTGTCCGCTGTTACCTCTAAAAAGCCAAGCAAAAAAATATGTGTGCCCACGCCCTTTAAGCCCGTTGTTTCTGTATCAAAAAACAGCACACGTTCATCACTATCAAGCGCATAAGGATGGTCAAAGTCCGCAGCCTGCCACTTTTGCACAGCATCCAAAAAGGATTGCAATTGATAATCACCATGCTGATACGAAAATGGATAGCTTACCTGTCGCTTAAAGACAATGCCAAAATCATTTTCTACAACCGTGAGCCCCGCCTTTTCCCATTGCTCTGTATAGCTTGGTTTTGCAGGCTTTTGATAGGCTGGTTGTTGTATTTTTGGCTGAGTCGTTGATTTTTTACCGAGCATTTTTTTCATTTGTAGTATTTTATTTTCGTAAGACATAGCATTCACTCTTTTTCTACATGTAGTAGTTCTTGCAAGATTACCATGACTATTCGGTGCATTCAAACGATTCACTTACCCGTGCTATCACAGCAAATACCCGCGATGGGAGGATGTTTACGCGTGAAGCGTAGCCTAATACCTGCGATAAAGGGACATTTACCCGCGACTAAAAAGCGTTTAGCAATTGAAGCAATTTCACAACTTTATTTTTGACACTTAATACAGCGTCCTGTGCGCCAATGCAAGATGGACAGCCTGATTCACAAGGGCAATTTATAACATGCTGCTGTGTCTTTGCTAATAAATCCTCCCATAAATCATAGACCTTTTCACTGAGCCCAATACCACCTGGATATTTATCATAAATAAAAAATGTTGGACGCTCATTATGGGTTGCCTTGACCTGAGGCACAACCGCAACATCGCTGCTATCACATTGGATAAATAATGGTATAAAGGCATTCATTGCATAGGCTGCTCCTGTCATAGCATCTGTTAGCTCCTCCTCTGTCCATTTTTCCGGTGCTGCAAAGGATAGCCATGACGCATTTGTATGCATTTCATCTGGCGGCAAATGAATCGGCCCTGACCCAATATTATCATGCGTGCCAAAGCGTATCTTTTTAAAAATGGTTGCCTGTGCGACTAAGCCAACATCGCCAAAGCTAATTGTGCCGCCTACGTAGTGTCGGCTACGATCTTCCTCTAGCACCTTCATTTCTACTGCAAGATTTGCATCTGTATAGTAATCAACATCTACCTCACGTACATAGGCCTTCTTTTCCTCCCAATCCAGCTTCTCCACTTGAAACTGAATGCCTTGATGCAAATAAATCGCTTCCTCATGTAATAATGTCATCGCACTATGACGATCCATTTCACCAATCACCTTTGTTTGCGCTGGTGTAGATATATCAATAATTACTACATTTTCCTGTGAGGCGGAGCGCAGGCTAATATCATGAGCTGGGAAACGATCACTCATCCAATGCCATTTATCGCTTGTTTTAAAGACAATCCCTTCTTCTGCTAAATAGGCCAGTAATTCCTGAATGTCATATTCGCCATATGTATCGTCTATGGAAAATGGTAGCTCAAAGGCTGCACATTTTAAATGATCCATTAAAATAAGCATATTTTCAGGATAAATACGTGCCTCCTCAGGTGTACTGCCAAGTAAAAATAATGGATGATTGACAACATATTGATCGAGTGCAGACGATTGTGCCACATAAATAATTAATGCCTCATCCTGCCTTCTTCCTGCGCGTCCTGCCTGCTGCCAAGCGCTGGCAATATTCCCTGGATAGCCTGTCATAATACACGCCTGTAATTGACCAATATCGACTCCTAATTCTAATGCATTTGTACTAACAACCGTTTGAATTGTTCCATCGCGTAAGCCCTTTTCAATCGCGCGTCGCTCAGATGGCAAATAGCCGCCTCGATAGCCACGCACAGACTCATCCAGCAGTTTATTGCGCGTTAGCTCCTTTAAATAGGTAACAATCATCTCAACGCGCACGCGGCTTTTTGCAAAAATAATGGATTGAATGCCCGCCGTATAAAGCCTTTTTGCTAAATCGCTCACCTCTAAAACAGCGCTTCTCCGCACTCCAAATGTTTTATGAATAATCGGTGGGTTATAAAATAAAAAGGTTTTTTTACCGACAGGAGCGCCCGATTTAGCAATAAGCTGATGGGATTCATTTGTTAAAAGCTCTGCAAGCTCCTGAGGATTTTTAATTGTTGCTGATGTACAAATAAACACAGGCTGACTGCCATAAAATTCACAGATACGCTTTAGTCTGCGAATAACGTGCGCAACATGTGAACCAAATACACCTTTATATGTATGCAACTCATCTATTACGATATATTGCAAATTTTCAAAGAGGGACACCCATTTTGTATGATGTGGCAGTATACCTGAATGTAGCATATCGGGGTTCGTCATTACAATATGTCCTGCCTTGCGTACCTTTT
Organism: Lysinibacillus sp. FSL K6-0232; assembly: GCF_038008325.1. Taxonomy (NCBI): domain Bacteria; kingdom Bacillati; phylum Bacillota; class Bacilli; order Caryophanales; family Bacillaceae; genus Lysinibacillus; species Lysinibacillus sp. FSL K6-0232. Next base: position 1,521,119 of record NZ_JBBOYW010000001.1, on the reverse strand, counting down.
GACGAAGCCCTGGAGCTGTATCGCCATCATACGTGTAGCTTAAAATTTCCTCACCGCTTTGCTCAATCAGCTCATTTAAGTCATTTTTTTGATCCTGTGCCAATGCCTTTGTTGGAAATAAATAAATGGCACGTGCATTGTTATCCTCTAATATTTTTTGTAGCACTGGTAAATGATAGCAATATGATTTACCAGATGCTGTCGGTGTTACCGCTGTAAAGGAAGAGCCGCTTTGTGCTAAATCAAAAGCCTCTCGCTGATGTGTATAAAGCTGCTCAATCCCTCTTTTTTGCAATGCCCTCTTTAAAGATGGATGTAGATTTTCTGGAAAAGGCGCATATTTGGCTGGTCGCCCCTCAAGCGTCTGCCAATGTAAAATACGCTCCTTTAATTCTTCATCATAGCGCCATTCATTTAAAAGCTCACTAATCGTTCGTTTCTTCGATAGCATCCTGCACGACCTCCTTTAGTAAGCGTTCAAAGTTTTTTAATGTATAGAAGGTAGAATGGATGGCATCTAAAAAACGTTTTTTACTTGTTTCTTTATAAAAGGATTGCACAACAAATTGCTCCATCGCTTCCTTTGCTGAAGCAATTTGCTGTGTGTGCATATATTTGGGCTGGTGCCTGTGTATCCATTGATTGGCTTCTTGCTGCCATTCTGTTAACAGCGTGTGAAGCTCATCTGCATACGGCTTTACCTCTTGATAAAAATCGGGTGTACGATCCTCCTCGCGCATTTGCCAAAAGCGTGTCACACATTGCTCGCATTCCTCTATTAACTTTGTTGTTTGTTCCAACACTAACATATTCGCACCTCATCTCTTCCCTTTCATTGCTGATGAGATAAGTGTACCAAAGTCTATCATTTTTCACTACTAATAGGCGAACAAGCATTCTTTACTTGCCAGCTCTTTTCTGCTAAGCTTACTTTCTGGCTAACTGCTTTTAGTTGCATAAAAAAATGCATACAGTGTGCATTGCTTTCCAGTGACACTCTCGTGCAAAGTAGCTGATTCACCAGCTCTAACTGTGCAATTAATTGCTCTAACTTGTTCAATATAACGCCTCCTCCTATGCTTTACTTTAGTATTCCTTGCATGTATAAAATCACCTTCAAGCATGACAAAATAAGCGTAAGTTAGTTGAAAGAAGAAAATTTTCGATAAAATTTTAGGCATGAATGTGCATTCTAAAAAATCGTTATTTACTGAAAGATGTGGAGCTACCTCTATTTCACGTTTAAAATTATCTGGTATTTTGACGATTTGAGGAATACAGGAGCTGGCGATTTTTCGACGCAAATGAAATTATTGTCTAACTGATAGAAGTAGAGAATAGCCACTAAAACATGGTAAACTATTGACTAGAAAAGCAGTATAATAGAGGGTGAGCTAAATGACAATTCGTTATCCAAACGGGAAATTGTATACCCCGAATCCTTCTGTGCAGAAAGCAGAGAAAAAGAACAACAAAGATTTATCTTTTAGCAATCGTGGAAAGACGCTAGAAGATGAAATTAATGAAGCAAACGACTATTATATAAAAAGGCGGCTTGCAATTATTCATAAGAAACCTGTTCCTGTACAAATCGTCAAAGTAGAGTACCCTTCACGTAGTGCTGCTGTTATTCGTGAGGCTTACTTCAGAACGCCTTCCACAACCGACTACAATGGCGTTTGGAATGGGCACTATATCGATTTTGATGCAAAGGAAACAGCTTCCAAAACAAGTTTCCCATTAAAAAATATTCACGCGCATCAAATGACCCATATGCAGCAAGTGACGGAACAACATGGTGTGGCTTTTATTATCGTTCGTTTTTCAGCCTATGAACGATATTTTATTGTGCCATACCAAGTTTTACAAAAGGCCTGGAAAGCAATGGAAAATGGTAAACGTAAATCGATACCCTTGTCGACAATCGAGCAAGAGGCATATGAAATTCCAACCAATTATTATCCACGTATCGATTATTTACCCATTATCCAACAGCTCATTGATGCAAAATGCTACCAGTCTGAAAGTGAGGAGAAATAGAGAATGACTGAACGTCGTCGAACACGGGGAGAGCATCAAAAGGCTCTCGCTGAAAAAAATAAAAAGAACAAACAGAAACCAGCCTCCACTGCTAAAACATGGTTGAAGCGCATTTTCTTAACTTTATGTACCATTGTGGTGGTAGGTTTACTTGGAGGCGCTGGGTTATTTGCCTACTATGCTAGCACGGCACCAGAGCTTGATGAAGAATTATTGAAGGACCCTGTTTCTTCAGAGTTCTACGATAAAAACGGTGAACTGTTTGCAACGATCGGTGCTGAAAACCGTAAATATATAAAATACGAAGATATACCAGAAGATATGGTTAACGCGATTCTAGCAACCGAAGATGTACGCTTTTTCGAGCACCACGGGATGGATTTTTATCGTTTAGGTGGGGCCATCCTTGCCAACTTCCGAGATGGCTTCGGTGCACAAGGGGCATCTACCCTAACACAGCAAGTTGTTAAAAACTCATTTTTACAAAATGAAAAGAAATTAAAGCGTAAAGCACAGGAAGCTTGGCTTGCCTTCCAGCTAGAGCGCAAATATTCAAAAGAAGAAATTTTTGAAATGTACTTTAATAAAATGCTGATGTCAGGACGTATTTATGGCTTTGGTACAGCAGCTCAATATTTCTATGGCAAAGAATTAAAAGATTTAACATTAGAAGAAGAAGCATTATTAGCAGGCTTAGTACAGCGCCCGAATGCTTATAATCCATTAAAAAATCCAGAGCTTGCGAAAAAACGTCGTAATACGGTACTAGGGTTAATGCATCAGCACGGTAAAATTTCAAAAGCGGAAATGGAAGAAGCACAGCAAGCAGACGTCCAAGCAGGTTTAGCAGACGATGCCACACGCCAATCATTTGCAGGCTCTAAATATGATGCCTTCCTTGATATTGTAATTAATGAGCTAGAGGAAAATGGCGATGGTACTGCAATGGCAGAAGGAATTAAGGTTTATACAACACTTGATCCAGCAGCACAAAAGGTTGTAGAAAATGTAATGAATGATGATAGCAACTTCCCAACAGAAGAAATTCAATCAGGTGTTGCGGTTATTGATACAAAAACAGGGGCAATTCAAGCTGTTGGTGGTGGTCGTCATTACGGTGCAGAGCGTGGCTTTAACTACGCAGATGATCTGTCAAAAAATCAGCCCGGCTCAACAATGAAGCCATTAATTGATTACGGACCAGCCATTGAATATTTAAAATGGTCAACAGGTCAAACACTTGTCGATGAGCCAATGACGTACACAGGAACAAGGCAAACTATTACTAACTGGGATGGTCGCTATATGGGGGCTATTACCGCTCGTAAGGCGCTATACGCTTCACGTAACGTACCTGCCGTTAAAGCATTGCAAGAGGTTGGTACGGATAAAGCGAAGGAATTTATTGGCCGTTTAGGCATTGAAACAGATAATGTATATGAATCTGATGCTATTGGCGGTGGAGCGATTACAATGTCCCCTATTCAAATGGCAGCCTCTTATGCAGCCTTTGGTAACAACGGAGTCTATACGGACCCACATGCCATTACTAAAATTGTCTATCGTGATGGCAAAACATCTAAAAACTACAAGCCTGAGCCTACTGTTGCAATGAGCGATTATACAGCTTATATGGTAACAGATATGCTGCGTGATGTAGTTGGCAATAAGCCTGATGCATCAGGTACTGCTGCAAATGTACCTGGCTTAGATATTGCAGGTAAAACAGGTACAACAAACTACTCAGCAGAGGATTTTAGCAAGTATAATTTACCAAATACAAGTGTGCCAGATTCATGGTTTGCTGGCTACACAACAAACTACTCCATTGCGATATGGAGTGGCTATGAGAAACACTTTGACCCTATTACAACATGGGAAGAGCGTCGATTACCGCAAAATTTATTTAAGTCGATTATGCAAGAAATTTCAGCGAATGTTGAAACAGAAAGCTTTAAAAAGCCAAGTACAGTTGTAGAAGCAACGATTGAAGTAGGCTCTAATCCTCTGCGTTTAGCGAGTGATTATACGCCAAATGAATTACGTCAAACAGAGCTATTTGTACGTGGTACTGAGCCAACGGAGGTATCTAGCGTCTATGAGGCTCCATCATTATCTACGCCTTACAATGTAACGGCAAGCTTAGACTTAGAAGGACAGTCTATTGATATTTCTTGGGAGCATGATGCAATGCTAGACCCTGAAACAGATGAGCCATTACCAACTTCATTTGAAGTGTCTGCTACACGTGAAGGTGGCGACTCCATTATCCTTGGCACAACAGATAGCAAAGGCTTAACGGTAAGCAATACACTAGAAGAAGGTAATTACACCATCTCTGTTGTCGCTATTGTGGACGGTACGCGCAGTGAACCTGGCACAACCTCCTTCCAAATCGTCGGCACAACAGAGGAAGAACCAGATGTCGAAGAGCCAGAGGAAGTAGAGGAGCCAGATACTGAGCTGCCAACAGATCCTGGTGAGGATGGCAATGAAACCGATATAGAGAATGGTGAAAATGGCGAGGGCAATAATAATAGCAACAATAACGGAAATAATGGCAATAACGGCAATAACGGCGGAGATACTAATGGTCCGATTGATCCTACTCAGCAGCAGCCAATAGTTCCTACTGAGCCGCTAAGTCCAACAGAAGAAGAGCAAAGCACAGAATAATAAAAAGTCGGGCAGCATATCCAAAAAATATGTTGCTCGACTTTTTTAAATTATCCATCACTTTTGGGATTCTATCCGACACTTTGTGTATGTTATCCGTCACTTTTTGCGCTCTATCCGGCACTTTACGCATTCTATTCGTCAAAGCTAGCCTTTTGTTGCTTGAATGCGTAAGCGTGCTATGCGCTTTTTTGTTTCCTTAAATAGTTCATCTAGCTGGCGATAGCAGGCATATTGACCTGGCTTCGCTTTAATAAAGGCAAGTCGTTCAACCCCATTAATCGGCAATACCTCATCTCCTGCAGCTTGTACAAGCTGGTCAAATAGCTCGATGGCTTCTTCCATTAATGCTTTTGCCGCACCATTTCGAGCATTATGGGCTGCATGAATTGCCTCTTGCAAAGTCAGCCATTGTGCAAACCAAGCATCTACTTTATCCTTGGCAATTGCCTCCATATTCACGCTTCCTTCACCAAGCCTTTCTTTAAGCGCTTTTGCCCTTCACGACAATCATCAAGCAACGGACAGACATGGCATCCTGGATTTTGTGCCTTACAATGATAACGCCCAAAGAAAATAAGCTGATGATGCGTTTTCGACCATTTTTCCATCGGCGTTTTTTTCATAATCGTTTCTTCCACTTCAAGCACGGAATCCTTCCATCGACAAAGCCCTAAACGCTTTGATACACGCTCAACATGCGTATCGACTGCTAATGCTGGAATATCAAAAGCTACTGATAACACAACATTCGCTGTTTTACGCCCTACACCGGGCAATGTCACAAGCGCTTCCCTTGTTGCAGGAATTTCACCATTATATTCATCTAGCAATCGTTGACACAAAGCTTGAATATTTTTCGCCTTATTGCGATAAAGCCCGATTGAGCGAATATCCTGCTGTAATTCCTCCAATGGTACAGCTAAATAATCCTCAGGTGTTTTATATTTTTGAAATAATGTTTTCGTTACTTTATTGACAAGCACATCTGTACATTGTGCAGATAATAATGTCGCAATTGTTAGCTCAAAGGCATTGTCATGCACAAGCTCACAATGTGCGTTGGGAAACATTCGATCCATCTCTGCTAGACAATGCTCCCACTGTTTTTTCGTTAACAAACTGGATGCCCCCTATTCTCTTTCTTCTAACCAGTTATAAAATGGCACTTTACCCGTTGACTGCGTTTCTTGTGAAGCTGCTCGTGCTGGCATTCTATGAAAGGTTTGCTTTTCACGGAACTGCTCACTTTGCTTCTGTGCGGCCTGTGGTGTTGTAATATTTTTCTTTTTCCACTCCAATAAAATACGGTCAATATAACGAATACTAAGCTTTCCCGCAAAGACCGCTTCCTTTAGTGCCTCCTTAATAAGCGCTGGGCTGTGCTTGTCCTCATCAAGCCAAAGCCCTATTTTTTCAAGCTCTAAAGGAGATAAAAGACGCCCCATTTCCTCCTCAAATAATCGAAATAGCTCGCCCTCTTCTTGTTGAAGTGTCGTTACAGATTTTTGCTGCTCTTTCATATCCATCATCTGCATAATTCGCTCCCAAAGCGGATAAACGGAATATTTTTCATAGAGCTTACCACCTGCATCCACATCACGCATAATTTCAAGAAAGCCCTTTTGCATTAAGCGCTGCAAACGTGTTGTAATCTCATTGTCAGACATTGTCAGGCGACTTTTTAAATCATTCGGTGTTGGAAAGTCATTCCCCTCCATATGAAAGGCTAGTAAATGCATCACAATTAACGCCTCTTCATCCTCGATATTTAACTCCTTATAAAACTGAAAAAAAAGCTGTGGAATGGAAATCATTCGTTGTTCAGTCCATGTATGGAGTCGATGATTATTTGTGGTCATATTTTCTCTAGACTCCTTCTTTAAGTAAGTAGAAAAGCCGCGTAGATTGTCCACTACGCGACTTTTAAATTGATTAGCTTATGGGTATAAGCGGTTTAGTAAACGTGGGAATGGAATTGTTTCACGGATATGCTCTGTGCCTGAAATCCATGCCACTGTACGCTCTAGCCCAAGACCAAAGCCTGAATGCGGTACAGAGCCATGTTTGCGAAGCTCTAAATACCAAGCATAGGCATCTAATGATAGGTTATGCTCTTCCAGACGTGATTTTAATAAATCGTAGTCATGGATTCGCTCTGAACCACCAATAATTTCTCCGTAACCCTCTGGTGCAATTAAATCAGCACATAGTACAACATCATCACGCTCTGGGTGTGGCTGCATATAGAATGGCTTAATGCCTACTGGATAGCATGTAATGAATACTGGCTTATCAAATGTATTAGCAATCGCTGTTTCATGCGGTGCACCAAAATCATCGCCCCATTCAATATCATCAAAGCCTTGTTCATGTAATAGCTTAATCGCATCATCATAAGAAATACGAGGGAATGGCGCTTTAATATTTTCAAGCGTCGATGTATCACGACCAAGTCGCTCTAAATCTAACTTGCAGTTTTTTAGCACAGCTTGTACGATATGCTCGACATATTGCTCTTGCACTTCTAAATTTTCTTCAAATTCCACAAATGCCATTTCAGGCTCAATCATCCAAAACTCAATTAAATGACGGCGTGTTTTTGATTTTTCGGCACGGAATGTTGGGCCAAATGAAAATACTTTGCCTAATGCCATCGCAGCCGCTTCCATATAAAGCTGCCCCGATTGAGAAAGGTATGCATCCTCATCAAAATATTTTGTATGGAACAGCTCAGATGTCCCTTCAGGTGCTGAGCCTGTTAAAATTGGTGGATCCATTTTTGTAAAGCCGTTGTTATTGAAAAATTCGTATGTCGCACGAATAATTTCATTGCGGATTTTCATAATGGCATGCTGTTTACGGGAACGTAGCCATAAATGACGGTTGTCCATTAAAAATTCAGGACCATGCTCTTTTGGTGTAATTGGGAAATCTGTTGCTTCGTGTAGCACCTCAATCCCTGTTACAGCAAGCTCACAGCCAAAGCTTGAGCGCTCATCCGCTTTTACTTCGCCTGTAATATACATGGACGTTTCTTGCGTCATACCCTTTGCTGTTGCAAAAATGTCCTCGCCTACCTCTTCTTTTACGACAACACCCTGCACAAAGCCAGAGCCATCGCGTAGCTGTAAGAAGGCAATTTTCCCGCTTGAGCGTTTATTCGCCAGCCAAGCGCCAATTTTAACTGTTTCACCGATATGCTGTGGCATATCTTTAATCATAATTTTCTTCATAGAAATCCTCCAAAGTCGATTAGAAGGATTAGTCTTGCCATTTTGATTTTACAAATGCATCAATACGACGGACTGCCTCTTCTAATAATTCTAAAGATGTAGCATAGGATAATCGCATTGTAGTTGGTGTGCCAAAGCCAGAGCCCGGAACCACTGCTACGTTCGCCTCTGTTAAAATATCCGCAGCGAATGCATCTACTGAATCGTAACCAGTGTGTGCCATAGCTTCTGCTACGTCTGGGAATAAGTAGAATGCACCCTGTGGCTTTAACACTTGGAAGCCAGGAATTGCGCTTAACTGCGGATAAATTTTTTCAAGACGTGATTCAAACGCTTGACGCATTTCCTCTACTGCGTCTTGTGGACCATTATACGCCTCCACAGTTGCATATTGTGCTGTTGTTGTCGCATTAGATGTCGAGTGGGATGCAAGGTCAGTCATTGCTTTAATAATAGTTGCATCTCCTGCCGCATAGCCAATACGCCAGCCTGTCATAGAGTGGGATTTTGCCACACCATTTACAACGATTGTACGTGCTTTCACTGCATCAGAGAGCTGTGCAATTGAAAAATGCTCAATACCATTGTATACAAGCTTCTCATAAATTTCATCTGACACGATTAAAATATCTTTTTCTTCTGCGACAGAAGCAAGTTCTGCTAGCTCCTCACGAGAATAAATCATACCTGATGGGTTGCTAGGTGAATTGATAATAACCGCCTTTGTTTTCTCTGTGATTGCCGCACGTAGTTGGTCAGCTGTAATTTTATAGCCTTGTTCACCTGTGCTCTCTACATATACAGGTACACCACCTGCTAGCTTTACTTGTTCAGGATAGGATACCCAGTAAGGGATCGGAATAATGACTTCGTCGCCATCATTTAAAATCACTTGGAATAGTGTGTATAAAATATGCTTTGCCCCAACACCAATAATTACTTCATTTGGCTGATAGGCAAGGCTGTTATCACGTTGAAGCTTATCAATAATAGCTTGTTTTAAAACGGGAAGTCCGCCAGCAGGTGTATATTTTGTATAACCCTTTTCCATTGATGCAGTGGCTGCATGTAAAATATTTTGAGGTGTATTAAAGTCTGGTTCACCAGCTCCTAAACCGATTACATCAATCCCTTGTTCTTTCAATGCTTTTGCTTTTGCAGTAATGGCTAATGTTGAAGATGGTGTTAAAGTTTTTACACGATTTGCTAATACATTTTTCATTCAGAATCTACTCCTCTTATAAATTCGTTATACGTTTCCACCAGTTGCCATCCTTAAACAGAATATAGACATAGTTAAGCTGGTCATGGTCGTTTAGATAGGTAATTTCCCAAACTGCCCCAGGCTCCTCATAGCCTAATTTCATGTGGAGGACTTTTTGTACATTTCCTTCATTTTTAAAAACCGATAATGCTTGCTTTTCCGTAATACCATCTTCTAATAACACTTCCTGAATAGAATCCTCGTCCAGATTCGTTGGGACAAAGACAGCTTTTTTATCACCATATTCGTCTACCCCGAACACGGTAACATACGAATGTTTGCCATTATATGTGTAGGACTCCGATACAGCTGCAAGAGCTTTGGCATCGATTGCCAGCTGTTCAGCCTGTTCTTCAATTGAACGAAATGGAGCCTCGGCTTTCCAGAGTACTAAAACGCTAATGACAAGTGACAATGAAACAATAAAGACAGAAATGAAAATCAACCAGTTTTTCATACAGTCACCTTATGTTTCCTATCAAGCTGATTTTGCATAGCATATAGTTGCTGTTTGTATGTATTCACAGCTACGGTACCATTCATTTTGCTTTTCATTTTGTCAACCTGCTTTCTTTCCTCATACCACAATATTATACAACAATTTTGTGCTGTCGTGTTTCTTAATTTTATGTTGCTAAAATATGATATTACTAGTTTTCCTGATCATTCATACAAGTGCCCTACTTACTTTTATAGGATCTCTTTTTTAATCAAAAAGTTTCTTATTAGTGGTAATTTTTATGCGCTTCTCCATTTTTGTCCCGATGTTCTATTATCTTTACCCATATGATGGAATAATTAGCTATTTTTAATAAGGGATGTGATGTTTTGAGTACACCTATTAATCCTGCTGACCCAGCAACAATTCCCAAATTCGTCGATGAACTACCTAAGCCTATTGTCGCGAAGCCTAAAAAATATAATTATTATGAGTTAGTAATGATGGCGGGAGAGCATCGTTTTCATAAGGATTTTCCACTCTCAATGATTTGGGGCTATAATGGGCTTTATCCAGGACCAACGATTGAAGCTATAAAAGATCAAACAACCTATGTAAAATATAAAAATCAACTACCTTTACAGCACTTTTTGCCAGTCGATTTTTCACTACATGCTGCCAGTGATTCACCAGAAGTAAGAACGGTTACACATTTACACGGCGCCAAAGTCGATTGGGAAAGTGATGGACACCCAGAGGCATGGTATACAAGAGATTACCGTCAAACAGGTCCAAAATTTAACAAGGAAATCCATGAATATACCAATCATCAGCCTGCTGCTACACTATGGTATCATGACCACGCAATGGCATTAACACGTTTAAATGTCTATGCAGGTTTAGCAGGCTTTTATTTAGTAAGAGATGCGCTAGAACAACGCTGTCATCTGCCATGTGGCGACTACGAATATCCTATATTAATTCAAGATAAATCCTTTCATGAAGATGGCTCATTATTTTATCCAGATGAGCCACCATTCCCTGTAGATGTTCATCCATCCATTACACCTGGCTTTGTCGGCAATACCATTGTTGTGAATGGCAAGCTATGGCCCTATCTTAATGTGGAGCCACGTAAATATCGCTTTCGCTTGCTCAATGGTTCCAATCGCAGAGGCTATATACTTAGCCTGTCAAATGACCAGCCAATGATTCAAATTGGCACAGATGGCGGCTTTTTAGCTACACCACAGGATATTCAAGCTGTGGAGCTGCTGCCTGCTGAACGTACAGATATTATTATTGATTTTTCAGGCTGTGAGGGGCAGGCTATTACTTTGCTGAATACCGATACAGATTTTAGTGATGAGCATACAAATGTTATTATGCAGTTTCGAGTAACTGTGCCTTTAAAGGGCGAAGATACTAGTGAAATTCCAGAGCGGCTCGCTATGGCAATGGATTTACATCCGCATCATGCGCATATTGATCGGCAATTGCCATTAACTGCAACAACCGATGAATTTGGGCGACCAATGCTACTATTAGGCAATCATATGTATCATGACCCTGTCACAGAAAAGCCAGCCTTAGATAGTATTGAAATATGGAGCTTTATTAATACCACACCCTTTGTCCACCCAATACATCTCCATCTTGTGCAATTTAAAATTTTAGAGCGTAGACCCTTTGATGTGGAGCTCTATGAAAATGAAGGAAGGCTAGTTTTTACAGGGCCGCCTGAAGCACCACGTGATTATGAGCTTGGCTGGAAAGATACCGTGAAAGCTGATGCCAGCAAAGTCACCAAAATTATTATGCATTGGAAGGATTTTAGCGGTCATTATATGTGGCATTGTCACTTCCTTGAGCATGAAGATCATGATATGATGCGTCCAATTCTTGTGATCAAGGATATGCATGCCGTGCAGCAGCCACATGCAGCCATCACACAACCTGTAGCACAGCAAGAAATGATTGCTCATCATCCAGTCAAAGAAGAAACGACACAAGAGGCAATAGCTCTTCATATCGGCAATAATACACAGCATAGCCCCCTGCTTTTCCTACCATCCCATACAGCAATATAATCAATAGTGCTATTGAGCTGATTCATATTCGCTCAATAGCTTTTTATGTTGAGCATTGTTTACCATTTCATATTCAGTTCATAGAGTAGTGTTATAGTAAAAGCCGTAGCAATTAAGCGTATAAAGGAGGCATATTTCTTTGCAAGAGATAGCACAAACAACAACAAAAAAACAAGACTGGCGACGCTTTATCCAGTTAGTGAAACAAGCGGAGCCTCCGATTTGGTTACTTATTATCGCTTTAGTAATGAGTTTAGCAACAACGGGCGTTGGCTTTGTCGTACCGTTATTTACAAAACAATTGGTGGATGGCTTTTCATTAGCATCCCTTAATTATTGGCAAATCGTTTTACTTGGTATTGCCTTTATTGCACAAGCGATTGCAAGTGGATTATCCATTTATTATTTGAATCGAGTTGGGCATCATGTTGTAGCGAAATTACGCGATCAGCTTTGGCGCAAGCTACTGCATTTACCCATCCCCTATTACGATGAACATGATACAGGTGAAACATTAAGCCGTGTAACCAACGACACAGCCGTTGTCAAAGAGCTGATTACTGAGCATTTAGCAAACTGTTTATCAGGCGTGATTTCCATTGTTGGTTCCATTATTATTCTGTTAATTTTAGATTGGAAAATGACATTAGTCATGCTGATTGCTGTACCGCTGGCAATGATTATTTTAATGCTGCTTGGTAAACGCATGTTTGTGATTTCTAAGGGGATGCAGGATGAAACTGCGAAATTTACAGCGATATTAAATCAGGTTTTACCTGAAACACGTTTAGTAAAGGCTTCTAATGCTGAACATGTCGAATATGAGCGTGGAAAAAAAGGCATTACAACCCTTTTTACATTTGGTTTAAAAGAGGCAAAAATTCATGCGTTAATTTCACCATTAATTTCCCTTGTCTTAATGTCCGTGCTTGTTGCCATTATTGGCTATGGCGGTGTACGTGTTTCCTCTGGTGAACTAACTGCTGGTGATATGGTGGCATTTATTTTATATTTAATCCAAATTATTATGCCAATGACGCAATTAACGATGTTCTTTACACAGCTTCAAAAAGCAATGGGAGCTACAGAGCGTATTAGCACATTGCTGGAGCATGAAGAAGAGCATATCCACGATGGCTTAACATTAGAAAAGGTGGATCAACCTATTCATTTAAAAAGCATTGATTTTTCTTATGGTGAAGAACCGATTTTATCCGATATTAACTTCACCATTGAGCCAGGCAAGGTGACGGCTATTGTAGGGCCAAGTGGCGGTGGTAAAACAACTACCTTTTCTCTATTAGAGCGCTACTATCAGCCAACTGGCGGCAGTATCACGCTAGGAGATACGCCAATTGAAGCCTTTTCACTCCACTCTTGGCGCAGTCAAATTGGCTATGTCGCTCAGGAAAGTGCATTGCTCTCAGGAACAATTCGTGACAATATTTGCTACGGAATTGAACGCGATGTATCTGATGAAGAGCTGGAAAGCGTGGCAAAAATGGCTTATGCGGACCAATTTATTTATGAGCTGCCACAGCAATTCGATACAGAGGTTGGGGAACGAGGCATTAAGCTATCTGGAGGACAGCGTCAACGTATTTCAATAGCTAGAGCCCTGCTGCGTGACCCGCAAATATTAATGCTGGATGAAGCAACCTCAAGCTTAGACAGTAAATCAGAAATTTATGTACAAAAGGCATTAGATAATTTAATGCAAGGTCGCACAACATTAGTAATTGCACACCGCCTATCAACAGTGGTAGATGCCGATCAAATACTATTTGTTGAAAAAGGACATATTACAGGCTGCGGTACACATGATACGCTATTTAAAACACATGCGATGTATCGTGAGTTTGCCAAGCAGCAATTACGTATTAAAGAGGAATCATGAAGGGATTTGTTGCCATGACAAAACTACTTGTAGTGGATGATGATGCGCATATTCGAGAATTAGTCAAAGTCTTTCTACAAAATGAAGGGCTAGAGGTGATAGAGGCAACAGACGGTGTGGATGCACTGTCCACATTAGCCTCTGAAAAAGTCGATATGATCATTATGGATATTATGATGCCTAATATGGATGGCTGGACATTGTGCGAGGAAATCCGTTCATTCCATACAGAGCTACCCATCCTGATGCTAACAGCGAAAGGCGAAACCGCACAAAAGGTCAAAGGCTTCCATCTAGGGACAGATGATTATCTTGTCAAGCCATTTGAACCAGCCGAGCTTATTGTACGTGTAAAGTCCATTTTAAAACGATACCATATTTCCCTATCACAAATTATTGAAGCTGGCAATATTAAGCTTAATCGTCAGACATATGAAGCTCATGTCAATGGCGAAATCATTATACTGCGCTTAAAGGAGTTTGAGCTGTTATTTACACTGGCAAGCTATGCTGGCAAAACATTTTCACGCGAGCAGCTAATTGAAGAAATTTGGGGCTATGATTATGAGGGTGATGAGCGTACAGTCGATGTCCATATTAAAAGAATTCGTGAACGCTTTCCACAGGAGAGTAGCGGCTTTGTTATTCGGACGATTCGTGGTCTTGGCTATCGTTTGGAATTCGTGACATGAGAAAACGAAGACTCTTTGTAAGATTGATCATCACTTTTTGCCTGTTTCTTATTGCGAATACTGTCTTTGCTGCTATTTCCTATTATGCAACCACATGGCTATATGGACGCTTAGAGATAGCGCCTCATGGCTTTTGGCTGCAACTAACAACCGTAATTGGTGTATTTCTGCTCTTTGCCTGTTCAGCGGCTATTATCTTTTTAATTGGCTTGAACCGACAACGTAACTACTGGGATACGATTGTGGATGCATTAAGTCGCATGGCAAAGGGCGATTTCAATATACAGCTAGACCTAAAGGCAGATGAAGAAGACCAATTTGGACAATTAATCCATGGCATTAACCATATGGCTGTTGAATTAGGTGAGCTGGAAAGAATGCGTCAGGAATTTATTTCAAATGTTTCCCATGAAATTCAGTCACCTTTAACATCTATTAACGGCTTTGCCAAAGCCTTAAAAAATATTAATTTACCTGCGGACAAGCGTCAGCATTACTTAGAGATTATCGAAATGGAAAGTTATCGTCTATCAAGAATTAGTGAAAATTTACTAAAACTAACATCTTTAGAATCACAGCACCATCCATTTGAGGCAAGGCACTACCGACTCGATAAACAATTACGCCATGTGATACTAGCCCTTGAACCAAACTGGCTGGCAAAGCAGCTAGACTTTGACCTTCAACTTGACCCCATCAGTATTACAGCAGATGAGGATTTAATGAACCAAGTATGGATGAACCTACTGACAAATAGCATTAAATTTACACCCGCTAAAGGCATAATTACAGTAGCGCTCGCACAGCAGCACGACACACTCACTGTTCGTATACAAGATACAGGCATTGGTCTAACAGAGGAACAGCAATTGCATATTTTCGAACGCTTTTATAAGGCTGAGCAAGCACGAACAGCCGCAAATGGTGGCAGTGGCTTAGGCTTAGCCATTGTTAAAAAAATTATTGATATGCATCATGGCACAATTACGGTAAACAGCAAGCTTGCTGCGTATACAATCTTTACAGTAACATTGCCGATTGATACTATTCAGGCTCGTGCAAACGATCAATAACGTTTGCACGAGTTTTTGCTAGTAAGCTACTTTTTTAAAATATTGATATATTTTCTGAAGCTTGTGCTGCTGCCTTCCCTTTTTACTTTCCATATGACCAAACTCAAAAAACTTTACTTTCTTAATGCCAACAAAGTTAAAGAGCGCTCTTTTCATTAATATTTTATGAGCATTATGCAGCCAAATAAATGGATAATGCGTCGGTCCCTTCATTGTCGATACACAGACAACAGACTTTCCTGTCAAAAGCCCTTCTGGAAATAGCCCCTTTGTATCCCGATAGGCAAAATTCGCTGCAAATAATTGATCGATATATCCTAATAGCATTGCTGGGGGTCTTCCCCACCAAATTGGATAAACAAAGACAATTTGATCTGCCCATAAAAGCTGCTGACGATATTTTTCCATTTTCGGCTCCCGATACATATCTCGACGTCGTTGCTGCTCATGGAAAATTAAACGTGGGTCGAATTCCTCTTGGTATAAATCAAGTATTTGAAGCTCCTCAATAGCAGGATTTTCACGACAGCCCTTTATCACCTCCTGTAAAAAAGCATAATTTAAGCTTTGATGATTTGGATATGTATAAACAATTAATGTATTCATCATAATCCCCCATTGCTTATCATTTGATAACAATATCATAATCTGCTGTATTTTAGTTGTCAAATGATAATTGTTTTAAGATAAGTTTTTTGCTATCTTGACAGTAAGAGGTGATTCAATTGGATAAAAGCGCATTATTTCATCAGTTTATAACGTTTACAGCAACTCTCCATCAAGTTACACAGAAGCTTACACAGCATATAACGGTCGCTAATATTACACCGCTTCAATATAAAATTCTTGAATATATTAAGGTTAGTCAGCCTGTAACTCCCACAGACATTAGCGAATGCCAGCATATGTCCTTACCAAACACAAGCCGTGAACTACGCAAATTACAGGAAAGACAGCTTATTGAAAAATTTAGTGACACAGAGGATCGAAGAAAGCACTATATTCGCTTGTCCAAGGATGGTGAACAAATGATGGCGCAAGCCTTTGCCTGTATCGAAGAACGCTTTTTACAGCTTATACAGCATGCAACGCCAGAGGATATAAAGGATATTCAGCATGCTCTGCATACGCTTGAGCAAAAGGTCTTTCAGCACTATGATTAAAAAAGACGAGCCTCCTAATATGGCGGCTCGCCTGAAATTTTATTTTGATAAATCAATTTTTTTATTTAATAAATAAATCGTTAGTCCACCAACAGTCATGGACAATAATTCTCCAATTCCTACAGTCAACCATGTCGCCCAAAAAGGAAGGTCATACAAAATCGTTAATTGTCCAGCAACCGTAAACATTGATACAGCAAAAATCAATGCGGTTACCACCATTTTTCCAATATCGTTTGTCATATGCTTTGTTACGCGTCTGCAAAGAATTAACACAAGAAAGGTCGCAATGCCCCCAATAGGGACATCCAATATCCATGTTGGCGACATAAAATTGGCAAGTATAACGCCTAATGTGACCGCCACAACATAACGCTTATTGTACAATGCCAGATAATTAAACATCTCTGACAATCGTAGCTGAACAGCGCCAAAGCTAATAACTGACAATAAAACCGTTACAGCTACGTATAAAGCTGCAACAAGTGCCGTTTTTGTAAGCTCACTTACAGAAATACGACCCGACTCTTTTACAATCGATGTATTCAATTTTATTCTCCTTTGTAAAATAGCACATCGCTATTTTAGTAATAACTACGACCAAAGGAAGAGAGCAAATTGCCCTATCTGAAGTGCCGTAGTGCAAGCGAATTTTTGCTTACGTGCGTATTATAGCAAAGGACTATCGCAGTGAACAAGACTATTTTATGAGCCAGCCTCCATCGATTGGTAGCACTGCTCCATGAATATAATCTGCGGCTGAGCTTGCTAGAAATAGCGTTAAATTTGCGACCTCATAAGGCTGCGCCCAGCGGCCTGCTGGCGTTTCGTCGGCTACCCATTTCGCCATCTCGCCATCCCCTTCAAAGTCCGCCTGATTCATCGGCGTTTGAATGGCTCCTGGCGCAATTGCATTTGCACGAATTCCCATGCGACAATAATCTAAATCTAGCTGCTTTGTATAGCCAACAATGGCATGCTTGGAAGCTGTATAGGCTGCTCCACCGCCACCCGCAACAAGCCCCGCAATGGAGGCCATATTAACAATTGTACCAGCGCCACGCTCCACCATATGTGGTAATAGCATATTTGTCACAAAAAATGTTCCCTTGACATTGGTATTCATAACGTTATCCCATAGCGTCTCATCTGTTTCAAGCGTTTTGGCAAAGCCATCTAAAATACCCGCCGTATTACATAAAATATCAATTTGTTGAAATCTCAATATTGCTGCTACATACGCCTGCTCCACAGCCTTATGCTCACAAACACTTCCTACCTTGTAGGCAAAGCGCTCAGGATATTGTTGCTGTAAATCGATTAGTCCTCGCTCCTCTACATCAAAGCCAAATACATTTGCCCCGTTTTCTAAAAATGCAGCAGCCTGAGCATAGCCAATACCCGAGGCTGCTCCCGTAATAAATACTGTTTTATTGTTATATTCTTCAAACTTCATATAATAGCTCCTTATAGAAAGAAGCCATCCCACTACGAGATGACTTCTTTCATCATAATTCTACAATGCCCCAATCTTCTGCTAATATGTCACACACAGTAGGCGTAAACATTGTATAGCCCTCACCTCGTACATTAATTAAAAAATAAGGGTTCAATATTTCGCCATCATGCTCGCCTTGACCAACAAGCTTTACATAGAGCTCAGCGCCACCCCAGCCTTCACGAATCACCTTTTGGCCTGCCTTTAAGCGTGGTAATATCTCTTCAAATGTCATACATTTCATCCTTTATATAGTTTTTTAGCCTGCTACTACAAGATAATATTCCTTAGGATACCATTACCAGTTCCATCTGTGTAGCTCTTATTTCACTGGAATTTTAACAATAACTGTTGTTTCATGATATTTGGATGAATCGAAAACAATCTGACCGTTATATTTTTGAATCGTTTCCTTCACAATAAATAAGCCCTGCCCTCTAATTCTTCCATTCTCTTGTTTTTTTGTAGAGAAGCCTTGGTCAAATATATAATTGGCATCTTCAATATTCGGCCCTGTATTTGTTACACTAAATTCATAGTAGCTGTCATCCGCTTTACAGCAAATTATAATTTTACGCTGATCCTCTGGCAATTCAGTAGCTGCCTCAATCGCATTATCAATTAAATTCGATAAAATTTTAATTAAATCCGTTGTTTTAATGTTAGGAAAGGCATTTTCAGCAATGGTAAATTCCATATCAATATTATGATTTTGAGCTGTTAATTTTTTCGTTTGCAATAAAATTGATAAACCTGGATGATCTATATTTAATTGCAAAGACTTAATGGCTTGTACATCTTTCGATAATGAGCATAAATATTGCTTTGCCTGCTCTGTTTTTTCTAATTGCAGCAGTCCGTGTAACACTTGAATATGATTTGTAAAATCATGGCGTAACGATGATACGGAAGCAATTAATGTTTTAATTTCAGCTTGGTATGTATCCTCTGTAGCACCGACTTCCTTTGCCACCTCTTTTTGATACCATCTTTGTAGCAATAAAAAGGAAGCAATCACCACTAAAATTAAGACACCATTGAAAATCAACATAAAAATATTATCTTTTATAATTTTTCCTTTAATACCATTTAACATATCTGCACTAATATCAATGCCAAGATAACCGACAATTTCGCCTACCTCATCTTTAATGGGTGCACCAACGGAAACATAAGAACCATGTACAACATCATCAATAATCTTTGTTACATAGGTTTCACCATAATAAGCTTTACGAACTTCACTAGCAGGCACCGTACAAATTTCACCAATATCAAAATTCTGTGTAGCATCTCTTGGCATCCCCATAATCATTGCCTTTGACACTTCTGGATTATCCACCTTAATTGTATACACAAATAAAGCGCCTATTTTTACTCTTGCATCATTTAAGTAGCTTCTTATTTCCCAATAATAATCATTTTTTTGGGGGTCCTCTAAAAATTCCTTATATGTATCTGTATCAATAGAAGAAGCAATAGAAATAGCAGCTTCTAAGCTTTGATTCGTAATAGACTCCTCAACAGTCTTTTTTATTTTTACATAGGATATAATAATATTTAAGCTTGTAAACAGGCATAATAACATTGCTGATAGTATTAAAATTAGTTTTATTTTTCGATTTTTCATAAAAAGCGGAACTTCCTCATCTTCTAGAAATTAACAAAAATTTAAAGATAATTAACTTTATTTTTCATTTGTAAGCAAACATTGCTTGTATATCCTACATAAATTAAGCTATAAAATCAATTTTTATTTTATAAAATATGAAAAATGAAGTTGTAATCAAGCTGAGTAGCAATGGGACTGTCGAGAAGCTCTTCACGACAGTCCCATTATTTTTTAATGGTAGTACGTGTTCCATCCTCGGGCTTTAAAAAGGCTGGTCGTCTGCTATAGCCTTTTGGTGTTAAGCGCAATAAAGATTTTCGAATATTGCCCTTTTCAAAATCTGCACTAAAGTTAATATATGGTACACCTAGAACACGCATATTTGCTGTATATAATAGGATGAAAAATACGGAAATAAAAAAGCCAAATAAGCCAAAAAAAGCAGCCGCAATAATAATAATTAAGCGAAAAATACTCATAGCTGTCACAAAGGATTGGTTCACGAGTGTAAAGGCAGCAATACTTGAAATGGCAATGACCACAATCATAGAAGGGCTTGTGACACCTGCTTTAATGGCAGCATCCCCAATAATTAATCCGCCCACTACGCTAACAGAGCCGCTAATGGCACTTGGCAAACGTAAATTGGCCTCTCGAAATAGCTCAAACATAAAGAGCATCATTAATATTTCTAGAATGGTTGGAAACGGTAGCCCTGTTCTTGATTCTACAATTGTTGCTAATAACAGGAATGGTAGCTGCTCTTGATGATATGTTGTCAGTGCAAGCCAAAATCCTGGCAGCAGCATACTAATTAACACGCCTACAATCCGAAGCAAGCGTTCCATTGAGCTAACAATTATTGGATATTCATTATCCTCACCTGATTTAAAAAGCAACATAATATTGGCAGGTGTAATAATAGCATAAGAAACGCCATCAACCATAACTAAAATTCTTCCTCGAATTAATGACTGAATGGCTGAATCAGGGCGAGCCGTATAATCATGCCGAGGCAAAACCTTACCTGTTTCTTCAACCACCTCCATCAAAAGGTCACCATTTATCACAATATCTGAATCAACCTTTTGAAGCTGTACCTTTATACGCTCTAACATATTTTTATTGACAATATCATCCATATAAAGAACAGCTACGGTTGTTTTCGAGCGCTTACCAATTTCTAATGTATCAACACTAAAGGAGTTTGTTGGTAGCCGTTTTCTTAATAAAGCGATATTAATAAAAACATCTTCAATAAAATCATCCCTAGGTCCTTTCACCACAAGCTCCAGCGTTGTTTCACCAGGCTCTCGATTAGGCTTTTGCGCAATATCACTTGCATAAAGCAATTGAACCTCTTCAATATATATTAGCACATGACCTCTATAAACCTTTGTAATAGCCTCCTCCTTTGTTACCACCTTTTGCAAAGAAGGAATATATAAATACTGCTCAATTTGCTCCTCCAACGCTTCATCAGAGATGTCCTCTAATAAGGCCTGAACCCGCTGAACAACAACTGCCTGTAGCATTTGTTCATTAACCATGGCATCACATGTTATAAAATGTACCGTATATTGCTGAAATTGATACTGTTGAAATTGTACATCAGCAGAGCGTTGAAATAGTGATTTCAATATTTTTATATTTAATTCCATTGTTGAAATACTTCTCATCTCCCACTGAGCCAGCTCAAGATTAGCACATTTATTAAAATTATAAATACACTTACGCATATTTTCTCCATGGTGATGAAAAATATGCAGATGATTTGGGTGCGCTATCCGTTTATTTTGGAGGTCTATCCGTCACTTTCGCTTCTCTTTCTGTATAATAATTGGGGGTGATTCATTTGCAAATTTTCAAAAAAACAGCATGCTATGGCTTATTAGCACTTTGCTGTATCGCTTCGATTATTTTTGTGCATCACAATGAGCAATTTTATAAGCGTCCCATTGCAGAGGTCATAAAAGCAGAGGCGACAGCATCCGAGCCAACAACAGATATGTATGAGAATAATGATAATTTATTTACACAGCATCTTACAGCCGTTATTAAAAACGGGCAGCAGAAGGGGCAACAAATTCACCTAACCAATGAATATTCCTCATCAGGTGCTTTTGACCAGCAATATCATGTTGGTCACAAAATTTTTGTTGCCATTAATGCTCAAACAACGCAAAACGAGCTAACTGGAACGATTATAGATGTAAAGCGGGATCAAACAATTGTGATCATTGCTTGGATTTTTATTTTCGCCTTATTAATTATTGGCAAAAGGCAAGGTTTATTTGCCATTATTAGTTTAGTGATGAATGTACTTGTTTTATCGTTTGCTTTAGACCTTTATGTGAAGCATGGTCATATAAGCTTATTATTGATTAGTGGCATTTGTGCGATTTTATTTACAATGATTTCATTGCTACTTATTAGTGGCTTTCATACAAAAACATATGCGGCAATTATTTCAACATTGCTTGGTACAGCGATTGCCCTTGTTATTAGCTCTATCGTAATGTGGCTAACGGGTGAAAATGGACTTCGCTATGAGGAAATGCAGTTTTTAACACGCCCTTATCACACCGTTTTTATGGCGGGATTATTTATTGGCTCACTTGGCGCAGTGATGGATGTATCCATTACAATGACATCCTCCATCTTTGCTTTATATGAGCAAGACCCTACAATTTCTGTGCAGGCTTTAAAAGCTTCAGGGCAGGAAATCGGCAAGGATATTATGGGTACTATTACAAGTATTTTATTTTTTGCTTATCTGTGTGGCTCCATTCCAATGATTATTCTGTATTTAAAAAATTCCTATCCATTAGGACTTACACTTTCCTTAAATCTTTCGTTAGAGCTAGCGCGTGCCTTAGCAGGTGGTATCGGTGTTGTTTTAACGATTCCGATTAGCCAGTATATTGCTATATTTTTCATTAATCGAAAGAAGGTTGAAGGATGAATGTTATTGTTTTATTAGCCATTATTTTATGTCTTTTAATGATCGTGATAGGTGGCAAGCAAGGGCTGCGTTCCTTCCTATCATTATTTTTAAATTTTGGGGTGCTCTTTATTACAATTTTTTTAATGACAAATCCTAAAAATAGCCCTGTTATTTTAACGTTTATTGCCTGCACCATTATTAGCTGGATTAGCCTATTTTATATTAATAAAACAAGCAGCAAAACCATTACAGCCTTTATTGCTACAATGGTGACCATTGTTATTTTATTGCTTTTTATTACGTTCGTTACGAAGAAATCAATGATTCAGGGCTTTAGTGAGGAATCCACGGAGGAAATCAGTATTTTTTCCTTATATATCGGGGTCAACTTTGTGCAAATTGGGGCGTCTGTTATTATTATGAGTACCATTGGAGCAATTATGGATGTAGCTATTTCCATTGCTTCTTCCATGCATGAAATTTTTCATCGCAATCCTGCAATTAGTCGAAAATCGCTATTTACAGCTGGTCTAAGCATTGGAAGAGATATTTTAGGAACTGATACGAATACGTTATTTTTCGCTTTCTTTGGTGGCTATTTAAGCTTATTAATTTGGTTTAAAGACCTCTCCTATTCAATTGGCGAAATTATTAATTCCAAAGTGTTTAGTGCCGAAATGCTGACAATTGTTTGTGCAGGGATTGGTATTGCATTAATTATCCCTATTGCTTCCTTTATCAATGCCTATTATTTAGTAAGAACAAGGGCAAAAATCCAAGCATAGTGCCTATACGATGTAGCCTTTCTTCGCATACAATTAGCTGATAAAGGAGTAGTGTTGACGATGAAGTATCTGATTTTTGACTTTGATGGAACACTGGCAAATTCTATAAAGGCTCTTATCACAGCATGGAATACAATTGCACAAAAATATCAATTAAAAGAGCTTGAATTTAAAGATATTGCGGTATTAAAAAAATTATCACTTACAGAGCGCAGTAAATTTTTAAACTTGCCTCTGCATAAAGTACCGGTGATTTTACCGCAATTTTATCAATTGTATCACCAATCATTACAGCATATTCATCTTTTTGATGGCATAAAGGAGGTGCTGCTGGAGCTTGAGCAAAAAGGCTATCACATCGTTATTATTTCCTCTCATGCAAAGGATACGATTTTAGCATTTCTAAATATAAACGGTATTCAATGTGTAGCAGAGGTGCTTTGCTCAAACCCTTTTGCAGGCAAGGATAAAGTATTGAAAAAGTTTCTGAAAGCAGCCTCTATGCCATCATCTGATATACTCTATATTGGCGATGAGCTACGAGATATTATCGCCTGTCAAAAAGCAGGTATCCCGATTATTTGGGTAGCATGGGGCTATGATGCAAAAGAAGCCATCCAACATATAGCACCCGATTATCAAGCTGCAGCACCACGGGACATTTTAACGATTATAGATAATGCATAACTATATGTTTAAACACTATTGCTGCTTTGTAACAAGGGCTACATATTTTTCTGCTGTTCGAATTTCAATCGTTAGAAAATCATCTCCATAGATGGATTTGATTAAAAATGGTGCATCGCTAATATTTTGAAAGCGAAAATCTAAGCTACCATAGGCAACAGTGGCATCCCTTCCTCTTGGCACATAGCCAATATTTAATGAATGGTGATGACGCTCAATCAATTTCACTGGAATTTGATCTACAGCATTAAATAAGGTGGAGGATGTTTGGCAAATCCCTCCACCAATGCCCATCACAATTTGCTTATTTATAATTTCTGGTGCAGGCTGGTAGCCATTTGCCTCATCTCTTGGTCCTACAATATGGTTAAAGGAAAAATAATCGCCACTGCCAACAATTATGTTATGAATGGCCTTGGCAGAAAGCTCAATATTTTTATTCCTGCCTACCTCTGCACGATTAAAATAAGTCGTATAAGTTGCTACAACAACATCCTCTAAATAAGGAATATCGTCAAGAGAGTAGCTACTTTTAGTAATCGTAAGTGGCATTTCTACCTGCCCACCTGTTGCAGAAACAGCTAGTATGCTTTCCACTAATTCACGCTCTTTTAAAATTGTATGCGGTCTACCCTTGATAATTTTCCCTTGCTCATCCAGTTTATCAAGCACCATATGCTGGTCATAGCCCACAGTGGTGGCTGTTCCTCTTGCCAAATCTTGCGCTAGCTGTGCAATTTGCTGTTGATAGGCTTGCATATCTGTATCATAGCCAAATGCTTGTGGTGAAATAGTATCAATGATTGTATTGGTAGTCGGATCAACCACTTCTACAACAGGATTGGTTTGTGGTGCTGGTTCATAGATTACAGGCTCTTCTAGCTGTTGACTCTCAGGTATTTTAGGGTTTGCTGATTTTCCCTGACACCCTATCAATCCAGCTGTACAAATTATCCATGCGATAACTATCCATTTCTTTGTCAACCGCTCACACCTACCTTTATCGTTTTACTACAGAAACATCTTATTCGGCTATTGCTAATAGTGTGTTGCTTTTGATGTATTTTTATTTGTTTTGGCACAAAAAAACATTCTCCTAGGGATATTAGAGAATGCTTGATTTACTACACTTTATACTCTAGCTTATTGACGCTTTACTTTCCTAACCTCAAGCATTCACACTTCAATCCTAAAAAACTGTCCTGACCTTAGTCATCGCTAAGTTCAGGACAGTTCCATATCATTATTTTTGTATAAACATTTGTGTCCAGTAGTTGCCATCCTGTACATATCCTACACCGATATGCGTGTAGCTTTTGCTGAGGATATTGGCGCGATGTCCATCACTGTTCATCCAAGCTGTTACGACTTCTTGTGCTGAACGTTGACCTTTTGCAATATTTTCACCAGCTGATTTATACGTAATGCCAAAGCTTTTCATCATGGTAAAAGGTGTACCATATGTTGGGCTTGTGTGGTCAAAATATTTTTTATCATGCATATCTTGAGATTTATATTTAGCTACTCTTGATAGCTCCCAATCCTCTTGTAATGCTGGAAGACCTGCTTTGGCACGTTCCACATTGACAAGCTTAACAACCTCTTGTTCAACACTTGCCTGTTCCTTTACAGGGATATGAATGTTTTGCCCTGGTTCGATTTGATTTGGATTGGCAAGCTGTGGATTCGCATCAATTAGCTCCTGTACACCCGTTTCCGTTTTTAAGGCAATTTTCCACAGCGTGTCACCCGGTGTCACTGTATAGGATTCGGCTGCCATTGCCGCTACTGGTACGACTAATGAAGCTGCTACTACTGAAGCGAGTGTTACTTTTTTTATTTTTTTAAACATATCTACCATCCTTCCTGTTTGCTCTATGATTATCGTAAAGCGTTACAAAGCAATAATCACCACAAAATATTTGGAAGGATTTTTACAATTGCATGACACACGTAAAGAATAAGATGCTGATGCCCGTTCTAACGCCATTCCTTAATATAAGCCTTGTCATAAAGTTGCAACATTCTTGTAATTGGGATACATTACTAATAAATTGCATAATAAAAGAATGTTTAAAAAAGCCTATTTCGCCAATTTTTTATGCTGTAATCGATAAATTAATAGAATATAGAGCCAATCATAAAAGAGGGTTGCCATAGAGATAATGGTAATCAATGGTGTTCTAAAGTAAAGGTAAAAGCCAACTGACGCGAACAACGTACCAATCATTTTACAGAAAGCTATCCCCATCGATTGACCAGCTAAATTCCCTCTTTGCACCAATAAGGCAATAAATAATCCTGACATCATAAGATTTTGGAAAAATGCTGCGTACTTCCCTTCAAAATCATGAAACTCATGGACAATACCTAAAATAATGAAAAAGCTAGCAATCAACGTGATGACAAAGGATAAATATAATAATTTGCTAGAAATAATTTTTTTGTATTCTTTTGGCGCATAGCGTAAAAATTGCATTAATATAAAGATGTCTAATACTAGCCAAATAAGCGTAATAACTCGCTGTAGTTCATTTTGTGGATAGAGAAAAGCAAAGATAAACTCCCATGAAATATTGGCACAAATGGCAGCCATAGGCATACCGTATTTTTTCTCTTGCCATCCTTTATAAATAATGAATAGATATGTAATAATCCAAAAAAGGCCCATACCTAATTGGCAAAGTAGTAATATATTTAGTTGATTCACTGTTTATATTTCCCCCCTCTACATGACTCCTCCATACTATATGTGAGGGAGGCGATTTATTATGTCTAGGCAAGGGAAAGAAGGTGCGTCAAAACGCAACCTATGCATTTCGTAAGTCATCCTATATAGGAAAATGAGGTGAGCAAATGAAAACAAAAATTTATATAGATAATGAACGCTTTATTGCAGGTACTACCTTAAAGAACATAATGGCGCACGAGCACAATAATATGGCATTGCATATTTGTGATAACACTCAAAATATCATTGAAAACCGTCAACAACTAGCAACTGCCCTACATTGTGATTTACAGGACTTTGTCTGTACGGAACAAACACATAGTGCCAACTTTCATCGTGTTACAGCGGCTGATAAAGGGCGTGGTGCTCTCCACATGGATAGCGCAATTAAAAATGCTGATGCGCTTTATACACTAGAGCCACATATTTTATTATGTAGCTTTACAGCCGATTGTGTGCCTGTTATGTTTTATCATGCTGCTACAGGGCTGGTTGGTGTTATTCATTCGGGCTGGCAAGGAACTGTGAAGGAAATTACGCCTAAGCTATTCCAACATTTACTGACAGAAGAGCATTGTCATCCAGAGGATTTCCATGTGCAAATTGGTATGGCACTTAGTCAGCAAAAGTTTGAAGTGGATGCGGATGTCTTTGAAAAGTTCCATCAGCTTGGCTATGCAGAGGACTTTATGTATTACAACGCTGATACGAATAAATATCATATTGATAATCAACAAACCGTCAAAAAGCAATGTGAGCTTGCGGGCATTCCAGCTACGCAAATCCATATTGATACAACATGTACATTTTTAAGTCCCACTGGCTTCTCCTATCGTCAAGATAAGCAAGCAGGCAGGCATTTAAGCTTTATTATGCGTAAAGGGTAAAGCGAGCAAAGTGCTTAATATACCATAAGACGAAAACGCTATTCCATTTAGGCAACAAATGGAATAGCGTTTACAATTATTGTAATAATGTCTGCTCCTGTAATTTGGCAGCGAAATATTTGCGTGCATCTGCTGTTAAAATTTGTAGTAATATAGCCTCTTTTTGACGTGTAAATTCCACAAACATTCCGCTTAAATTTTCATAGACATAGTTAATTTTATAGCCCTTATCCAAATACTGATCTATTTTTTGGATTTCTTCGGTACTTTGTTGGAATTCGGACATGCGCCATCCTCTCACCTTCTTTTAAATTTTCCTGATCATTTTATTTCTAACAAAGGGTCTGGTTGCTCTGGCAGTACAGCCTCCTCTGGTTCCTGTGAGCCAAATAATTCATCTAAATTACGTCCAACTGTAATGCCTAAATATTTAGCATCACTCGGCTCCACTAGCTCAGCTTGTGGGTATTTTTTAAACCACCAATATTTTGCTAAAAGATAATAGACAAATGCACCAACAACAAACCCTACTAATGCAGAATAGGTTGAGAAAATATTGGCGATAGCACCACCAATCACCCACGCAATTAAACCAGCGAAATTAAAGCCCTTATAATACTTAAATTGCCCCTCTAGTTCATAAAGGTCTTTCACATATACACGACGTTTGCGAATTAAATAATAATCAGCAAATAAAATACCAACAATTGCGGTTAAGATTCCACCAATAATGAGTAATACATTGACCATTACATCAAATAAGCTCCATGGCTGTGCTAAAATACCGATTAGCCCAGCAATGACTACGCCTACCCAGAACGGTACTTTTGGCCCGCCAATATTGGAGAAAATCGTGGCGGCTGGCACAACATTTGCAGAGGTATTTGTGGACCATTGCGCTAATACAATCATCAACAATAAAATACCTAAAATAAAGCCGCTTGCACTTTGCTGTAAAGCATTAATAGGGTCAGCGGATGCTACAGCCATATAGCAAATCGCCCCAATTGTCACAATAAATGTATTGGTAATGGGCATCACAATTAATGAGCCCACAAGCTGTGTTTTATTGCGCTTAAACCAATTACGCTCATTTTTCGGTGCTTTAAAGAAGCGCGATAATGATGGCATATCTGCTGCTAATGTTGCCCAAAAGCCCATATTTGCCATCACTACTACCATAAATGCCGTAAAAGCAGCTAAGCCTGTTGTTGGAGCTTCCACCCACGTCCAAACATTTTTACCTTGCGCTGCTGCTGTATCTGCAAGTGTATAGTACATCCAGCAAGAAATTAAAATAATAATCGGTGCGGCTAAATCTGCAAAGCGTTCAATCGATTTAATGCCTAGTGATGTATTAAAAAGCTGAAGTGTTGCAAAAACAAGGAAACAAATAAACCAATTATCAAAGCTAAATAATAGATTTAAAATACCGTTAATGGCTAATGCCCCAAAATAAGTGTTGAGTCCAAACCAACAGGCAGCCGTAACCCCACGCACAAGTGAAGGGATATGCGTACCAAATATACCAAATGGGGCACGCATATAGACAGGGAAGGATAAACCATGCTCAATGCCTATATCGCCAATTAATGTCATAAAAATACCGATTAAGCAAGACCCTACTAGCGTCGCTAAAATCACCATTGGCAAGGATAGATTGATAATGGCTGAGCCGCCAATGGCAAAGGCAGCTAACACAATTGCCATACCTACCCAAATTACCGCAAAACCAAATGTTCCAATATTTCTTTGTTGATGTGTCACTGGAAGCAAATCTGGGGATTTTAAATAATTCCCTTCACGTTCCATAAAGTTTCTCTCCTTTTATGTGGATTTCCGTGACAACTTACAATGAAGCTATGCCTTCCCCCATCGCAATCGCTGAGGGAAGGTGGAATTTCGATTTTAGTTAAGCGTCTTTATTTTGCTAGACTGCTTAGCAGTGCTTGGCGTTCATTCCACGTCATCGCTGGAATCGTTGATGGACGTTCAACCATTGTAATCGCACCATCCACTGGACAGACAATGGAGCATAAATTACAGCCGACACAATCCTCCTCACGCACCTTTAGCATTGGACGCCCATTCTCTGTATATAAATCAATACATTGATGTGATGTATCCTCACAGGCAATATGACATTTATTACAATTAATACAAATATCATTATTAATTTCTGCAACAATTTTATAATTTAAGTCTAAATCGCCCCAGTTTGAATACCTTGGCACAGAGCGACCAACCAAGTCCATAACCGATGCTAAGCCTTTATCATCTAAATAATTATTTAACCCGTCAATCATATCCTCGACAATGCTGAAGCCATGATGCATTGCCGCTGTACATACCTGCACGCCTGTTGCGCCCATTAAAATAAACTCTGCTGCATCCTGCCAGCTTGAGATGCCGCCAATACCTGAAATCGGTACATTGACCAATGGATTACGCGCACATTCTGCCACCATATTGAGCGCAATTGGTTTAACAGCAGGGCCGCAATAGCCGCCATGTGCTCCTTTACCTGCCACATGTGGCACTGTATTCCATGATTCTAAATCGACACCTGCTAAACTATTAATGGTATTAATCATACTAACTGCATCTGCTCCGCCTCTTGTTGCCGCTTCCGCCGTTACTGTAATATCCGTAATGTTTGGCGTTAGCTTGACAATAACAGGTGTACGTGCCACTTCCTTTACCCAGTACGTTTGTTTTTCCACCAATTCAGGGACTTGACCAGAGGCAGAACCCATTCCTCGTTCTGCCATCCCATGTGGACAACCAAAGTTAAGCTCAAGACCATCCACCCCCACATTTTCTACACGCTTTACAATTTCATGCCACTTTTCCTGCTTTGGCTCCACCATTAGCGAGGCAATAATCGCGTGATTCGGAAATTTCTTTTTCGTGTCATAAATTTCTTGTAAATTTACTTCTAACGGACGGTCTGTAATAAGTTCAATATTGTTGAAGCCTGCAACACGCTGACCATTATAGCTAACAGCAGCAAAGCGTGAGGAAACATTTAAAATCGGCTCCCCTAATGTTTTCCATACAGCACCACCCCAGCCTGCTTCAAATGCCCGTTGCACCTGATAACCTGAATTGGTTGGTGGTGCGGATGCTAGCCAAAATGGATTCGGCGATTGGATGCCCGCTAAATTAATGTGTAAGTCTGCCATGTAAGCTCCCCCTTTTATGCAATCTCACTTGGTTTTCTTAAACGTTCATGAATCTTGTATGCTGCATCTTTTCCTTGCTGTACAGCGGTCACCACCATCGCTTCACCCTGTCCATTGCCAAAGACAACATCTCCACAGGCAAACACTTTGTCATTAGATGTTTGCATTGTTGTTTCATCAATATCAACAACCCCATTGGTATGTGCCAAACCAAATGCTTCAATTAGCGAAACAAAGCGCGTTTGCCCAATCGCTTTAATAACGGCATCCACTTCAATCACAAAATTAGAACCCTTTATCTCCTCTGGTCTTTGACGTCCATCAGGGCCAGCCTCACCAAGCTGCATTTTGACACATTCAATCCCTGTCACTTGCCCGTCTTTATTGCCAAGTATTTTCTTTGGTGCTGTTAACCACTTAAATTCCACCCCATCCTGCTTAGCAAATTCATATTCAAATTTATACGCTGTCATTTCTTTTTGTGTTCTTCGATATAAAATTTGGACATTATCTGCCCCTAGACGTACTGCACATGTTGCACCATCAATTGCTGTATTACCAGCACCAATCACCGCTACACGCTTGCCAGCAAGATCATTTGTAAGCGTTCCTATCTTTGTTGCTCGCACAAATGCAATCGCATCATGTACACCCTGTAAATCCTCACCTTCAATACCTAAGTTAGGTACTGCCCCCATCCCAACTGCTAAAATAACGCTATCGTACTGCGCTAAAATATCATCTGCGGTAATATCCACACCAACTGTTGTATTGGTTTGAATCGTCACACCAAGCTGTTCAATTTGTGCCACTTCCCAATCGACCACTTCATTTGGTAATCGGAATGCGACAATACCATAGCTGCCTAAGCCTCCAGCCTTTGCCTCGGCCTCATAAATCGTTACTTGATAGCCTAATCGACTTAGCTCACGCGCTGCTGATAAACCAGCAGGGCCCGCACCAATAATAGCTACCTTCTGTCCATTGCTTTGCCCAGCCTTAAATAGCTGTGCATTTGTTTCCATTGCCCAATCTGTTGCATAGCGCTGTAACTCGCCAATTCGAATCGGCTTTGTTGCAGCATGTAAGACACACGCCCCTTCACATAGTTCCTCTGTTGGACAAACCCTTGCACAGCTTGCACCAATAGGGTTTGCTTCTAATATAGTCGTGGCAGAGCCCTTCATATTACCAGATGCAATTTTTTTTATGAAATTTGGAATTTGAATACTTGTTGGACAAGCTTGAATACAAGGTGCATCATAGCAATATAGACAACGATTGGCTTCCTCAATCGCTTCACTCTTTGTCATTTTCTTGGTAATTTCCACAAAATTACGCTTCAACTGCATGGTCATCGTATTTTCTTGAATCGGAGCCATTTCCACATCCCCCTCATGTGTTCATTTTTTCCGTGCATCTACGACAAAACCGATTGCTTTGCTCTCCATCCAAAACAATCGGCCCGCTCCATTAAATCTCCACTGCTTCCTTCGTGACTGCCTGTAATGGACGTTTAATATATTGCCCGCTACCAAGTACGCCTACAAATTCCTTGTTTTTAATAACATATTCTCCTCGAACAAGTACACTAACAGGTTCACCCGTCACCTCCCAGCCTTCATATGGGTTATAATCAACATTCATATGATGTGTTTTAGCAGAAATTTGGCGCTTTGCCTCAGGATCAAAAATAACAATATCCGCATCAGAGCCAATAGCAATTGTTCCCTTTTGCGGGAATAAGCCAAATATTTTTGCGGCACTCGTAGCAATCATATCAACAAATTCATGGATGGAAATTCTACCTTTTGCTACACCCTCGGAATATAAAATACTGAAGCGGTCTTCAATGAATGGTCCGCCATTTGGTATTTTCGAGAAGTCATTTAAGCCTAGCTGCTTTTTACCCTTAAAGCTAAAGGAGCATTGGTCAGAGCCAATTGTCTGTAGCTGCTTTGCCTTTAATGCATGCCATAAATGCTCCTGATGGTATTTCGGACGCAGCGGTGGTGACCAAACATATTTTGCACCCTCAAAGCCCGGCTGTGCTAAAGCAGATTGATCAAGCGTTAAATATGGTGGACATGTTTCACCATAAACATCATAGCCCTTTTCACGCGCAGCAATAATTTCATCCACTGCTTCCTTGCATGTAACATGCACGACATAAAGCTTCGCACCTGCGATATGCGCTAATTCAATAGCACGCTTTGTTGCCTCACCCTCAAGCTCTGCTGGACGTGTCAATGCATGATAAATTGGCTCCTTCTGACCAGCGCTTCTCGCTTCTTCCACAAGCTCATCAATCACAGAGCCATTCTCACAATGCACCATCACTACTGCCCCAAGGTTCTTGGCAATTTTAAAGGCTTTAAATAATGTACGATCTGTCGCTTGAAATTCCTTTGCATATGCCATAAAGACTTTGATGGAGGTAATCCCCTCCTGCTCTAAAATTTTAGGTAATTCGGCTGTGGTTTCTGGTGTTAAATCACCAATCATTAAATGGAACCCATAGTCAATAGCAGATTTCCCTTTTGCCTTGTTATGCCATTTGGCTACGGCTGTTGCTAGCTTTTCCTCTCCTGCTGTTAAACAAAAATCCAAAATCGTCGTTGTGCCACCAAATGCTGCTGCAATCGTGCCAGATTTCCAGTCATCATCTGTTACCGTATTATTAAATGGCATATCTAAATGTGTATGCGGATCAATTCCCCCTGGTAGTACAAGCTTACCAGTGGCATCAATTACTTCCGCACCAGCAGCCTCTAAGCTTTGCCCAATTTGCGCGATTTTTCCGTTCTCAATTAAAATATCTGCCTCAAAAACATCCGCAGCCGTTGCTACTCGTCCACCTTTAATGATTTTTTTCATTATGCCCTCACCCTTCGTTACAAAATTAGAGAATGCTTAATGCAATGTATATGTTTCGCCCATACTAAATTTCGTCTGTAGCGTTAATACCGTTTCTAATAAAATATCCGCGCCCTTTACACAATCCTCAAAGGTTGTTGCTTCTTCCTCACAATGACTTTTACCTTGTATACTAGGCACAAAAATCATCGCTGAAGGAACAATGCTTGCCATATACTGTGCATCATGTCCTGCACCACTAAACATACGATGCGCAGTATACCCAAAGCGCTGACAGGCTTGCTCTACTTCATGACAAATCGTGGTATCAAAGTACACCGTTTCTCTGCCCCATAGCTTGACTGGCTGAATAGAACAGCCCGCCGCCATTTCTGGCAGTGCTAGCAAAATATCCTCAACCTGCTGCATCACCTCTGGCTTTTGATGACGTGAATCAATCGTAAACGTTACCTTATTTGGAATAACTGTATGAATATTTGGTGTAACATGCATACGACCAAATGTATAGACAAGCTGTTCATCAATGTTCCCTAGCTGCTCATGTAACTCCGTTATGATCGTTGACGCTACAATCATAGGATCCTTGCGCATTGACATCGGTGTTGTTCCCGCATGATTCGATTGCCCCGTAATCGTTAGCTCATAGCAAACCATGCCAAGCACACCCTCCACAACACCAATTTCACATTGCTGTGCCTCCAATATAGGACCTTGCTCAATATGCAGTTCAAGATAGGCAAGTGCTTCTTTTAAACGATGCTCCTTTTTCCCTTGATAGCCACTTGCCTGTAATGCCTCTTGAAAGCTAATGCCATTTTTATCTGTAGATTGCAGCATTTTCTCTTTAGCAAACTTCGAGGTAATCACCCCTGAACTCATCATGGCTGGGTCAAAGCGTGCCCCTTCCTCATTTGTAAAATTGACGATTGTAAGAGGTATCTCTATATCAATACCATTTTCTTTAATTGTTCGAATCGCTTCGATTGCTGTTAATACACCTAATACGCCATCGAATCTTCCACCCTTTTCAACCGAGTCTAAATGGGAACCCATCACAATTGGGGGTACATTCTTTTTGCCGGGCAATGTGGCATAAATATTCCCCATATCATCTATTTGAATATTCATCCCCAATGCCTCACAACACTCACAAAAATAGTTTCTCGCTAATATATCCTCATTCGAAAGAGATAAACGTGTAACGCCTCCATTATCAGTGGCTCCAAACCGACTAAATTGTTCGATTAACTCTTGCAATCGTCTACTATTACATTTATACATATGCAAGTCCTCTCTTTCACAGTAGTTATTAAACATTCTAAAATAGATAAAAGCTACGAGATATGGAGAGAAAACTAAAAAAATATGTGCAACTGCACATTCTATATGGTACGTTATGTTCATAATAAGGGGGGAAAATATGGGGACGATTCGTAAAATGGTAGAGGGCATTCAATTCCCGATGCTAACATTAGTCGCTGGACATAGTGGTACGTATCGACGCGTGACAGGTATTAATGTTGTAGAAAGCCTTGATTTAATGATGTTTTGCAGACCTAATGAATTAGTTGTCACAACGGGCATTCATATAGATGCATATGAAAATGCTCTAGAACAGCTTGTACAGCAAGCCTACGCCAAAAAGGTAGCTGGCTTTATCATTAACATAGGTCCATATATTCCTGATATTCCACAGGCTGTTATCGCTTTTGCCAATAAGCATGATTTCCCTATTTTTCAAATGCCATGGCATTATCGTATTGCCGACCTATTAAAAACAACCTTTCAATTTATTGCTAGCCACCATCAAGAGCTGTCCGTTGAGGAGAAGGTGCTATTCCATCTACTTTTTCAGGACAAGCATAACGCTCATTCGATCAAAGAGCAATTAGCACAGCTAGGATTTCCGCAAGGCAGAGAATTGGCGATTATTACGTGTACAACCATTGATACACAAGCAGCCATTGACCGCTATGAAGTGATGATTCAATTCGCTTTTCAAAATCGCTATAAGCACTTCCTAAAATTAAAGCATAAAAATCACCTTATTTTTTTAATTGATAAAGCACAAATCAATACACCAAATATTCCATTCTCAAAAATTGTTGAAGATATTTATCACAAAATTATGTTAAAAAATGGTGCTGTCGATCTAATGATTGGTAAAGGTAATTTCTATAAAGAGCTTGAGCATATTCGCACAAGCTATGAGGAGTCATTAGCGGTTATCCATTTAGCACAGCTTCACAACAATCGGTATTTATATAAATACAAGGAAATAGGTGTCTATAAAATTATTATGGCGATACAAAATCAAACGCTAATGAAGGCCTTTAGTCAGGATATTTTAGGGCAGCTTTATCGTTATGATGAATTGCACAATACCGATTATGTGTCCTTTTTGCGGATATTCCTTGAGGAAAATGGCAGCACAAGCAGAATTAGTGAGCGTCAGTTTATTCATCGTAATACAGTGCTTTATAAAATCAAAAAAATTGAAATGCTTTTAGATATGGATTTAAGTAATCCATTTACAAAAACCAATTTATATATTGCCTTTTTAATTGAGGATGTCTTAACACATCAATAAAATAAACAGCCCTCGACTCACCGTTGAGGGCTGTTTATTTTATTGCGAATGCCTAGAAATTTATTAATTTTGGTTCCCCTAGAGTTGCACCCTATTTTCATCATTAGACGTTAATTCTCTGGCTGTTTGATCTTCTCATAGTGGGCTTGTTCATGCTGGAGCAGCCATTCTTTACGCCACATACCGCCGCCATAGCCTGTTAATGTCCCATTTGAGCCGATAATGCGGTGGCAAGGAACAACGATGCTAATATTATTTTTGCCATTCGCACTACCAACAGCTCTTACCGCCTTTTCATTGTGAATAGCAAGAGCAATATCTTTATAGGAAGCCGTTTTACCATAGGTAACATTTGGTAAGGCATGCCATACTGCTTGCTGAAAGGCTGTTCCCTCAAATTGATAAGGAAATGTAAAGTCAAAGCGCTCCCCTATAAAGTATTCATCCAGTTGCTTGTAGCAGTCTAGCATAACTTGCGGTGTGTCTTGCTGTGGCATATGTACAAGCTGCTCTCGCTCTGAAAAATTAATGCCATAAATCGCTGTAGCTGTACCTTCAATTTCAATCACACCAATTGGTGATTGATAATCTAGTTTATATCGTTTCATATAATGACCTCCATAAATAGAAGGTGGCATAAGCCTGCCAGCCCTCCCAATGTTGCGCATAAGTATTGATTTCCTCTATTGTTGGCTTTTGTGCTAATGCTAGTTGTGCTTTCAAAGCATTGTGTAAGCCAACGTCTGCTATTGGAAATGCAGTAGGCTCCTGTAAACATCTCATCAGCACATAATCAGCAGTCCATGCGCCAATTCCACGAATCGTCATTAAATGCTGTTTTATTGCTATATAGTCGCCCTGCTGCCGTAATACATCCTTTGTTAACTCGCCATTTGCTATAATTTTGGCAATTGCGATTATATACTCAGCCTTTCTTTGTGAAAATTGTAGCCTTCGTAAATCTTCCACCTGTATTTCCGTTATTTTAGCAGGTGTAGGAAATAGCCAATAGCTATCACCCTCAACAATAAGCTGCTCACCAAACGATTCGATAAAACGCCTTTTTAATGTGTAGGCAAATGGTAAATTAATTTGCTGCCCAATAATTGCCCAGGTAAGCGCTTCAAATAAACAGGGAATGCCTATTACTCGCAAGCCTTTATATGTTTCGACAAGCGGCTGCAAAATTTGATCTTGCTGTGCCATTGTATAAAAGCCATGCAAATCTCTCGCTAAGTCAAACCATTCGGCAATATATTGGGCAATGTATTGTTTTTCACACGCAGTAGGCTGGTGCAATGGGAATTCAACCTTTAGTATTGCGACCTGCGCGCTAATTTTACATAAAATAAGCTGTTCCTCTATTTTCAATAGTTTGTAGAGTAGATCATCCTTAACTTGATAAAGGATTTCTTGGTCTGTTCGGTGAAAGAATGTTAAACATGCCGTAAAACTAAAGTCCTTTGGTATAGCAAGCTCTATACCATTTGCACAATCAGTCCAGTTCATAGCGCCAGCTTCTCCTTCTGCCGGTATTCTGTAGGCGAGCAATTTTTTAACCGTCGAAATACTTTATAAAAATTGGATGGGCTTTGAAAGCCTACCTCATAGCAAATTTCCAGATTTGTATAGGCTGTATGCTTTAATAAATAGGCAGCCTTATCAATTCGAATCTTTTCTAAATACATGCGAGGTGTTTCAGCAGTTTCTTGTTTAAATAACCGTTCAAGATAAAAGGGACTGATGCCAACATGCTCTGCCATATCTTGTAATGTGAGCCTGCGCCTATATTGATTGACTAGCAAGGCTATCACATGCTTAATTAGCTGCGTATGTGGAGAATGTTCGATCTCAGGCTGACATCGTTTACATGCTCGATAGCCAGCCGCTTC
Source organism: Lysinibacillus sp. FSL K6-0232 (assembly GCF_038008325.1). Classification (NCBI taxonomy): domain Bacteria; kingdom Bacillati; phylum Bacillota; class Bacilli; order Caryophanales; family Bacillaceae; genus Lysinibacillus; species Lysinibacillus sp. FSL K6-0232. Next base: position 1,482,858 of record NZ_JBBOYW010000001.1, on the reverse strand, counting down.
TACTTGTTGAATATTCGAGTAAAATTCAACATTTATTTTTTTCGGCTTTCTTGATCTACAGGAAGGGCGACAATAAATTTTAGTCGTTTTAACGGCCGTATAAAATAGCCCATCATAGGTTTGATCACAAGCTATAATTTTTTCCCACATTTCGTCAAAAGATAGCTGAATTGGTTGCTCCATCACTAGCTCACCCCGCTTTTTAACTATTGATATAAATATAGCGTATCGTTATTCTCTAGTAATTGTGCAGCATTTTCAGTTAAATGTGCAACAATTTTATCTGAAAGCGCATTGTCAAAGCTAAAACGTCTAATCCCTGATTCCTGGCAATTTGCTAATGTTGGCGAAGAAAGAAGATTAAAAAGATACCGCTTACCCCCCTTTCTATATAAGCCTTACCCTTGCTACTGCTTCTTCAAAGGGCTGCTCTGTTAAGCTTCTTAAGCCTGCTAAATGTTTAGGAGAGTCTTCAATATTGATGCCTGCTTCAATATTTGTGAATAGAGGAATATGCACATGGTTTACAATGGATTGAATAATCGCCAAATGCTGAGGAAAATCAATGCATTCACCATCTGTATATGTGCAATTCCCCAGCTTGTTCTAATATAAATGCAGATTATACATCCTTCGCTCTTGTGTAGCATGTAAGTCATTAAATACTTGAATATGCGTCATAAGGATAGCCCCCATACTGTTATCTTAGCAGGAACTATTCGCTCATTGCGTCCTCAATCTTGCTGTTATGGTCTAGTTGAGTAAGGTAATTTTACAAAAAAAGACGTCTAAGACAGTAGCTTTGTCTTGACGTCTTTTTTTGTTGTTTCTTAAGTAAGTGCTTGTTCCTTCGCATGCTTTCTCTGCAAAGCAATTTCTTGTCGTTTTTCTTTTGTTACACGTTGCCAAATTATCACTGTAATCAATCCAACAATCGTTAAGCCTAATAAAATACCGAAGAACACTTTATAGCCTGCCGTACCATCCCAATAATCTAAACAAGCGCCTGCAATAATCGGCATAAAGATTTCACCACTATAGCCTATAATCATCAGCGGCATGGAAACCGTTCCTGTTGATTCTACAGGGTAATCCCCTTCCACTAGAATCGCAAAATGCATGGCTTGTAAAGCATACATAGATGTATAAATAATCCCAATAAATATTAGGAGCATAAGGATAAAGGAAGCCTTCCCTGGTAATAAAATAAGCCCCACTAAACCTAGTGCTAATAAACTATAGCCGATTAACACCATATTAGACACACCAATTCGATCACCAATAATGCCTGCACTAAAGCTACCAACTGGTCGACAATATTGAGAGAAGTAGCCTAAAGCCGCAGCAATTAGCGTAGACGCGCCAAACGCTGCCGTCGCATAAGGTGTAATGTAATAATAGCTAATAATCATCGCATAGGACGTAAAAATAAGAATTGTTGCAAGCCAGGTTGTTGGCATTCTTAACACTTTCCAAAGGACTGCCCAATCAAATGATTTACGACTTTCCTTGTCTTCATGGCTAACCTTTGCCTGGTCAGGGTCTTTATACAGCATCATAATCATAAAGCCTAACAAAAGACAAATTACAGAATACACCGTAATAACCGCTGAAAGAGCCATTTTATCACTCATATGTTTCGCAAAAAAAGCGAAAATTCCTAAAATCACAGCAGATTGAATAATATTGGTTACGCCTCGTCCACCTTCAAAAAATCCAAAAGCTTTTCCTTTAAAGAATAATTCACATTACAAATATTGTTCGTCGGAGGGATTTTACTTTGAAAAAAAAAGAAATACAAAGGCGTCGTATGTGGAAATACTTTGTGGACGCCACAGCAGATATTATCGAAGAAGAAGGAGTAGAAAATGTAACGATCAGAAAAATTGCCGATAAAGCTGGTTATAATAGTGCTACCATCTACAATTATTTTTCAGAAATCTCTCATCTTCTATTTTTTGCCTCGATGAGATGTATGCAAGACTATACCAACGAAGTTGCCCGTTACATTGAAAAAGGCAAAGATCCCATTGAGAAATACTTATTGGCTTGGGAATGCTTTTGTCAATACTCCTTCAAACAACCTCAGATTTTTCACGCTGTCTTTATTATGGACTTAGGGGAAACACCAGAAACACTATTGGAAAATTATTATAATTTTTACCCTAATGATTTAATCAATATCCCAGAAGATTTACAGACCATTTTATTTCAACATAGTCTGACAAAACGAGGGCGTTCTATGTTAGAGATCGCTTTAAAAGAAGGCTACTTAACTGAGGGTAATGTAGATGCTATTAATGAAATCACACTTTTAATTTGGCAAGGCATGTTTACCAACCTATTAAACAATCGTAAAAACTATGATGCACAGCAAGCAACTGATATTGTTATGAAATATATTACTGAAATTGTTCAAAATGCCAACATTTTTGATGAGCAAAATAAAAACAAGCAACTTTAATTATAATAGCAGCATACTATTATTCTAACGTTAAATACTTCACCGACGCCGTGCAAAAAAATCCCTTTTAGCCGCTGCTAAAAGGGATTGCTTCTATTGCTGCCAATGATTTAGCTCTTTTAATAACTCAGGAAGCTGTAATTTCCTTACATCAATCGGTGGTAATGCCTTAATAAATTCCTTGCCATATGATTTTGTTGTAATGCGACGGTCTAGTACAATAAAGGCTCCTTTATCCTGTGAGGAGCGAATTAAGCGACCAAAGCCTTGCTTAAAGCGCATAATCGCTTCTGGTAAGGATAGCTCTGTAAAGGAATTGCGCCCTTGCGCTGTTAAATACTTGGCTCTTGCTTTAAAAACAGGCTCCTCTGGTGAGGAAAATGGCAAGCGTACAACAATCACAGAGGCGAGTGCATCACCTGGCACATCTACACCTTCCCAAAAGCTATTTGTGCCAAAAAGCACAGCATGGCTAAACTTTTGGAATGATTTTAAAATACGCATACGACTGCCTCCTGTTACACCTTGCGCAAACAGCATATAATCATCCAGCAGTTCGCTATCTTGAATTAGCTCGACTGTTTTTCGCAGCATATCCTGTGAGGTAAAGAGCACAAAGCAACGCCCCTCTGTCATTCGCACTGTACGTGTAATCGCATGAGCGACTGCCTCAATATATTCTTCCTGACTAACATGCTGAATTTCTGGCATATCTGTGACAATATATGCCTTTGCGCCCGCATAATAGGCTGGTGGTGCTTGTAGCTTCATGACTTCAATATCATTGGCAATACCTAATTGCCGTGTGACAAAGCGCTCATTGCCTGGCACTGTTAATGTCCCTGATGTCCAAACAATGCTTGCCTCTTCACGAATCGGTGCTAATACTTGATTAATAACAGTTGTGACATTCATAGGCTTTTTAAAAACATGCAAGCTACCGGGGATGCTACGTATATCAAATTCTAGCCATACTGAATTGCCATCCTGTGGTGCTAGGAAAATATCCTCCCATTCAGCAATTTTTATTTTGAGCTCACGAATCCAATAATGCCATTCTGTCACAATATAGCAATCGCTTTTATCTAACTGCTCAAGCGTGTTTTCAAAGGCTTTACCAGCCTCCATTGCAAGATCAAGCCATTGCTGAGCCAGCTTACTCACTTGCATAAAAGGCTCTTTGGCCAATGCCGCCTCCTCTAAAAATAAGGTGCGTTTACTACTAGTAGCCTGCTTTCCTTTTGTAAGCTGCTGTATTGTTTTCAAAGCTTGCTGAATGGTGTCATCGAATGCTCGCTGTAAACGGATAAATTGGGCATCGAGTCGCTGTAGGCTTTGCATCGATATACGTTGCTTCTTCTTTGCGGCAGCACTGAATTGCTGAAAAAGGGCTGTATCCTCCATTGTGCCAATTTGCCCTAAAATATATTTCCATTGCGTATAGGAGAACATCACCTCATCCTGCTGCATAGCGGCTTGAATAAATTGATGTGCCTCATCAATTACCCAGCCATCAATTTGTGTAAAGATGGGTGTTTGGCGCACTAAATCACTTAGCACCATTGCATGATTCGTCACAATACAGTCTGCCACTGCACTATTTTGTAAAGCCTGCTCATAAAAATCAAAGCTCTTAGACGGCTTGTCAGTTGGTATTTTACGTATTTTCTCTAAAAAGAGCTGGCCGCCGCCTGAAACATTTAGCTCACTTAACACACCTGTTTCCGTTTTCGTTAGCCACACAAGAATTTGTAAAATGGTCAGTGTATCGTCATAGGATTCATCTGCATAAGCCATACACTGCTCAAAGCGTTCAAGGTCGATATAGTGCTGCATGCCTTTTAGTACAGTAATATTCACTCTTGTGCCGAGAATTTCTTCAATCTTTGGTAGCTCCTCCTCTACAAGCTGCTCCTGTAAATAAGAAGTATAGGTGCTGATAGCTATTTTTTTATTGGCTGCCTGCGCATATAAGATAGCGGGCAGTAAATAGCCTGCTGTTTTACCGATCCCTGTGGAGGCTTCAATGACACACTCCTGCTTGGCATGTAGAGCTTGCCATATTGTATCCATCATCATAAATTGGGCAGGGCGCTCCTCAAAATTAGACATAGCTTTTGACATTAAGGCTACCTTCTCTGCTATAGTTTGAGGATAATCAATGGACTCCTTCGCATTACTATACTGCTTGCGTCCATTACAAATCGCCAAATGATGATAGTAATGTACATTGTCATTTGTTGTAACGTGCTGACGTTTAATTTGCAATGCCTCAAAAAATAACTGGGAAATATTTGATTTTAGACGAAACGAGCGTTTATGCATTTGCTCTAGTGTTAGCTGTGGTAGGCTTAGTAGCTCCTTCCAACAGCGTTTAAAAAGCTCTGCTGTCGCACGTGCATCATCATCCGCACGATGGGCATTTGTTAGCTCTATATGCAAGTCTGCTGCTAAATCGCCTAATTTAAAGCTAAGGGACATAGGGAATAGAATTTTCGCTAGCTCCACCGTGTCCATTTTTTTACCTTGCCATTTCGGTAAACCAGCTCGTTTAAATTCTGCCTGTAAAAAGGATAAGTCAAAATCTGCATTATGTGCGACAAATACACAATCAGCTAGCAGCTCATATATGTAATCGGCATGTGCCTCAAATGGTAAGGCATCCTTTACATCCTTATCCGTTATATGTGTTAAATCTTGAATAAAAGATGGGATCGCTTTCCCAGGGTCAATAAATTTTGTATAGGTACGTTCAATTTCCCAATCCTTCATAATGACAATTGCAATTTGAATCATCCTGTCCCCATTTGCTGGTGAATGACCTGTCGTTTCTAAATCAACAATTGCATATTTTTGACTTTCCATCATACATCTCAACTCACAGTTCACATTAGATAGATGAATTTTATCATATATTTAATTTAGCGGCATCCTTTCACCTCACCTTTATGAGCAAATAAAGACCGCAATCCTCAGATAAGATTGCGGTCTTTGCTTGTATATCGTTACATATTATTGCTGTTGAGCAATATCAACAATACGTCCCTCTGTTGTTGTTTTCACTTCTTTTAATGATTGTAATTGCTCTTGGAAGTTTTCCCAGTCAGATAAGCCTAATTCTGTAACACGACCTTCTTCATAGGCCTTTCCAAACATTTCAAAGCCATCGCCGCCTCCAGCCGTATAAGCATTTGTTGCGACTGTATATGTTTTGCCATCTTCTATTGCTACATATTGATTAGTTGTTTTATCAAAATATTCGATTGACACAACACGAGCGCCTGCTTCTTTTGAAGAATCATATTGTAATTTCGCACCTGCAATGTGTAGGAAACCACCATTTTCTTGTGGTGCATTTCTTACTGAATGTTCAAAGGCTGCCTTTAATTCTGCACCTGTAACATCCATTAATGCCAATGTATTACCAAATGGTAGGACAGTAATGACTTGTCCAACTGTAACATTACCAGCTGGAATTGCTGCACGAATACCGCCACCATTTTGCAATGCCATAACAACTGTTTTATCTGTATATTGTTGTGCTTTTGCTAGCATACCATCTGTAATAATATTTCCTAGTGCTGTTTCGTTACTACGTACACTTTCAAGGCTATCTTCACTTGCACGTGGATTTGCTAATTCCTCCGTCAACGTTACACCGATTTCTTTATTGTTTGCTGCATCTACCTTTTCTTTATATGGTGCTAATAATTTTACAAGTGCTTCCTCTTCTGCTACTTCTCCAAGGTCAATTAATTCACCCTCATACTCTGTCACAATACCATTGTCATCAAATGTTACATCAAGCGTACCTAAGTATTTCACATACTCATTTGCTTGTACGATCAATGTTGCATCTTTTTCTTCGCCCACTGTATTTGTATCAACAACAAATGGTTCATCTAATTTCTTATGATCATGTGCACCAACAATGACATCAATACCCGGGACATTTTTGGCTAATAAAATATCATTATCAACATTTGGATTATCATTATAGCCGATATGCGTTAAAGCGATAATTTTATTAACACCCATGCCTTCAAATGCAGTCACTGCTTTTTTCGCTTCATCAATATAATTGGAGAATGTCACTTTTTCTGGGGAAGAGATATCTTTCGTTTCTTCTGTTGTTAAACCGAAAATACCTACTTTTTCACCATTGATTTCTTTAACAATACCATTATAAATCTTGCCGTTTTCTGGTTCACTTGACACTAAGTCTGTAAATAAACCAGTGAATTTATCATCTGCTGAGAAGTCTACATTTGCACCAACAAATGGGAATTTAGCACCTTTTACAAAATCTGCTAATGCTTGAAGACCTTCAGGTGATGAACCTAAATCAAATTCATGGTTACCAAACACCATTGCATCAAAGCCGATTTCATTGATCATCGCTAAATCCGCTTTACCTTGGAATTCATTAAAGTATAATGTTCCTGTTAATGCGTCACCTGCATGTAATGTTAAGACATTTTCTTTTGCTTCACGTTGCTCTTTTACGGCTGTTGCTAATTTAGGGAAGTTCTCTGCGTGAGAGTGTGTATCATTTACATGTAAAACTGATAATGTAAAGCCATCTTCTGTTGGTGTTTCAGGCGTTTCTGGGACTTCAGGTGTTTCGATACCTGATTTTGTTAATGCTTCTGCAATAAAGGTTGCAAGCTGTCCACGTGTTACACTAGCATCTTCTGCATAGCCTTGAGTACTCTCTAATTCTGGTAATGTTGGAATAGAACCTAGAATTTTCGCTAGATTACCATGTGTAATCGTTTGATTTGGACGGAATGTGTCATCATCGTAGCCTGAAATAACTTTGAGCTCAGCAAGCGCTGCGATTGAACCATAATAGGGATTCGATGCAGGAACATCTGAAAAATTTGGATTTGTTACATTTTTTGTATCTAGCTGCAATGCGCCTGCAATCATTTTCGCAGCTTGTCCACGTGTAACTTTCGTATCTGGTTTAAATGTACCGCCTGGGTATCCATTGACAATACCTGCTGCATAGAGTGTAGTAATGCCTTCATAGTGGGCATGGTCTTCCTTGACATCTGAAAAAGGGCTTGCCGCTGATGCTGGTGCTACTGCCAATGCTGCTACAGCCAATGCTGCTACAGTTGCTGTGTAAAATCTGTTTCGTTTGTTTGTCATTGCAAATGATACCTCCACTAGTCAATAGAATGATAAATCTTACAACTAAATTCTACATAAATATGACACAAAATACTAGAACATTCGCAATTTTAGTAAATATGTGTTTTAAAATGCTAACTTAATAGAGAAAAGTTTAATGGTATTGCTTATTTTTTTACATCACCGTTGCTTCTGGCTCATAAGCAATCATTTCTCGAATTGTATTGCCCTCGCCCATAATGGCAACAGTTGGCTTATGATTTTTTGCCTCATCATTATCCACATATGCATAGGACATAATAATAACAATATCGCCACGTTGGACAAGTCGTGCTGCTGCGCCATTTACACAAATGACACCTGACCCTCGCTTGCCCGCAATAATATATGTTTCAAAGCGAGCGCCATTGTTATTATTGACAACATGTACCTTCTCGTTTGCCAGCATCCCTACTGCATCTAAAATATCCTCATCAATAGTGATCGAGCCAACATAATTTAAATCAGCCTGTGTCACTGTCGCGCGGTGAATTTTACTATTCATCATCATTCGTAGCATTTTACAGTCCCTCTTTCACAGTAAAAATACAATTATCAATTAAGCGTGTTTTGCCAATATAAACGGCGGCTGCTAATAGCACCTGCTCGGTTGTCGCTGTAACAGGTGTTAAATCTGGGTATGCCAATAATTCAATGTAATCAATATTGCCATGTGTTCTCGCCTGAATATGAGCCTTTGCCTTTGCAAGCGCACTTGCGGCATTACCAGTTGCTAAAAAGCTATCCCGAGCTAGCTGTAGGGCTTCGTAAATAGCAGGAGCCTCCTGACGCTCTCGCTCGCTTAAATAAACATTACGAGAGGATTTTGCCAAGCCATCCGCCTCACGTACAACTGGTATAACACGCAGCTCTAAAGGGAAATTAAAATCCCGTACCATTGTGGCAATAATCGCAACCTGCTGTGCATCCTTTTGCCCAAAATATGCTCGTGTTGGCTGTGTTAAATGAAATAATTTCGCTACAACCTGTAACACGCCATCAAAATGCCCCGGGCGACTCGCTCCGCACAAAATGGTTGCTTGCTGACCTGCCGCAATACGAATGCCACCATCATGTGGATACATTTCTTCCACGCTTGGCGCAAATACAATATCGACACCAGCAGACTCCGCTAAAGCTGTATCTCTAGGTAAATCCCGAGGATAGCTTGCAAAATCTTCATTTGGTCCAAATTGTGTTGGGTTCACAAAAATACTCATCACAACAACATCATTTTCAGCACGAGCTGCCTGTGCCAATGTTAAATGCCCATCATGTAAATAGCCCATCGTTGGCACAAGCCCAATTGTTTGTTGCGTTTGCTTTGCTGCTTGTATTTCTGTCGTTAATGCTTGGATTGTCGTTACGACTTTCATTACTTGACGCCTCCATATAGCTGATCCAATGCTTCCTCTTTCATCGTAAAGAAGTGCGCTGGTGCGGGGAATGTGCCAGCTTTGACCGCCTCTACATACTCCACCATACCACTGCTTGCTTCCTTGCCCATATCTGCGAATTGCTGGACAAACTTTGGTACATGATGTGAGCCGTAGCTGAGCATATCGTGGTATACAAGCACCTGTCCATCAGCCTCTACTCCTGCACCGATGCCGATTGTTGGAATAATAAGATTTGCTGCCACAAGCTCTGTTAGCTGATGTGGGATACATTCTAATACAACCGCACAAGCACCAGCCTCCTCGCACTTTTTAGCATCCTCAATCAGCGCGGCAGCCTGCTCAGCCGTTTTCCCTTGCACCTTATAGCCACCAAGCACGCCTGCTGACTGTGGTAATAAGCCTAAATGGGCAACGACTGGAATACCAGCAGCCGTTAATTTTTGAATAACAGCAATCACCTCGCCAGCACCCTCTACCTTCAAGGCATCTGCACCCGTTTGCTGCATCATGGAAATGGCTGTTTTTAATGTGTCATGAATAGCACCGTGATACGAGCCAAATGGCATATCCACCACCACAAAAGTATCCTTTGCACCACGTCGTACTGCTTTTGCATGATGTACCATATCCGCTACTGTTACTGGCATTGTAGAATCATAGCCAAGCACGACCATTCCTAGTGAATCTCCGACAAGAATCATATCAACACCCGCAGCTTCAGCAAATTTAGCAGCGGGATAATCATAGGCAGTGATCATCGCTATTTTCTCGCCTGCTGCTTTCATTTTGATAAAATCTGAAGTTGTTTTCATTTTTACTCCTCCTTTTTAAGGGAAGAAAACAAAAATACCCTTCTGTGCTAAAAATGGACAGAAGGGCTGTGCTTTGTTCATGGGGAATAGACCTGTTGTATTAAACAAAGGTCATAACGTAAGCTTGATTAGTATATCCCAAGCCTATTGAACATATCGTTTTCTTCCGTCCCTGTCTTTTCAAGATCAAGGCAGATATTTATTGTTTGTAAGTTTTGCGCTTGTGAAGGTGCCGTTCACAATGGATACTGCCCTTCAGCACATACTATAACAATAATCCTCGTAATCTTCAAATATTATTTTTTAATTATTTGACAAACAATACTATACGTCATATACTATTAACATACTATATGACATATAATATAAAATGAAGTATAGGTTTGAATGTGAGGTGGAAAGATGACATTTCAGCTAGGTTCAGCTTTACTGGATGCTTGTGTACTCGCCATTGTTGATAAAGAGGATGCTTATGGTTACTCATTAACACAGCAGGTGCAAGCCGTGATGGATATATCCGAGTCCACACTGTATCCTGTATTACGTCGCTTGCAAAAAGCCAACTACTTAACAACCTACGATCAGCCCTTTCAAGGTAGAAATAGACGCTATTATCAAATTACGGAGCAAGGACGTATACGATTATTGGAGCTATTGAAGGAATGGCAAACGTATAAGGAAAAGGTTGATTGTGTACTTTTAGGAGGGAATTTAGATGGATAGAGCAAGCTACTTAAAAAAGCTACGAAAAAAATTACATCGGCTTCCTGCGCATGAGTTAGATGCTGCGCTTGCCTATTATGAGGAATATTTTGACGAGGCGGGAGAGGGTAATGAGCAACAAGTGATTGCACAATTAGGCTCCCCTTCACATGTTGCTGCACAAATATTAGCGGATTTTGCCTTAAAGGATTTGGACACCCCTTCCGCAAAATCAACAACAAAGAATATGACCGCTATTTGGCTAATTATTTTAGCCATTCTATCTGCGCCGCTCTCATTACCATTATTAGCAGCAGCTATTGCACTTATTTTTTCCTTTGGGGTTGTAATTGCTAGTATTATCTTTGCGATTGGTGCTACTGCTGCAAGTATTTTCGTCAGTGGCATTGCTGCAGTTATTGGAGGCATTCTGATTTTAACAGAGCATTGGCCAACTGCACTGCTCTTTATAGGGGTCGGTTTTATTATTACAGGATTAGGTGTGTTAATCTTCCCGCTTATTATGCGTGCGATCAAGAAAATCGTCCTTATTTCAATTGAAGCCTTAGGGAGATTATTCCATACAATAACGAAAAAAAGAAAGGGGGCTTCTAAATGACTGCAAAGCACACCCTTATTGCTCTAGCAATGATTTCATTAGGCATTTTACTAGCGCTTATTGGTTATTTTTCAGGCGGTCGCTGGCTTATTATTAAAGATGAGGATGGCTTTCATGTGCCAAGCAAGCAACAATTGGCAAGTCAATCTTATACACTCGATGCATTTACAAATATAGATATTCGCAATGATTATGGCGATGTGGAAATTATTGCAGCTGGTAGTGATTATAAGCTGGAAATAAAGGCGCTTGAGGAGCAGGATATCACATATCAGATTGACAATGACACATTGTTTATTGAAACAGCCACAAAGAACAAGAATCGTATAGAATTTGGCTTTGGTAGCTGGCATTCTCCCTCTATCAAAATCTATGTACCAGCAGATAATGAGCTAAGTACACTAACGATCAACAATAACTTTGGCGATATAGCTATTCATCAGCTTCATTATCAACAGCTAGACCTTCAGCAAGATTATGGTGATATTATGTTTGAACAGACAGCTGGTGAAAAAACAACGATTAATCAATCCTTCGGTGATATAACATTCCAGCAAGCGATCAATAATGGTTTAACAATTGATAGTGAGCATGGCGATATTGATATGAACGGCACGCTTTATGGCTCATCTACGATTACCTCCAGCTTTGGTGATACAACGCTGCATTTACAAAATAGCAAGGACGATATTGGCTTCGACCTAACAACAAGCTTTGGTGATATTACAATTAATGATAAAGAACAAGGTAATACCGTATCACAAGTATACAATGGTGAGCATCAGCTTACTATTTCCTCATCAAATGGTGATATCGACTTATCATTAAAATAGCGTTTACCCGCACTGCTCTTTCAAATAAAGAAAAGCTGCAAGTTTTATCTTCTTGCAGCTTCTTTTTTATAGTAATTTAATATCGCCAGCATAAATTGTTCGCACAGTGCCATCATCCTGTGTTAGCTGTAACACACCATCATCTGTAATGCCGCTCGCAACACCTTCAAAGCGCTCTCGAATTGTTGTTACTTCAATGCGCTGCCCAATTGTACAGGATAGTTGCTCCCACAACGCTTTTATACTTGCAAAACCTTCCTTTACATATAACGCTGTAAATTGCTCTAAATAGTGCAAGATGGATGCGACTAGTGTAGCACGATTAATTTCCTCGCCTGCCTCTAAGCGTAAGGATGTGGCAATATCAGCAATATCAGGCGAAAAATCAGCAGCTACTTGATTCGCATTAATCCCAATGCCTACAAGCAATGCTTGCACACAGTCCGCCTCAGCCTGCATCTCCGTTAAAATACCCGTACATTTTTTACCATTCACCAATAAGTCATTCGGCCATTTAATTGCTGGCTCTATATCCTTATACAATGTTTTAATCGCCATTGTAATGGCTACTGCTACAACAAGCGTATAGGACGATGCTTGCTGAGGTGTCACATCTGGTCGCACAATAACTGTCATCCATATACCTGTGCCATGTGCGGACTCCCATGGGCGAGCCATACGACCACGCCCTGCTGTTTGTTCCTCGCCAATGACGACCGTGCCATGTGGAGCGCCTTCTTGTGCAAGCTTATGGGCAATAATTTGGGTAGAATCTACAACATCATAATAATGAATTTCACGTCCAAAGTGCTCTGTTTGTAAAAATAATTCAATTTGTGTTGGGCTTAAGCTATTCGGTACACCCGTTAGGACATAGCCTTTCTTCTTAATGGTTTCAAAGGTATAGCCTTCCTCCTGGAGCGTCTGCATATGCTTCCAAATAGCCGTTCGTGAAACACCAAGCGCATCTGCTAAGTCCTGACCTGATACCGCTTCCCCATCTGCCTCTAATAGGCTTTTTAAAATTTTATCCTTTATGGAATTTGTCATGTTTCCATCAATCCTTTTGTCAACTTCACTATTTTAGTCTAGATCATACTGTAAATCCGTGCAAGGGGGCGGCTTTGAATGCTTCCTTAAAAATAGTGTTGTGCTAACCACTTTTTTATTTGCTGTCGATCATTTTGTAGCTCTCGCTGCAGAATAGCTTGCAATATCTTTGCTAATGCCTCCTTTACCCAAGGACCACCCTTTTTACCAGACCATTTCAGCAAATCCGTACCATTAACAACAAGCTCCTGCTTATGGTGAATCGGTAGCTGTGCTTGTAGCTCACGAATACTTTGCTGTGGATATGGCACATTTAGCTGCCTTAATTGTGCAAAATAACATGCTACCTCCAGCTCCTGCTCTGTATACATAAAATAATGCTCATTTGTCCAGCCATCTGCCAAAGCTTGAAAGGCTGTAATCACAGCTTGAATAAATGCCATTTCCTTATTGGATAGTCGGTAATTTCGCACGATCTCCTGCCAATGCTCTCCCTGTAATAAGGCAAAATATGCCCAGCCTACAAGCTTATCCTCAGTATGAAAATAGTGCCAATCTTCAGCGTGGAAGTTGCCTGCTAAATAAGCAGCTAGGTTACTCTCCTCTAATTGAAGAATAGCACGATAAACAGCTTGTCCTACCCATAGCTTATCAAGCTCTGCTTTAATACGCTCTTTCGCAATAAAGGCAAGATCAGCCGCTTGGTAGCGGATAGCAGCTAGTGTATCTGCTACTATTGTAAAATCAAGCTGCGCAGAAAAGCGAATGGCTCGCAGCATGCGTAAAGCATCCTCTGCAAAGCGCTTTTGTGCATCACCAACAGCTCGAATGACTCGCTGCTCGATATCTTGGCGACCACCATAAAAATCAACAATAGAACCATCTCGTCTTAGAGCAAGCGCATTCATTGTAAAGTCACGTCGTTGCAGGTCTTCCTTTAGTGAACGCACAAAATAAACTTGCTCTGGTCTGCGATGATCCGTATATTCGCCATCCGTGCGATAGGTTGTGACCTCAACAGAGCCAGCAGGTACGATCACAAGTACCGTCCCATGCTGAATCCCAATATCTACGGTTCGTGGAAAAACCGCTTTTACTTCCTCAGGCATCGCATTTGTCGCAACATCGACATCATGAGCAGGTCGTTGCAGTAAAGCATCCCTTACTGCACCGCCAACAATAACCGCCTCAAAGCCAGCCTGCTCTAGCTGTTGAATCACGACATACGCTGCCTGCCATTCTTTATTGTTTTGCATGATTTTTTTCTGCAACCCTCTCATATAGCTGTTCATATTGCTCAACAATTTTAGAGGAATGGAATTTATCGCTCACGGCGCGAATCGCAGCCTCTCTAAAACGCAGTAACTGTTCTTCATTTTGCAATAAGCGAACTGCATACTCTGCTACTGCATCTGTATCCCCTTGTTCTACGATATAGCCATCTACGCCATGCTCAATAACCTCTGGGATTCCCCCTACATTTGATCCGATACAAGGCACGCCACAAGCCATTGCCTCTAACAGCACAAGCCCAAATGACTCTTGCTGTGAGAGTAGAAGTTTCAAGTCGCTAATCGCATATAATTCAGCTAGGTTTTCTTGTTTCCCTAAAAATAAAACATCACTCATATATGGACTCTCCTTTACTTGATCCATAACACGGTGCTTTTCAGGGCCATCCCCTACTAATAATAGTTTAGCCTTCATATTTGCGCGGATTTTCATAAATGCCTCTACAATATGTGGAAGGTTTTTAATTTTACGGAAGTTTGATACATGAATAATAACTTTTTCATCTTCCTCTATACCGAATTGTGCTTTTAAGTTTCCTGGATTGCGAGGGAAGTACTCACGCTCATCCACAAAGTTATAGATTGTATCAATTGGTTTTGTTGTATCAATCAATTCATATGTTTGCTCTTTTAGGGCATGTGATACAGTCGTAACAATATCCGATTTATCAATACCATACTTGATAGCCTGTGACAGTGTAGAATCTTGCCCTAACACCGATATATCTGTACCATGAAGCGTTGTGACGATGCCAATATCTTGACCGCTCATTTCGCGTGCTAGCACCGCACATACTGCATGTGGAATTGCATAATGCACATGCAACACATCCAACCCTTCATCCTTGATGACGTCTGCCATTTTACTCGCTAATGCAATATCGTATGGTGAATATTGAAATACTGAATAATTATTAACTTCGACTTCATGGAAAAAGACGGTTGGATAAATTTTGTTCAAACGAAATGGTACGCTTGAGGTAATGAAATGAATTTCATGTCCTCTTTCTGCAAGCATTTTGCCTAATTCTGTTGCGATAACACCAGAGCCTCCAACTGTTGGATAACAAGTAATGCCTATTTTTAGCTTTTTCATTCGATATTCATCCTTTCTTTATCACGCCTTTTATCTTGGTTCAACAAATTCTTTTTGTATCGAAAGCGAAGCGACAATTACGCTGAGGCGTAATTGATTAATTGCGTCTTTCTTGTATCATTCTCCAATCCACAAAGCCTTCCTGTAGGCCCTTTAGTAGTATTTCTGCTGTACCCATATTTGTTGCCAGTGGCACTTGGTAAACATCACAAAGACGGATAAGTGCAGAAACGTCTGGCTCATGTGGTTGTGCTGTTAA
This sequence comes from Lysinibacillus sp. FSL K6-0232, assembly GCF_038008325.1. Classification (NCBI taxonomy): domain Bacteria; kingdom Bacillati; phylum Bacillota; class Bacilli; order Caryophanales; family Bacillaceae; genus Lysinibacillus; species Lysinibacillus sp. FSL K6-0232. The sequence goes on along the minus strand of NZ_JBBOYW010000001.1, from coordinate 1,467,153 downwards.
AGGATCACGGAAAAAAATGACCATGTCCATATCATTATTGGCAATCATTGCGCCAATTTGTTGGTCGCCACCAAGAGGACCTGAACGAAAACGTGTAACCTCTAAACCAGTAGCTTCAATTACACGTTGTCCTGTTGTGCCCGTCGCATATAGGGTATGCTCCTGTAAAATATTTTGGTAAGCAATAGCAAACTGTACTAAATTATCTTTTTTATGATCGTGTGCAATTAATGCGATTTTCATATAGCTTCCATCCCCATCTTTAAATGATGTTTTCTAAACCATATACAAGCTGATCCATTTTCATAACCTCTTCTATACAAAATGCCACACCTGACATAAAAGAGTTACGATTTAGTGAATCATGGCGAATTGTTAACAGCTGCCCATCCCCTCCAAATAATACTTGCTGGTGTGCCACTAAACCCGGTAAGCGTACGGAGTGAATACGCATGCCATCAATATCTCCACCTCTTGCACCTGCAATGGTTTCTTTTTCTTCTGGATGTCCTTGAGCTTTTGGTGCACGAACCTCTTGTATTAATTGTGCAGTTTTTACGGCTGTGCCAGAGGGTGCATCAAGCTTTTGATCGTGGTGCATTTCTATAATTTCTACATCAGGTAAGTATTTTGCTGCTTCTTTGGCGAATTTCATCATTAAAATAGCACCGATGGCAAAGTTGGGTGCGATAATACAGCCTAGTTCTTTTTCTTTAGCTATTGCTGTTAATTCCTCAAGCTGTACATCTGTAAATCCCGTTGTACCAATGACAGGTCGCACATTTAATGTCAATGCCTCTTTAGTATGTTTGTATACTGCATGGGGATTTGTTAGGTCTACTAGTACGTCTGGTGCAGTTGCTTCTACAAGCTCATGCATATCTGTAAAGATAGGTGCTGTGTAACTGGCTGGAAACATTTCTAAATCAGCTAATGTTTTTCCTACTTCCTTATAATCTAGTACAGCTACTAATTCCATTTTGTCATGTTTCATAACCGTATGTACAGCCTCAGCTCCCATTTTTCCTCTTGCTCCTGCAATGGCTACACGAATCGACATTATTCTTCATCCTTTCTTGTCCAACGATCCTTATCTCTCGTTTCAAACTTATGTATGACGCGTAAAAGTGCTTGATCTAATTGAATGCCTTGTGCATTTGCAAAGCATACTAGGACAAAGAAAAAGTCCCCTAGCTCTTCTTCAATACTATTTGTTCCTTCCGTACTCTTTTTCTTTTTTTGCCCGTATACATCCTGCACTTCACGCGATAGCTCACCAAGCTCCTCTGTAAGACGCGCTAATAGCTCAAATGGTGGAAAATAGCCTTCTTTAAATTGTCCTATATAATCATCCACACGTTGTTGCAGAGCTTGCATTGATAGTTGTTCTGTCATAGTTCATCACACTCCTATTTACCATCGTATAAAATTTACACCATTGTTGTCAAAACCAATAAAATGTCAGATAATAGATCACGCGTGTTGATTAGCCAAAATCACGTAACACTTTTTTGATAAATCATCCGAGCTGATGATAAGATTTCTTCGACGTACGTTCGCCATTTCACCGGAAGCGCATGCCAAAGAAACAGGCGTGTAAAACCTGCGAATGACAAGGAGTCTACGTCTGATTTCAACTGAATGCGGCTGTGTAAAAACTTTAATAAAACATAGGCAATTAACGCGGCGAAAAGCTGACTAAATACCGCATTTTTAGTCGTGCCAAATAATACTGGCACATTTAAATTTTGTTTAATCCAGCGAAAGAAGGATTCGATTGCCCAACGTTCCTTATACATGCCTGCGATTTCTTCTGCGGATACATCGCGAAGATTCGTGACGACACGTACAATCGCACCTTCATAATCGGTAAACTCGACAATACGATGGCGTTTTTCGGTTTGTTTTTGTGCCGTACCTAGCGTACAAGTAAAGTCTGCGACGATATTTGAACCTTCCACAGCTGCTCGTTGTAACGATTTTTTACGGTTTAACTGAATATTCTCTTTTAAACGAATGACAAAATCCTGCTGCGTTTTTGCATATCGATCGACTTTATCAATTGAAAAATAAGCACGATCCGCCACTAAAATAAAACGCTTATCTTCTAATTGAACACCGATTGGACCATCATGCTTCAGCCCAGTTGTTTCAACGATTTGAAGAGGCATACCTGTTTCATTTGTAAAGCTGACGTGCAGTTTGATCCCTGAACGATTCCCGTGATAAAGCGCCCATGGTAAACGAGTTTTTCCGACCGTAATCGTTGTCGAATCAATTGCCAGAAGTTCTTTTTTTAACTTGAGAGAACGCCTTGCAGCTCGGTTTAATCGGCCGACAATTAATTCGAAAATACGCTTCACGATGAGGTAATTCAGTTCACCTAAACGTTTTGAAAGTGTCGAATAGTCCACTGATTTTAAGCCGTGTGCGGGTGCAACATCCGCAGCGTGGCGCATACTTTTCCATTCAAATGTAGCAGCACCAACCAAGTAGTCTAAAAGTGTCGCTACATTACATTTACGAGCCGTATCTTCAAACTGAAACTCAGCTAGAATCCCGTCCAGTTCTTCCTGTGAAATAAAGTTTTGAAGTAATGTGAAAATCGTGGTATTCTTAGCCATGAGAGATTCCTCCTCGTAAATGTTGGTGTGGTAACTTACATTTTACATGGAATCTCTCTTTTTTATTAGTTTTTTATAGGAAAATTTAGTTAATCAACAGACGTGATAATAGATATCACTACTTCATTGATTGGAACTACAGGAGGTCAAATGTTAAAACAGCTTAAAATTCGTAATATTATCGCAATAATGCTCGGAGCGGCAATTTTTAGCTTCGGCTTTGTTCACTTCAACATGCAAAATCAGCTTGGTGAGGGTGGACTTAGTGGGATCACACTTATACTTTATTTTACATTAGGTTGGGACCCTGCCTTAATGAACCTATTATTAAATATTCCGATGTTTATTATTGGTTATCGTTTACTTGGAAAAAAATCCTTTATTTATACGTTAGTTGGGACATTATCCGTATCTGTTTTCCTTAAAGTTTTCCAAAAGTATCAATTTACGATTCATTTAGAGGATGATATGCTGCTTGTTGCACTTTTCGCGGGTGTCTTTGTTGGATTAGGGCTTGGTATTGTTTTCCGCTATGGCGGTACAACAGGTGGTGTTGATATTTTAGCTCGACTAGGACATAAATATTTAGGCTGGAGCATGGGGAAGACGATGTTTATCTTTGATGCCATTGTTATTATGCTATCATGGTTAACATTCTTAGATGCTCGTTCAATGATGTACACATTAGTGGCAGTCTTTGTTGGCGCACGTGTGATAGATTTCGTACAGGATGGTGCATATGCCGCTCGTGGTGCTCTTATTATTTCTGAGCAATCGGATGTTATCGCAAAGACGATTGCGCTACGCATGGAGCGAGGCATCACGATTTTAGAAGGACATGGGCATTTTACAAAACAACCGAAAGAGGTTATTTATTGTGTGATTGGTCGCAATGAAGTTGTGCGTTTAAAATCAATTATCCATGAGGTTGACCCCCATGCTTTCGTATCGATTATTGAAGTGCGAGATGTAGCAGGGGAAGGCTTTACATTGGATGAACAAAAACAGCCACTGCATTAAACGAATAAGAGAAAAAACTTGCTAGGAAGGATCACTCCTTTACTAATTTAGCATAATGGTTATTATAATTCAGTTCAAATGAAGGACTGGATTATAATAACTCAGAGAGGTAACAGAAATGGAAAAAAATTATAAAGCGAAGATGCTTTTGTTTCCGATAATAGTAACATTCATTACTGTGCTAAGTATTCATTTTATTGAAGGACTATTGGAGTCAGAGCAAATGTATTTAAGGCTAGCGATGTTAATAATGCTGTTTTTAGCCATCTATTTATTTACGGCTTTTTTAGTAGTTCCTATTAATATTTATCTTTCTGAAAAGCTTGGAAATAGGTTTGTTTCATTTATGCTGTTTAATAGTATAGGGTTCATTTTGATAGGTTGTATGGATATTTGGTTCTTAACGCTGATGGATTTAAAGTCTTTATATTTGATTTTTCCATTGTTCTCAATTTTAACGATTCCCTTTTTAAAAAGAGATTAGGACAGAGCGAATTTGTCCATTATGGCAGCCAGTTGGTTTTGAATAGATGAAAAACTTGTTATGGTCATACAACCATAACAAGTCAGACTGTAGACAAACTCAATGAATTTTGAGTTTGCCTACAGTCTTTTTTCTTTTACAATAAAATAAAGTAAAGCCGTTGATTTCCACTACGGGCGGACGCTTTCCGCGGGCGGGGTCGAGCTGCTTCCCTCGCTTCGCTCAGTCCAGGATCTCGACTTTCCCGCTTTTCCCGCAGGAGTCGCCACCCTTCGTTCCAATCAACTTCTACATAAAGAATTCCTTATTCATCTATTGATAAAAAGTACACTTTCGAGGTGATCAACCATGATGACAAAAAATCAAATCAATGAACGTGAACAATTAGAAATGCTAACGATTGATCAATTAGTTCCCCAAGATCATTTAGTGCGAAAACTAGAGGCGGCTATTGATTTTTCATTTATCTATCCTTTAGTAGAAAATCTCTACTCTGCTAAAGGACGCCCTAGTATTGATCCTGTTGTTCTCTTTAAAATGACGTTTATTCAGTACGTTTTTGGTATACGGTCCATGCGTCAAACCATCAAAGAAATTGAAACGAATATGGCGTATCGTTGGTTTTTAGGATTTGGCTTCCATACAGAAGTCCCGCATTTCTCTACCTTCGGTAAAAATTATGTCCGTCGCTTTCAAGACACTGATATATTTGAGCAGATATTCTATCGTATATTAAAAGAGATTATGCATCAAGGACTCCTCCATGCAGACCATTTATTTATCGATTCTACGCATGTGAAAGCGAGTGCGAATAAACGGAAGTATGATAAAAAGGTTGTACGAAAAGAAACACGGGCTTATGAAGAAAAACTTCAATTAGAGTTAAATATGGATCGTGAAGAACACGGAAAAAAGCCCTTTCCCCCGGAGAAGTTTGAAAAGGAAGAATGGAAAGAAATAAAGGAAAGCACGACAGATCCTGAAAGTGGGTATTACGTGAAGGATGAACGTACGAAGCAGTTTGCGTATTCCTTTCATGCAGCGACAGATGAAAAGGGCTTTGTCTTAGGTGCCATTGTGACTCCGGGAAATGTGCACGATAGCCATGTATTGCAGCCACTTGTTGAAAGAGTCATTCAAAACGTTCAAAAACCAATCGCTGTTGCGGCAGATGCAGCCTATAAAACACCAGCGATTACGAACTTTTTATTAGAGAATCAAATGTTGCCTGTTCTTCCGTATACACGACCTAAAACGAAAGATGGATTCTTCCGAAAGCATGAGTATATATATGACGAGCATTATAATTGTTATCTTTGCCCACAAGGGCAGATATTGAAGTATGCAACAACGACGAAAGGAGGATATCGGCAATATAAATCGAATCCTTTGATTTGTGCGAAGTGTCCAAACCTTTCCCAATGTACAGAAAGTAAGCATCATCAAAAACTCATTCAACGCCATATCTGGGAGTCATATGTGGAGGAAGCTGAACATTTACGCCATTCCTATGACATCAAACAGATTTATGCAAAGCGCAAAGAAACGATTGAGCGTGTATTTGCGGATGCAAAAGAAAAGCATGGTATGCGTTGGACAACCTTAAGAGGTCTAAAAAAATTGTCCATGCAGGCGATGCTTACTTTTGCTGCCATTAATTTAAAGAAACTGGCTACTTGGACGTGGCAAGTAGCTTAAGAGAGCAACTATGCTCGAAGAGTATGCTAGATTTGGTTGTATATAACCAAATCTATAAAAGAAATAGGAAGAAAAATGACAAAAGCCATCGAGAGTGAACCTCTCGATGGCTTTTGTCTACAGTCTGACTTGTTATGGTCATACAACCATAACAAGTTTTCTCTTAGTCATCACCGCGCATATTTGTAAATATTAAAATTAAACGTAATAGCTCTAATACAGCGACTGCTGCTGCTGCCACATATGTTAAAGCTGCGGCACTTAATACTTTACGTGCTGGACGCTCCTCTTCATTTGTAATAATCCCAAGTGAATTCATTTGCACTAAAGCGCGTTTAGATGCATCAAATTCTACTGGCAATGTTACCAATTGGAAGACAACCCCCGCTGCTAATAGGACAATCCCTAACAGCAAGAAATTTGTACTACTTGCAAAAATACCAATCATTACGAAAATCCAAGACATATTTGATGAAATATTAGCCACTGGAACGAGCTTACTGCGTAAAGTAAGCATAGAATAAGCTTCTTTATGTTGGATGGCGTGGCCTACCTCATGGGCAGCTACAGCAGCACCTGCAACACTCGCTTCATAAAAGTTACTCTCTGATAAAGCAACAGTCTTGGTTGCCGGATTATAATGATCTGACAACACACCTTGTGTCGGAACAACTCGTACATCATATAAACCATTGGCATCTAAAATCGCACGCGCTACCTCTGCACCTGTTTGTCCCTTCATTGTACGTTGTTTTGCAAATTTCTTATACGTCCCCTTTACCTTCATTTGTGCGTAAAGCGGCAACAGCATAATAATTACAAAATAAACAATATACATGCCTGTTGACAATATTCTAACCCCTTTCTACCTCGATACTATAATTTTATAATTAATGCTCTAATTCGGCAAATATTTGCGCCATTTAATTGAGAAAATAGCGAGTAAAATACAGGCAATGGATAACCAAAATGTAAAGTAGCCAATATAGCTTGTGTAGTTGGCTAAATCTCGATACATTGGCATTTGTCCAAAAACATAATCAATGACATCATTATGCAATGTCCAAATAGCCGCTATCACTACATGCCCATAAGAAAAAACGTATTTTTGAATATATAAAACTGCCTGTACTGCCATCGCAAAATGTGAACCTACAAGCATCCAACCTTGCCAGCCAATAGAGCCTGTTTCAATCAATGTCCAAATATTCATGACATCTGCCCATAAACCATATTTCACTAATGTAACAAGCGCTAAAACTTCCATCAGCGGCCAGCTTTTGCCCATAATCCAAGCTAGCAAAACAAAGCAAAAAAAGAGGCTCGCTGTAGGGCTATCTGGTACAAAAATATAAAAAATAGGCTTCGTCATTGCAAGCTGCCAACCATACCAATAATAGCCATAAATCGTTCCTATTACATTAATGATGAGCAAGGTGATTAAAAAGGATTTATGGGTGAGAAGATACCAAATATTCGCTCGTATTATGTGCATGATTACAACTCCTTGACTCCCAGCTTTACTAAAAATAGTTACAGCTTATTATGTACCTCTACCGTAATATTTAACAGCACGATAATGCCATTTTTTTATCCTACTATGTATAAGGGAACTTTTAGGCTTACGTTTCAGCCACAGCATGAAGGTAGAAAAAAAGAGCCAGTTTCCTGACTCTTTTAAATTATAGTTTATTCAACAGGTTTTAAGCTTGCAATAAATTCAGCTAATTGCTTTGCTTCTTCATCTGTTCCATTGAATTGACCTGCTGGCATCGCACCACGACCATTATGAATAATATCTTCAACTTCCTCAGCCGTTAAAGTATTACCACCTAATGCAGGTGCTGCTGGTGCTTCTGTAAAGTCAGCAGCGTGACAAGAAATACATGATTTCGCTTGCTCACCAGTTTCACCTGTCCAAATTGCATAACCTGGAAGTGTTTCATCTACATTAAATTCCACTTGTGTTGGAATTTTACCCATCTCTTTTTGAGCTACCCAGTCATGGTTAGCCACTGACTCCCAAGTTAGGTAGAACATTGCTGCTAATGTTAATAGCATAAACGCTGTTGGTAATGGACGTTTAGATGGACGGCGCTCTGGACCTTTGTCTAAAAATGGCATTAATAATAGCGCTCCAAATGCAAGACCTGGCATCACAATAGCTCCAATTACATTGTATGGACCAGAAGCAAATGAGTATTTTAAAAGTTGATACATAAATAAGAAGTACCAGTCCGGTAGTGGTGTATATGCTCTAGTTGGATCAGCCGGCCCTTCAAGTGGTGACGGGTGAGCGACTGTTAATAACAAGTATCCAATTAAAAATACAGCACCTACCATCCATTCCTTCAGTAAGAAGTTCGGCCAGAAAGCTTCCGTCTTACCTGGATATTCGGAATAATCCTTCGGAACGTTCGGCATTCTGTGATTCGCTTTAATACGTGAATCGCCGACAAATTTCATTCCTTTTCCGCGATGCATAGTGTCCCCTCCTTTTAAAGATCATTGAACCGTTTCGTTCATTACAACGGTCCTGAAATTCCTTGTCGACGAATCATGATAAAGTGTGCTGCAAGTAACCCAAACAATACTGCAGGCAAGAAGAATACATGAATCGCAAAGAATCGTGTTAACGTTTGAGCACCTAGAATCGTTGTGTCACCCGCTAATAATATTTTAATCATTTCACCGATAAACGGTACAGATGCAGCAATTTCGATACCTACTTTTGTAGCGAATAATGCTTTCATATCCCATGGTAATAAGTATCCTGTAAAACCAAGACCCATCATTACACCAAAAATACCTACACCAACCATCCAGTTTAACTCACGAGGCTTCTTATAAGAACCCGTGAAGAATACACGAAGTGTATGTAAGAACATCATTACGATAACTAATGAAGCTCCCCAGTGGTGCATACCACGTACGATTTCACCAAATGCTACTTCGTTTTGTAAATAATAAACTGATTTCCAAGCATTCACAACGTCTGGTACATAGTACATTGTTAGGAACATACCAGATAAAATTTGAATTACTGTGATGAAGAATGTTAATCCACCAAAGCAATAAACGAATGCTGAAAAATGATGTGCAGGGTTAACGTGCTCTGGCACTTCGTGGTCGGCAATATCACGCCAAATCGGTGTAATATCTAAGCGTTCATCGACCCAATCATAAATTTTATTTAGCACTTTTGTCGTACCCCCTTACTTATTTAACTAGAGTATTTGCTTTTGCTGGACCAATCATTAAATAGCCATCTTCTTCTTGTACATCAAATTCATCCAACGGACCTAGAGGCGGTGTACCTGCAACGTTTTTCCCGTTTTTCTCGTAACGTCCTGCGTGACATGGGCAGAAGAATTGATCAGGGTGTGCTGAATCTCCACCCCAGTCCACCATACAACCTAAATGCTTACAAACTGGTGAAAGGGCAATGATTTGATCGCCACTTTTATAAACCCATGCTACATCTGTAACCTGTGATTTGTACCATGCATCCACTTGTTCATATGAAAAGTCAACTTTTACTGGCTCTTCAGTCAGGTCAGCGATTTTATGCTCTGTTTTCACAAAATCTCCACCATCATGCTTTTGTAACACTGGATCAATTGCAAAACGAACCATTGGCATTAGCATACCTGCCGCCATAAATCCACCTACACCAGTCAGTGTATAGCTTAGAAACTGACGACGTGAAACTCGATTTTTACTCACTTATTTTCCCCCCCTCTAACTTAAAGGTCAGTCCAACGGACATACTTTTACAAATAGTAATACTAGGACATATATATGATATATCAAGTCCATAGCTTGGTCAATATAGCATTCTGTGGAAAGCTGGAGAATGTGAACATTTATTGAAGCTAAATGTTACATTTGTGCCCATTTCGTCGAAAGCAATGGAATCACTTGGCGCAACTGATCTTCCAAGATAGATTTTTTAACATTCGCATCCATACTTTCTAGTGGAATTGCTGGTAACCAAATCATATTTACGTTATCTCCAATACTTGTCCAAAAATGATCGCAAGTAACGAAGAACACATGCTTAAAGCCAGCATTATGTAATTGTGCTTCTAATTGCTGTGGCAAGTCATCAGATTTTAAAGATGGTATATACGAAAATGGCGGCATAACGAGCAGACGTCCCTTAAATTGCTTTTCTATAAAAGATGTTAAAGACATAATAAAATCTGCTTCCGCACCGCTCTGCTTTATTTTTTCGGCAGCTAGATCGATGGATACAAGTGGCACAATGGCTGTATCAATAAAATCCTTCTGCGCCATAAATGCTGTGACATCGTTTGCATTAAAATACATTTACCAAACCTCCTTTTACTGCAAAATAAAATGCCCTTCTCCACACTTTAATAGGATAACCAATTAAAAGTGAAAGCAATCATTCACTAGTAATGTTACCATATTAAAGCGGTGAAAGGGCATTCAAATTTTACCTATGACTCGTTGTTTCCTTTAATGCTTGTAACAAATTAGACAATTCATAAAAACGTTCCTTATCTCCCTTATCAAGAGCCTCATCAATTTGTGCAAGTAATTTTTCTTCCTGGAATACGAGTAAGCTATTGGAAAGCAGTTCTTCCGCCAGTAACCGATCTTTTTCACTCACAAGCAGTGTTTCTGGCATATATGGGTTTTCTTCTAGAACTGCTAAGTATTGTGCACTTGGTGGTACATTTGGAAAATTCAATTGGATATACATATCTTCCTGCTCATGTAAGCGCAAATCATGGAATGATTTCTCAGCATCTGCCGTCATTACATTGCCTTTATAAAATCGAAAAGGCACACCTGTTGAATCAACTGTTGACATCACCATTGCTCTTGGACAATAGTGAGCTTCCTCCACAAAACGGATTCGTTTTAAAAGATCATCATTACTTAATAAATAATTTAAAATCCATACACATTCTCGTCGCTTCAATTGATAATTTTTTAAAAACCATCGAACAAATGCCTTTTTATCAACAACTGATACAGAAGCAGTCATACCCACTCCCCCCTTTACTCAAATTCTAAGGTTTCTAATAGCTCTTGCCACACTGGTTCACCTGGTTGTATGCTTAATAATTGTTCAAGAACCTCTTTTGCCTCTGAACGTTTGCCTTCCTCTACTAAAAAGTAAACATATTTTTCTAAAAATGCTGCGTCTTCCTTAAAATCATTATATGCCAAACGGTAAAATTCGTATGCACGGTCGTACAATTCTAAATTTTCATATGCCTCTGCCGCAAAAGGATATAACGCACTCCATTCAAAATCATTTTGCTGTAAGGTTTCAAACAATTCGATGACGTCCTCATAACGCTCCTGCTGTCCAAAAATGGCTGTAAGAGCCAATACTGCCTCCATATATTCAGGATCAAGCGCTATTGCCTCACGCAAATATTGCTCCGCTTCCTCTGGTAATCCATTTTTTAGTGCCATTTTCCCTGCAAATAAATAGAGTGACTTATCATATTCATCGCGCTTTAAACCTTCCTGTATAGCCGTGTATGCTTTTTGATTATCCTCTAGCATGGCATAGCTTTCCGCAAGCAATAAATACGCTGAGAAGTAATCAGGGTCTAATTCTTTTAATTCCTCCAATTGCTTAATGGCTATCTCATATTTTTGAGATTGGAAAGCAGAATAGGCAGCGCCAAATAAAACATCAGGCTTTACCTCATCCTCAAGTGCTTTTACATAATAATCAAACGCTATTTCATAGGCAGCACCTGCACGATAGACCTCTGCCAGTCGCTCTACAAGGTTTACCCCTGCAAATTCACCTTGCTGCTCATATAATTCCTCATACAATCTAGCAGCCTCTAAAAAGCGACCTGTTTCAAATAACAGCTCGGCTTTCGCAAAGTGCAGTAATGGCTCGTCTGGCAAAATTGCCAATGCCTCATTAATACGGGTTTCCGCTACCTCAAATAGCCCTTGCATTTGATAATAATCGGCTAGAACAAGTAATGCTTGAGGGTACTCTTGTGATGTGTCATCAATTGCTAATAATAAATCCAATGCCTCGTCCTCATCACCAAGCTCCATTAACACATTTGCATGATCTATTTTTAACTGTGCCTCCTCTGGAAATAAAAATTGTAAATGCTCCAGCACACGGTCAGCTTCCTTCATATATCCATATTGCATAAAAATTTCAGCTAGCGCATAGATATCCTCTGGTAGCTCCTTTGTTAAAAATGATTCCAGTAGCTGATCGATTAATGCCAAGTTTCCTTGCTCAAGTGCTTGCATCATTTCAGTCATCGCATTGTTCACAGTTATTCACCTATTCTTTCATTAATACCTTTATGCTACAAAACATTTCCTATTGAAACAAGAAAAAACTCCCCAAAAGCTTGGAGAGTTTATGATTGCTTATTTCTTCACGGCTTCAATATGCTCAAAGAATGATGGGTATGATACAGCGATACAGTCAGCGTCGTCTAATGTGACTGCTCCATCTGTAATTAATGCAGCAATTGCACCCATCATGCCAATACGATGATCACCATATGTTTGCAGGCTCGCACCATGCAGTGGTGTTGGTCCTTGAATAATCATGCCATCTGCAGTTGCTTCAATATTCGCTCCTAGCTTTGTTAGCTCATTGACAACAGCTGTTATACGATCCGTTTCCTTCACTTTTAGCTCCTCAGCATCTTTAATCACTGTTCGACCTTGTGCTTGTGTAGCAAGCAGTGCAATAATTGGAATTTCATCAATTAAACGTGGAATCATATCGCCTTGAATAGTTGTAGCGGATAATGATGATGCTGCTATTTGTATTGTTGCTGTAGGCTCCGCTTGTGCAGCATCATTTGGCGTTACTGTCATTGCTGCCCCCATTTTTTGAAGAACCTCTATAATACCATCACGCGTTGGATTAACGCCGACATTTTCTAGCGTTATTGTACTATTATCGCAAATAGCTCCTGCCACTAAGAAGAAGGCTGCTGAGGAAATATCGCCTGGTACAGCAACATGCGTTCCTTGAAGTGCTTGTCCACCTTCTATGGAAACAACCCCATTGTTGACATCTACATGTGCACCAAATTGACGCAGCATTCGCTCTGTATGATCTCGCGATACCTCTGTTTCTCGTACAATTGTCGTTCCTTCAGCACGTAAGCCCGCAAGTAAAATAGCAGATTTTACTTGTGCGCTCGCTACAGGCATTTGATAATCAATTGCTTGCAGTTTTGTTCCTTGAATAGCAAGCGGTGTATATTGTCCATTTGCACGACCTGTAATGTGAGCACCCATTTGGCGTAGCGGGTCAATCACACGGCGCATTGGTCGCTTGCCGATAGAGGCATCTCCTGTCATGACGGAATGAACCGAAGAACCTGCTAAAATGCCCAGCATTAAGCGTGTTGTTGTGCCTGAGTTACCTGTATACAATACCTCTGTAGGCTCCTGCCAATTGTCAATTCCCGGACTTTGAATTGTTACATTTGTTCCCTCTACCTTAATACGAGCACCAAGCTTTTGGAAGCAATCAATGGTACTTAAGCAGTCTTCACCTAATAAAAAACCTTCCACTGTTGTTGTACCTGTAGCAATCGCTCCAAACATCACAGCACGGTGAGAAACGGACTTATCGCCAGGAATCGTTAATGCTCCTTGTAAAGAAGGCTTATTATATTGCAAAACTTTTTCACTCATTGATTTTCTCCCTTTCTATGAAGACGGGACTGCCAAGAAAGGTAATGTTTTCTTAGCAGTCCGCCTCTATTATCAATATACTATGAAATATATGTTTCGAATTTCGCTCGTTTTTGAATACATGTCGCTGCACGTTCACGGTCATTTTCACTTTGGAAGCTAATAACAAGAATACCAAAAACATCTTCACGAGATTCTACAATTCTTAAATTTGTAATACTAATCGCTTCATCCGCAAGCAAGCCTGTCACCTCTGAAATCACACCTGGATAGTCAGGAACATCCACATATAAATCGAACGGTGTATACATAGCACCTGCCCCAATTGGTAATTCATCTCGCAGCTCTTTAGCAACAGCAAAATAATCCTCAATATCTTGCGCTGTACCACTTGTTAGTAGTTCCTTAATGCGATGCATCTCCTTTTCCCAGCCCTCAAGCTGTGTCAGTAGCTCATCACGATTTTGTAACGTAATATCTCGCCATAAGGTAGGATTAGAGGAGGCGATACGTGTCACATCACGAAAACCACCTGCTGCAAGGGAACGTGTCATTGGGTATTCCCCATTCTCGCCTCCTAGTTGATGAACAAGTGAGGCAGCAATTACATGCGGGAAATGACTAACAACCGCTGTCATATGATCGTGTTCGCTGGCAGATACACTAACAACCTTTGCATGCGTGAATTTTAGCAAGCTTTCAAGCTGTGCCATATGGACAATTTCCTCACCAGCAAGCGGCGTTAGCATATAGTAAGCATTCTCGAAAAGATGGGCCTTTGCAGCTAACACACCACTTTTATGAGAGCCTGCCATTGGGTGTCCACCAATAAATGTAATACCAAGCTCACGTAGCTCCCCAGCTTTTTGCATAATTAATTTTTTGGTACTTCCTGTATCTGTTACAATCACTTTATTTTTTAATGGCCATGATTTTAATTGCTCCATCCACTCAAGTGTTGCATTAACGGGTGTGCCAAAAATAATAACATCAGCATCCGCAGCAACTTCCTTTGGGTCTGTGACAATATCATGGACAATATTTAATGTTTTGGCATGCTCACGTGTTTGAGCATCCACATCATAGCCAATAATTCGAGTTTCAGGTGCTTTTTGTAAAGCAAGTGCAATAGAGCCACCAATTAAGCCTAGCCCGATAACGAGCACTTTGCGTGTCATGCAAAAACTCCCTGTTCCTTTAAAATCACATCAAGCTGGCTCAGCAATGCTGCATTTTGAGCCTCTGTGCCAATTGTCACACGGATAAATCCTGGCATTCCTAAAGCATTACCACTGCGGATAATAAAGCCCTTTTTCATCAGCTCTTGGAACACAACATCACTATCAGCCTTTGTATCAAAGAAAATAAAGTTTGTATCAGATGGGAAGTATTTCAAATTATGCTTTTCACAAAACTCAACATATTGCTTTTTACCTTTTTCATTTGCATCACGACATGCTTGAATATAGTCCTGATCACTAAGTGCAATAGCTGCAACAGCCTGACTTAAAATTGTATTATTAAATGGCGCTCTTACAGGATCAAGCTTGGCAATGACCTCAGGCTGTCCAATGGCATAGCCAACGCGGAACGAGGCAAGACCATATGCTTTTGAGAATGTACGTAATAAAAGAACATTTGGATAATCATCAATAATCGGCAATGTATTTTTATGACCTGAGTGTGTCACATATTCAATATAAGCCTCGTCTAAAATAACGAGAACATCGCTTGGCACTTTTGCTAAAAAATTACGTAAATCAGCATCAGGAATAACAACACCTGTAGGATTATTCGGGCTACATACCCATACAACAGATGTTTGTTCATCAATTGCTGCTGCCATCGCATCTAAATCATGTGCGCCATCAACGCAAGGAATTTTGCGTACTTCTGCACCTTCAATTTCAGCATTATGCCAGTATTGAGAGAAGGATGGGTCAGCCATCACAGTATTGACACCTGGATACAGTAAGGCACGCGTAATAATAGCAATTAAGTCATCAGAGCCATTTCCAAAAAGAAGTTGTGTTTCTTGCACGCCTAAATAATTCGCAACAGCCGTACGCAAATTTTGAGCGTAGCCGTCTGGATAAAGTGCATGATTCACTGCATTATTTTGCAAATAAGCAGTTACCTTTGGTGAGCATCCAAATGGATTTTCATTTGATGCTAATTTAATAACTTCCTTTAAGCCATATTCACGTTGTACTTCTTCAATTGGTTTCCCTGGCTTATATGCTTGCATACCATCCAATTGCTGTTTCCATTTCATCTACAACATCTCCTCTACTTATTTCGCCTGCGCTAAATCTGGTCTTAATTTCACTGCATCATTAAGATACACATGCTTAACATCTTTCTGTGCTACTTCTACATTTGCATGAATTAATACACGAATACATAATGGCAATGCATTGGGTACATCCATTTCATGTGTACACATCACAGGCACATATTGCCAGCCCTCCATCAAACGTACTGCACGTGCAGGAAATGCTGAAGTAATATCAGGTGTTGCAGAAATTACAATCGATGCAATATCATCGATTTCCACATCATTGACTGCTACAACCTCACGCACTAATCGCGCTGTTTCATCCCATACAAGCTCTGGCTTGTCAGATTCAATTGTTATCGCTCCTCTAAGTCCACGAATCATACAAGCACCTCCGCTAATAGCTTTCTATACTCTGCATCGACCTCTTGACATTGTGCTAAATCAATAGCTTGTACAAAAGGTTTGCCGATGTCCTCTAATAATACAAATTGCAAAATACCATATTCTGTCTTTTTATCCTTCAACAAATAAGTTGTTAATTGTTCAAATGAATACTCAGCAACAGCCTCAAAAGGATAGCCATTTTTGATAGCAAACTGTAAAAAGGCTGTGGTAAATGCACGATCTAGCTTGCCGTATTGTTCGCTTAGTAATAAACAATAGACAAGCCCAATCATAACAGCCTCACCATGTGCTACCTTTCCATAGCCAGCAGCAGCCTCAATGGCATGTCCATATGTATGACCTAAGTTTAAAAATTTACGTACAGATTGCTCTGTTTCATCCTCAGCAACAATATGTGCCTTCACTTCAATGCCTTTCTTAAGCTGTTCGGCTAATTCATGCTGATTAAAATGAAGCACCGAATCTGCTGCCATTAGCTTCTCTAGCCAGTCGCGATCAGAAATCATCGCATGCTTTATTAATTCTGCTGTTCCTGAACGTATTTCACGTTCGGATAAACTTGCTAAAAAGGCTGTATCATAAATAACACCTTCAGGCTGATAAAATGCACCAATCATATTTTTTCCTAATGGATGATTAATGGCTGTTTTACCACCAACTGCCGAATCATGCGCTAAAATCGTTGTTGGAATTTGAATAAATGGAATGCCGCGCATATAGGTAGCTGCCACAAAGCCTGTTAAATCGCCGACAGCTCCTCCGCCAAAGGCAAAAACAAATGATTTGCGTGAGCATTTTTGCTCCAATAAAAATGTTTGTGCAGCATTATATTGCTCAAATGTTTTACATGCCTCACCACCAGGCAATATAAAAACTTCAAAATCATATGGGAAATTTGAGGTGAAATATTCACCTTGTGCTGCCCACACATTAGCATCTGTCAGTACAATCAGCTTATCTGCTTTTTCTAGCTTATGTGCAAATCCTTGTATAGCTTCTGTTAAAAACTGATGACCTAATACAACCTCATAATGATGTGATTTTGTTGCAACTGGTACACGCATACATTAGAACCCCTTTGTATATTGTCGATGTTCATCAATTTGAGCTTTTAGTTGTGGTAGTTGGTCACTATGGAATTGCTCTAAAATTGCATTAGCTATTTCCCAGGCAATAACATGCTCGGCTACAATAGATGCTGCTGGTACTGCACAGCTATCAGAGCGTTCAACGCTTGCTTTAAATGGCTCTTTTGTATCAATATCCACACTTTGTAATGGTTTATATAAAGTAGGAATTGGCTTCATTACACCACGTACAACAATTGGCATACCAGTAGACATTCCGCCCTCTAAGCCACCAAGTCGATTGGTCACACGTGTATAGCCCTCTTCTTCAGACCAAATAATTTCATCATGCACCTCAGAGCCTTTACGACGTGCCATTTCAAAGCCAATGCCAAATTCTACACCTTTAAATGCATTAATGGATAGCATAGCAGCCGCTAATTTAGCATCCAGCTTACGATCATAATGAACATAAGAACCTACACCTGCTGGCACTCCTTCAATGATAACCTCCACAACGCCACCAATGGAATCGCCAGCTTTTTTCGCTTCATCAATTGCCTCTACCATTTTGGCTGATGCCTCTGGGTCCACACAATAGCATGGGTCAGCTTCTACAATGGCACGAATTTCATCTGCAGATTTCCCTTCTACCAAGGAAGTATCAGCTTTAATCCCTACAATTTCTGTAACATGTGCCACAATGGAAATCCCTAATTCATTTAATAATGCCTTTGCCACAGAGCCCACTGCTACACGTACAGTTGTTTCACGGGCTGAAGAACGCTCCAAAACATTGCGTAAATCACGATGACCATATTTCATACCACCTACTAAATCCGCATGACCTGGTCGTGGTCGTGAAATTTGACGTTTAATCTCCTCTGGATTCACATCATCTGCTAACGGCTCAGCACCCATAATTTTTGTCCAATGCTTCCAGTCATCATTTGTGACAACTAGTGCTACAGGAGAACCAAGTGTTTGTCCATGACGTACGCCTGCAACAATCTCTACTGTATCTGTTTCAATTTGCATGCGACGTCCACGTCCATGACCTCCTTGACGTCGTTTTAAATCATGATTAATTTTTTCTGCTGTAATTGGTAAGAGTGATGGTAGCCCCTCAATAATTGTTGTTAATTGGGGTCCATGTGACTCACCTGCTGTTAAGTAACGCATAAAACACTTTCTCCCTTCAACTCGCTAAAGTATGTATTTTTCACTATAACATATATTCTTTAAAAAAACAGTCCTTTTGCCAATGCTTTTAGACATTCGCCTTATTAACTATTCCTTAAATGTGAATATTCTGAACGATTTATGATAAAAAATACGCCTTTGCTTATAGTAAGCGAAAGCGTATCAATTATCTCTATCCAATGCTTTGCTTTCATGTATGTAGATAACAGCTAAGATGTCATTCATACAAATGCTTTTCATTCATATTATTAATTATTTTTTTCGATAGAAGAATGTATCCTCTACCTCAAATTCATAACGAGCTGGATTAAAAATTTGCTCTGTTGATCCAACAAATAAAATACCATCCTTGCGTAAAGCTTTACTAAAATCGTTATAAATCTGATCTTTCGCTTCCTCTGTAAAGTAAATCATAACATTGCGACAAACAATTAAATCATAATTGCTATCATAGGAATCCTTTAATAAATTATGCTTTTTAAAGGTTACACATCGCTTAATTTCATCCTTTACACGATAGAAGGAGCCTTCTTGTTCAAAATACTTGGCTTTAATATCTTGTGGCACTTCTGCTAAAGAGCGTTCAGGATAAACTCCTAGTTTTGCCTTTTGAATAACATTTTCATCCAAATCAGTGGCGATAACTTGAATTTGCGATAAAGGTACTAATTGAGATAATACCATGACTAATGAATAAGGCTCTTCTCCTGTTGAACAAGCAGCACTCCAAATTTTCAAACGTTTATTTGTTTGTAGTAATTTCGGAAATATTTTCTTTTGCAATACTTCCCAACGCTTACCATTACGATAAAATTCGGAAACATTAATCGTCATGCGATCTAAAAACTCATTCATTAAATCACGATCTTGTTCAAGTGCCTTTAGAAAGTCCACAAAATTACGATAGCCCTTTTTCTCATAAAGAGAGGTTAATCGTCTTTTCATTTGCGCTTCTTTGTATAACGCTAAATCAATTCCTGTTTTGCGCTTAATACCTTCTATAAATTGTTCATAATCAGACATACAGTCATCTTCCCCTCTAGCATCGTATTTCCATTATAGCGGAAAAGAGCCAATCCTGAAATAGTCTTTCTCATGTATCATTAGTTACTTCTGTGTGTTTTGTTTTTCCTCTAATAGTAACACTTTCGACTGCTCTAATTCCAGACGCATTTTTTCAGTTTCCATTGTATATGTTTCTAATCGAAGCTGTTCTAGCTCAAGCTCTTTCTCGATTGCCTTTAGCTTAATTTTTTGCTGTCTTGTATGTGCGTCTGTAAAAATACCAGCTAAGGAAATAATAACACCACCAATAATCGCTACAATAGCAATTGACAATCCGTTCACATCCTTTCGTTACTTAAAATTATACAGCAAAATCAACTAAATCGTTTCACTTTTCTGGAATTTATGTGCATAAAAAAATGAAGGTAGCCTGTCACCACCTTCATCGCATTATATGGAGCAGTTTTTTCTTAGATGGAGCATCCACTCTTTCGAATTAAGCGCCTCATTAAACTTGTACTTGATAATCTTTTAATTCTTCTCGTAATTTTGCCTTTAAAAACTTCCCTACAGATGTTTTCGGTACCTCATCAATAAATACAATATCATCTGGAATCCATGTTTTATGGAACTGTGCTTGTAAGCTTTCTAGCAGCTCCTCCTTGGAAATGGCATCCTTATATTCAGGCTTTGGCACTACACAGGCTAATGGTCGTTCAAGCCATTTTTCATGTGGAATAGCAATTACAGCAGCCTCAAATACTTTTGGATGCGACATTAACGCATTCTCAAGGTCTACAGAGGAAATCCATTCCCCACCGCTCTTAATTAAATCCTTTGTACGATCGGTAATTTTAATATAGCCATCAGACGTCATCACCGCAATATCTCCCGTATAAAGCCAGCCATCCTTAAAGGCTTCCTCCGTACGCTCATCACGGTAGTATTCATTGGCAATCCATGGGCCTCGAATCGTCAGTTCTCCCATTGTTTTGCCATCCCATGGCACTTCACCATTTTCATTGATAATCCGTGTTTCAATCAGCGGCATTGTCATCCCTTGGGTAATTCGAACATTCATTTTTTCATCAGCACTATAGTCCTCCATATGCGTTAAATAGGTGGATAGACTGACAAGCGGCGATGTTTCTGTCATCCCATAGCCTGTCATATAAGGAATATTAAGCTCTTCCTCAAAGCCACGTACAAGCCCGATTGGTGAGGCAGAGCCACCACAAACAATTAATCTCATGGATGATAAATCGCGAGGGTTTTGACGTTGCTCCTGTAAAACACCAAGCCAAATGGTTGGCACGCCTGCTGTTAGCGTTACTTTATATACTTCAAATAATTCCAATAAAAGCTGTGGTGTAAACAGCGGTCCCGGCAATACTTGTGTCGCACCAAAGCCAACACTTGCAAATGGCATGCCCCATGCATTAGCATGGAACATTGGTACAACTGGTAGGACAACATCTGATTCGCGAATAGCAATACTATCTGCAAGCCCCGCTGCTAAGCTATGGAGCACAATACTGCGATGCGTATAAACAACACCCTTTGGCATACCAGTCGTGGCACTTGTATAACACATCCCAGCAGGTGCATTTTCATCTAAATCCTCTGGGAATGTAAAATGCTCATCGGCATCTGCTAACAGCGCTTCATAGGACAGTGCATTTGGAATTGGTAATGATGCCACATCTACAGCATCTCCCATAATAATAAAATGCTTGACTGTTGTAAGCTGC
This sequence comes from Lysinibacillus sp. FSL K6-0232, assembly GCF_038008325.1. Lineage (NCBI taxonomy): Bacteria > Bacillati > Bacillota > Bacilli > Caryophanales > Bacillaceae > Lysinibacillus > Lysinibacillus sp. FSL K6-0232. Next base: position 1,445,929 of record NZ_JBBOYW010000001.1, on the reverse strand, counting down.
GGCACAATTGGTGCAATAAGTGGCACTAAATTATCATCAATCAATAAAATTTCATCCTCTGCATGATTAATTACATAAGCAATATGCTCAGGCGCTAGCCGAATATTAATCATATGCAGCACCGCTCCTGCACAAGGCACGGCAAAATAGGCTTCCAAATGACGATGATGATTCCAAGCAAATGTCCCTACCTTCATCCCACGCTCCATGCCCAGCTTTGTTAGCGCATCTGCTAATCGACGAGTTCGTTTTACATACTCTTTATATGTAAACTCATGAATGGTTGTAGCACTTGTTCGTGAATAAATTTTCTTAGCATGAAAAAATCTCTCCGCACGATTCAAAAAACTTGTTAATAATAAAGGTGTATCCATCATATGCATTATAACGCTCCCCTTCGTAGACAAATTTTTGAAATAATCAAGCTCAACAGCTACTACAAATCCACTAGCTTCTACTTATTTTGGCTGCATACGAATAGCTCCATCTAGGCGAATCACCTCCCCATTTAACAAGCCATTTCGAATAATACTATCAACTAATAGCGCATACTCCGCTGGCTTACCAAGACGTTTAGGAAATGGTGTCATTTGCGCAAGGGCTACTCTTGCAGGCTCTGGTAATGTTGCAAACATTGGCGTTTCAATTAAGCCTGGTGCAATCGTCATTACACGCACACCAATAGCCGCAAGCTCCCGTGCAATTGGCAATGTCATCGCAGCTACACCACCCTTTGAAGCACTATAGGCTGCTTGTCCAATTTGCCCATCAAATGCAGCGACAGACGCTGTGTTAATAATAACGCCACGCTGCCCATCTTCATTTGGCTCATTATGCTGCATTTTTTCTGCCGCTAAACGAATCACATTAAATGTACCTACTAAATTCACAGCTATAATTTTTTCAAATAGACCAAGCGCATGAACGCCACGCTTTGACAGCACCTTACTAGCATCCGCAATGCCTGCACAGTTAACTGCAACATTCACCTTGCCAAAAGAGGCAATCGCTTGCTCAAGACCTGCTGCTACATCCTCTTCTTTCGTCACATCTACTCGCGCATAAAGAGCATTTTCCCCCAGCTCCATTACAAGTGCCTCTCCACGCTCATCATTCACATCAAAAATAATCGCTTTGCCGCCTTGTCCAACAATATGGCGAACGGTCGCCTCCCCTAACCCTGATGCACCACCCGTTACGACCGCTACTATTTCATGGTTCTCCATCCAACATAACCCCTTTTACATTTTTTCAATAATCGTGGCATTGGCCATCCCCATACCTTCGCAAATAGCCAGTAAGCCATAGCAATAATTTTCCCGCTCCATCCGGTAAAGCATCGTTGTTAGCAGCTTTGTCCCTGTTGCGCCTAATGGATGCCCTAGTGCAATCGCTCCCCCATCTGGATTAAGCTTCTCAGGGTCGCCACCAATTTCATGCAGCCAGACGAGCGGCACAGGTGCAAAGGCTTCATTGACCTCATACGTATCAATGTCCTCGATTGCAAGGCCTGCTCGTTCCAACGCCTTTCTCGTCGCCTCAATTGGTCCTGTTAGCATTAATGTTGGGTCAGAGCCTACAACAACCCTTGTGTTAATTTTAGCCAATGGACGAATGCCAAGCTCCTGTGCCTTGTCCAAAGACATCACAACAACAGCGGATGCCCCGTCACTCATTTGGCTTGCATTTCCTGCTGTAATAACGCCATCCTCCTGAAACACCGTTTTTAAGCCATTTAAAATATCGACGGTTGTTTCTGCGCGCGGACCCTCATCCACTGCAAATGTTGCCATAGAGCCATCCTCCTGCGGTATTTGAATAGGTAATATTTCTTCTTGGAAACGACCTGCTTCAATGGCAGCAATTGCCCGCTGATGGCTTTGATAGGCATAGTGATTCAACTGCTCTTTCGATAAAGACCATTTTGCAGCGATTTTCTCTGCTGATAGCCCTTGATGGATAATTGTATAATTTTCTTGTAAGCGTTTACCTTTATGGGCATTTTCCATATTAGCGCCCATCGGCACCCTTGTCATACTTTCTACGCCACCTGCAATCACAATATCCATATCCCCCGCTAAAATTGCCTGTGCTGCAAAGTGAACAGCCTGTTGGCTAGAGCCACATTGACGATCAATCGTTACTCCAGGCACACTGTCAGGAAAACCTGCCATTAACAAGGCTGTACGTGCAATATTCGCACCTTGTTCAGCGGTTTGCGTCACACAGCCTAAAATGACATCGTCTACCTGTGCCTTGTCGATGCCTGCTCGCTGTATCGCCTCCTGCAGTACATCCGCTGCTAAATCATCTGCTCGAACATGACTCAGTGCCCCCCTACTACGACCGACGGCTGTTCGAACTGCTGCAACAATCACCACTTCCCTCATTTACATACCCCTTTTCTTTGATCATCCTTCACAGTTTATTGAGAAGGCTAACGATATATTCCTTATTTAATTATCAGAATATTATAGCATTTATTGTACATGATACAGAAGTTTTTAACAATTCTTTATGTATCTAGCAATAGATTCCATCGTTTTTTTGGACAATAAAAAAAGCAATCCCAATATTGTGAGATTGCTTTATCTATTCACAAATTAAACTAAATCTTCACCGAAGAATAAGCCGATTTCGCGCTCTGCAGAAGCAAGAGAGTCAGAACCGTGGATGATGTTGTGAGAAACAGTTGTTGCATAGTCACCACGGATTGTACCTGGGTTAGATTCTTCAGGTTTTGTTGCACCCATCATTGTACGAGCAAGTTTAATGATATTTTCGCCTTCCCATACCATAGCGAATACAGGACCAGAAGTGATGAAGTCAACTAATTCACCAAAGAATGGACGCTCAGCATGCTCAGCATAGTGCTTTTCTGCTAATTCTTTTGGAATTACCATTAATTTAGCACCTTTCATGATAAAACCGCGACGTTCGAAACGATCAACGATATCTCCGATTACTTGACGCTCAACGCCATCTGGCTTAACCATTAAAAAAGTTTTTTCAATTGCCATGTTTAAAACACTCCTTAAGTTCGTCTAACAGGTTTTACACCTACCGATAAATATTAACAAAAAATGAGCCTTTGTACAACAAAAAGCTAGAATTTGCGCTTACCCATAAACAATGCAACATCACGCAGTTTTTTCTTAACGGGATGTTTTGGTAAAGCCTCTATTTCCTGTAAAGCCTTTTTTAAGTATTTATCACTCATACGATTAGCTTGCTCAATCGCAGGAGATTTACGCACATATTGCAGCATATTTTGACGTTCCGATTCTGTTAATGTACCTGCAAACACCTTTACTAAGTATGGTTGCAGCTCTGGATCATCTTTCAACAATAATATCGGTAAGGTAATATTGCCCTGCAATAAATCACTACCTGCTGGCTTTCCTAATTCCTTATCTGTTGCCATTATATCTAACACATCGTCGATGATTTGGAAGCTCATGCCAACAAAGTAGCCGAAGCGTTTTAAATGGCGTACTGTTTTTGCATCTACACCTGCCGCTACAGCACCTAGCTCACAGCTAGAGGAAATAAGCAATGCTGTTTTACGTTTAATTCTTCTAAAATAATCTTTTAAACCTTGATCTAGTCTAAATTTATCCTCAATTTGAATGACTTCACCGTTACAAATCTCTACCATTGTACGTGCTAAAATTTGATGTACAAGTGGGTCTTCTAGCTTTGTAATATATTCTAGAGCACGTGCAAAAATAAAATCGCCCGTGTACATTGCTACTCTATTATTCCACTGTGATTTGACCGTTGGGCGTCCTCGTCGCATATCGGAATCATCAATCACATCATCGTGTACAAGAGATGCCATATGAATAAGCTCTAAAGGCACTGCTACATCCTTCATCTTCTCAATATCATATTCGCCAAATTTCGCACCTAGCAACACAAAAATTGGTCGTATCCGTTTGCCACCAGCTTGTAGTAAATGGAGAGAGGCATCGTTGATCAAATAGGAAGACGAGTCCACTGCTTGTTCTAACTCTCGTTCAATGATATCGATATCTGATTTCAAATCGGAATAGAGTAGTTTTAACTTCATCTTTTCCACGTGTGAAAACCTTCCCCCATTAACGTACCTTTTTAAAGCCCATATGCATTGCCGCAGCCCCGCCACTGTATGCTTTGTACGTTACTTTTTCTAATCCTGCCTGCTCAAACAATGCCGCTAACTTCTTCATACCTGGGAAATCATTTGCAGATTCCTGTAGCCAAGAATACTCCTTATAGCTTTTCGCAAATATTTTACCAAATATCGGCATTATAAATTTAAAATAAAAACGGAATAGTTGACGATAACCCGGAATTTCTGACTGAGATGTTTCCAAGCAAACAACCATACCACCTGGCTTTACGACACGCTGCATTTCCTTTAAAACTTGTAAATAATCTGGTACATTACGAAGACCAAAGCCAATTGTGACATAATCAAATGTATTGTCTGGAAACGGTAATTCCATCGCATTACCATGAACCAGCTCAATTTGTGGATATGGCTTTACTTTCTGTTCGCCAACCTTTAGCATATTTTTACTAAAATCTAGTCCCTTAACCTCGCCCGTTTCGCCAACTGCCTCCGCTAATGCAACTGTCCAATCCGCTGTTCCACAGCATACATCAAGTGCCTTTGCTCCAGGTTTTACAGCCATGCGCTTCATCGTATCGTTACGCCAGCCAACATGCATCTGGAAGCTAATGACACCATTCATTTTATCGTAGTTGTCCGAAATACTTTCAAATACTTCGTGAACATGTTCTTCTTTTGTTTTAGCCATTTTGAAAAACCTCTCTTATCCGTTAGTAGACGCAATGGATGCCTCTACATGTGCACGTAAAGCCTGTTTCACATCACTTTGTAAAAATGATGCATGATTAATCAGCTGTGATAGCTCTGTTTTTAACTGTCTAATTTTCTCTTGGACGGCACTTGCAAAGCTTGCGCCAATTTGCTGGACACTTTCCTCAAGTGCCTTGCCCATTAAAGACATTTGCCCATGTTGATAAGCTATCCATTCTCTTTCCAAACGTAAAATTAATAAACTTTTTTCAATAAGCGGTATATATTCATGAAAAGCATACAAATTGAAAAATTGAGCAATTAAGCCTGATTCAATATTGCTCATAGAGGTGTACCATTGCTCGATTGTTCGTTGATGTGTTTCATATACTTTTATCTGGTGTTCACAGCGTGCTACAATTCCTTGCGACAAGCTTCGAATTAATGCGACATTTCCAGACATCGCCAATATTTCATAGTAACGGCCACTATAAAAATCTCCAGCCAAAACCGTTAGCTGCTGCTCCTTCGATGTAGCATCTTGCTCTTTAATATGATCGTGCGCTGCTAATGCTGCATAGACAATACCAACCGTAACAGCAGCTTCCTGTTGCTCTTGTTGCCATTCCTCACCATTCAAAAATGGGATTAACAAATAAAACAATTGATTTTCATCTAGCACAGGCACACCTGTGTATTTTTGCAAAGTTCTATGACGAACATCCATGAAAATCTCTGTTTTTAACTGTGTAATTGAATTTTGAATGTATGTTGCATTCATAGACCTTACTCCATTTCACTTTCAAATACGTTCACCTTCGTAGAGGCTTAACGTTTGCTTACTGAGTCATTATAGCATACGCAACGATTCGACATAAAAAATTTTTACTTTCTTCACAATAGGATAGGCAGTAAAGCATTCCCATAAATGGATGTGAAAATGCCAACTGCCCATAAAACCATAGCTTTCGTTTTTTCCATCTAGCCTTTTCGAAATTAGCTGTCACTAGACGCATATGCTGCATAAACGAAAGCCATTATTTTTTTGCTTCACTATGAATAACACCATGTGCTGTATGAATTTGCGCTTTCCCACGAATTTTCATCGCAGATGTATGTTCTGTAAATTGAGCTATCATTACTTCGCCGGTATCTAGTTTTTCTGAATGGTGAAATTTTGTATCAGTTCCACGTGTTAAACCAATAACATGTACACCATCTTCCTCTGCTTGAATAACAATATAATCTTGTGACATTCTTGTACACTCCTTAAATCCGACAAATTCTTAGTTCATCATAACATAATTAGACATACAATTTAAGACATTTGAATAAATGACAGCACTTCTCTACGTTTTATAGCATCTTCCTCGTAAATACCACGCGCAACAGATGTTACCGTTTTAGAGCCCGGCTTTTTCAGCCCTCTCATCGTCATACACATATGCTCTGCCTCAATCACAACATAAACACCCTTTGGCGCAAGCATTTCCATAATTGTATCTGCCACAGAAGCTGTAATACGCTCTTGTAGTTGTGGTCGACGAGCAATCGTTTCAACAGCACGACCTAACTTACTAAGCCCAGCGACAACGCCGTTATTTGGTATGTATGCAACATGTGCTTTACCGTAAAAAGGCACTAAATGATGCTCACACATCGAATAAAAGGGAATATCCTTTACAAGCACTAATTCCTCATGATCCTCATGGAATACCGTTTTAAAATAATCTTTGGCATCCTCATGCAGCCCGCTAAACATTTCCGCATACATTTTTGCGACACGCTTCGGTGTATCCAATAAGCCTTCGCGATGAACGTCCTCACCTACCGCCTCTAAAATCATTTTTACCGCTTCCTCTATTTTCAATAAATCAATATTCGACATCCAAAAACCCTCCTGCGTATCAAAACATTACACATTTCCTTATGCATCGTAGCACATCCAAAAGGCAAGCGCAAAATGACTTACTTATTTCCAAAAAAATTTACGATCAAATTAGCAAATGTTCTATGTAAATTTACTATTAAGTTAAAAAGAGCAGCCCTCATGCAATTGACATGAAGACTGCTCTATGTAACTACTCGACGTGTATTATTTTACCGCGTCTTTAAGCGCCTTACCTGGTTTGAAAGCAGGCACCTTGCTAGCAGCGATTTCGATTTCTTTACCAGTTTGTGGGTTACGACCTTTACGAGCCGCACGCTCACGTACTTCAAAGTTACCAAAACCAATTAATTGTACTTTGTCACCCTTTGCAAGAGCATCTTGAATTGTATCAAATACAGCTTCAACTGCTTTAGAAGCGTCTTTTTTAGAAAGACCTGCAGCTTCAGCAACAGAGTTTACTAATTCTGTTTTATTCACACCATTCACCTCCTCTCAAAGGGTCATGAACCAATTCTGTAAAAAGAGTAACACATAGGAAACCGCTACGCAACTGTATTCATACATGATTATAACCAAAAAACCAATTTTTCACCCAAAAAACAAAAATAACAGGACTTTTCGCATAAAAACGAAAAGCCCTGTACTCTTTTTTTGAGCGTTAGCCCTATAAAATAAATGTGACCAATCCACGATCACCTTCATTAACCATACGTTCAATTGTTTGACGCATACGTTTTTTCGCAGTAGGCGGGACTGCGTCCATTTTATAACGAATGCCCTCTTTTAGCACTTCATGTAATGGTGTGCCAAAAAGCTGTGTATTCCATAATGCATCACGATCATGTAAATAGGCATGATTTAAGTCTTTTAGCAGCTGCTGACTATGGAATTCAGAGCCGATTAATGGCGCAAACTCCGACTCCATATCTACACGAATAATATGATAGGACGGCGCTTTTGCCTTCATACGTACACCAAAGAAATTATTTTGCTTAATAAGCTCTGGTGCAGTTGGCTCAAACTCCTGCATCATCGGCAATGTGACACCATAGCCTGTTGTATCGGCATCATGAATCGCATTTTTAAAGCGTTTTTGTGCTTCCTTTGCCTCCGCTGCCTCTTTAATAAAGAGCAGCCAATCTTTTTTCGTTTCAATCGGCTCCTCCAGCCATTCATTACAAACCGATTTGTATAATTCTCCCTGTAAGGATACACGAATCACAGCCGTGCCCACCCCAGCATCCACATGTACTACCTCACTTTGATCGATAAAATCAATCGCCTTAAAGGCATCGGATGCTTGTTGAACATCTCGAATTTTCATGACAGAAGATAGCACTTCTTCCATTGAATCAATTAGCGCAACATTCAATGGATGTGTGGCATCTAATACATCTAGCCAATCGGGTTTTTCCACCTCAATTGTGCGAATCGGAAATTCAAATAATGCCTCTTGCAAAATATATTGAATATCAGACTCTCTCATTTGATCAATAGAAATAGCAATAACAGGGACATTATAACGCTCAAATAATTCATTGCGTAGCTGCACCGTTTCTTCCCTCGCCGGCATTTGACAATTCAGCAAGATGACAAATGGCTTGCCAATTTCTTTTAGCTGCTCCACAATTTCTTCTTCTGCCCTTTCAGCGGCACGGCGACTAATACCATTGACAGTGCCATCTGTTGTGACAACAATCCCAATATTGGCATGATCGCGAATCACCTTATCTGTACCAATTTTAGCTGCCTCCTGGAACGGAATAGGCTCTGTATGCCAAGGTGTATGCACAAATTTTGGCCCATTCTCATCCTCATAGCCCTTTGTGCCATCAATAATATAGCCAACACAATCTGCCAAGCGAATTTGAAATGGCATTTCATCTTCACCGACCACAATGCGAGTTGCTTGGGCAGGCACAAACTTCGGCTCAGCAGTCATAATGACTGGCCCTGGTGAACTTTGTGGCAACTCATCTTGTGCTCGCATTCTTTCCGTTTCATCCAAAATATTTGGTAATACAACCGATTCCATTACCTTTTTTACAAATGTTGATTTACCTACACGTACTGGACCGACAACACCAATATAAACATCGCCATTTGTGCGCTCTGCAATTTCTCTAAATACTGCTTCACTCAAGGTTTCTGCCTCCTTTATCTACGCTTTTTCACTATATGCGAGTTTGCCAGCAAATATGAAAAAGCCCCTTACAAAGGTAAGGAGCTCGTTGGTTATTTTTTCTTTGCTTCTGCTTCCGCCTCTGCTGCCTCTTGTTGTTGACGTTCTTTTGCCTTTTGCATATCTGCCTCATAGGTAGCCATATCATAAATCGGCTCTCCATTATCATCGACCGTATAAGGCACAGAATAGGCTGGCACTACAGGGTATTTTTCAACAAGGAGCTGGCGAATATCATCGCCTGGCTTTACGTCCGGCTTATCCTCTTGAAGAAGCTGCCCTAAATCTATCGCATAGTCTACATGCAGCTCACCATCACCTGTCATAAAGATAGGTAATTCGACGCCAGAGTAGGGGCTTTTCACTGTCACATCTGTTTTATAGCCTAAATCTTTGTAATTGATTTGAAAAACATTATCCGCTATTGCACCTTCTATCGGCAAGTATTGCTTAGAAAGCTTACGAATCCCTATTTCACGTATACGCTCTGCTGCATTTAAGTCTACTAGTTTTACTGTTGCCGCATTTTCAGGGTCCCAAATAATATATTGATAAATACCACCTTTTTCATAGGCATTTCCCGGAATCTGTGTTAAATACTTTGGCATTAGTTTTTCAAAATCGATTAAGTATTTAATATAGATATCTGTATCTACTTCACTGTTTTTAATTGGCACAAGCCCACCAGTTGCTTCGCGATATTCATCAACGGCACGCTGAACAGCCGCAAGTTGGTCAACATCAGGCGTTACCTTTGCTCGTTTCTCGTCTTCTGGATATGCACAGCCAACTAATAATATAGCCGTTATACATACGAGCAGAAAAGCACTTAATTTTTTCATGTTACTAAACACCTCATTATTTTTTATGCTGGCCATGTGGCAACTACTAGTACCATTAAAAATGTGCCAAGACCAAACAGTATGTATGCACATAAATTGACAATTGTTCGTAAAAATACATTCGAAATTTTATGTCGACCTAAATAAATCAACCCAACGGATATAATCATAAAGCCAATACAATAGAATGACACCCACATTACATCTAGTGCAGGCATATGAGCTAACGGACCCATTAATCAGATAACCACCTTTCCTTCAATGTCCAGACACAATCAACATCCATTATACTATGTGCCTTTGTGAAAAAGAAATAGTTGCCCTATAACTATCAAGAAATGGACAACCTTTTCAGGCGCATCCTCTATAAGCATAGAATAAGGCATCCTAGCAGCTTTGCTAGGACGCCTTACTATAACATATTAATGCTTCATATCATCTATTTCTCGTTTTTTCATGCGCATCATTAACGCATCAACAGCCACTTTCGGCTCTACATCATTAAAGAGAACGCTATACAGCTCTGTTGAAATAGGCATTGCTACTCCATACTTTTCTGCTAATTGATAGGCTGCCTTTGTGGTACGGACACCTTCTACAACCATTCCCATTTGCTCTAACACCTCTGGTAGCTTCATGCCTTGTCCAAGCATATTGCCTGCACGCCAATTTCGAGAGTGTACACTTGTACATGTTACAATTAAATCTCCCATGCCTGTAAGTCCCGAGAATGTAAATGGATTGCCGCCCATTTTTACGCCTAAGCGTGAAATTTCTGCAAGCCCTCGCGTAATCAGTGCCGCCTTTGCATTATCCCCATAGTTCAAGCCATCTGTAATCCCTGCTGCTAAAGCAATAACATTTTTCAAAGCGCCCCCGATTTCTACACCAATGACATCCTCATTTGTGTAGACACGGAAAAATTGATTCATAAATAAATCCTGTATCTTTTCAGCAGCATCTATATTGGCACAGGCTGCTGTTACCGTTGTTGGATGATGTAATACAACTTCCTCTGCATGGCTTGGCCCTGATAGTACAACAATGTCCTCAACATACTTAGCTGGCAGGCTTTCTGCTAAGATTTCAGAAATTCGCTTTAACGAATCAGGCTCAATCCCTTTTGATACATGAACAAATAATGCTTTTTGTGTTAATACAGCTGTTAATTTTTCACAAACCTCTCGAATCGCTTTTGTTGGCACAGCAACAACAATTGTTGTTGCATGTGAAGCCGCCTTTGCTATATCATTTGTCGCATGCAAATTTGTGGGCAATACTGTATTTGGTAAATATTTTTTATTTGTATGCAGGCTATTGATTTCCTCTGCCTGCTCAGCTCGATGTGTCCATACAAGTGTATCATGGCCATTTTCCGCTAGTACCATGGCAAGGGCTGTTCCCCATGAGCCAGCTCCTAGTACACAAACTTTTTCCATCCGAAAATCCTCCCTTATTGGGTTGTTGACAATTGCTCTTTTTTGTAAAAAGACGCCATCCAACAAAACTGTCAGATTGGCGTATTGTATGTGTATGCTGTTCCCTTATGCACGAGCACGTGTAATTAAACGAATCGGCGTTCCTTCAAAATCAAATGTTTCACGGATACGATTTTCTAGGAAGCGCTCATACGAGAAGTGCATTAGCTCAGGTTCATTGACAAAAACAACAAATGTTGGTGGCTTAATCGCAACCTGTGTAGCATAGTAAATACGTAAACGGCGACCTTTATCTGTTGGCGCAGGATTACGTGCTACAGAATCCTCAATGACTTCATTTAAAATAGAAGATTGAATACGCATTGCATGATTTTCACTTACACGTTGAATAATCGGTAAAATTTGGTGTACACGCTGTTTTGTATTTGCTGATACAAAAATAATTGGCGCATAATCTAAAAATAGGAAATGCTCACGAATTTGCTGTGTGAAGACATTCATTGTTTTTTCATCTTTTTCAACGGCATCCCATTTATTCACAACAATTACAACTGCTTTACCAGCCTCATGTGCATAGCCTGCAATTTTTTTATCCTGCTCTTGAATACCTTCCTCTGCATTGAGGACAACTAGCACAACATCTGAGCGTTCAATAGCGCGTAAAGCACGTAACACAGAATATTTCTCTGTTGTTTCATAGATTTTCCCTTTTTTACGCATCCCTGCTGTATCAATAATGACATATTCCTGCCCATCATATTCATACGGCGTATCAATCGCATCACGCGTTGTCCCAGCAATATTACTAACAATCACACGCTCTTGCCCTAAGAATGCATTCACTAAAGAGGATTTCCCAACATTCGGGCGACCAATTAAAGAAAACTTAATGACATCATCGCCATACTGCTCTTCATCTTCTTTTGGGAAATGCTTTGCACACTCGTCCAATAAATCTCCTAAGCCTAAGCCGTGCGAGCCAGAAATTGGCCAAGGCTCACCAAAGCCAAGCGCATAAAAATCATAAATCATTTCACGCATATCTGGATTATCAATTTTATTGACAGCTAGTACAACTGGCTTTTTCGTTTTGTATAAAATTTTCGCTACTTGCTCATCCGCTGCTGTTACCCCTTCACGACCATTTGTCATAAAAATAATAACATCCGCTTCGTCAATGGCAATTTCAGCTTGTTGACGAATTTGCTCTAAAAACGGCTCATCCCCAATTTCAATGCCACCTGTATCAATAATATTAAAATCATGTGTTAACCACTCTGCCGAACTATAAATACGATCACGTGTTACGCCTGGAATATCCTCCACAATCGAAACACGCTCTCCAACGATACGATTAAAAATCGTTGACTTACCTACGTTCGGACGACCTACGATGGCTACTACTGGTTTCGTCATCTGTACTTCATCCTTCCAACTTCTTGTCTTTCGCTATTATACACGAAAAACGCCATTATATCATAAGAATTCGCAACTTCCTTAAGAGCTTTCCATCTTTTGCACGATTCTATCCGTCAGTTTAAGCGTTCTATCCGTCTGTTACCCCAAAAAAGCGAGGACGCATGATTATGCATCCCCGCTACCATTGTTTATTTAAAGTTTTTTAATTGGTCACCAATGACATCGCCAAATGAGAAGCCTGTATTTTCTTCAGGTAGCTCATAGTCGACAACTTCTTCAGCTTCGGGATTTTCAAGTAATTCTTTAATGCTTAGCGCTAAACGGCCTTCCTCAGCATTAATATCAAGCACCTTTACTTGTACCTCTTGTCCCTCTTTTAATGCTTCATGCGGTGTATTAATATGCTTATGTGCAATTTGCGAAATATGCACTAAACCTTCTACCCCTGGGAATACTTCTACAAATGCACCGAATGATGTTAGACGCTTTACTTTGCCATCTAATACAGTACCTTTGGCAGCACGTTCTTCAATATTTGACCAAGGCCCAGGAAGCGTTTCTTTAATGGATAATGAAATACGCTCATTTTCCGGGTCTACAGAAAGCACCTTTACTTTTACTTCTTGTCCCTCTGATAAAACCTCGCTCACATCACTTACATGCTCATGTGATACTTGTGAAATATGCACAAGACCATCAATACCGCCAAGGTCAATAAACGCACCAAATGATGCTAAACGCTGTACTTTGCCATCCAACACATCGCCAGCTTGAATTTGATTAATAACTTGTTTCTTTTGAGAAGCCTTTTCTGCTTCCACTACAGCACGATGAGATAAGATCAGGCGATTTTTGTCTTTATCAAGCTCCACAATTTTGAAGCTTAATGATTTGCCTTTATAGTCTTCAAAGTCGTCAACAAAATAGTCTTCTACAAGTGATGCTGGTACAAAGCCACGCACACCTAAATCTACAACAAGACCGCCTTTAACGATATCCTTTACTTCCGCTTCGAAAACTTCCTCAGCCGCAAATTGTTGTTCAAGTGCATCCCATGCTTTTAATGCATCAACTTTACGTTTGGATAGTACATAATTTTCTTCTTCAACCTTTGTAATCATCAATTCTAATTCATCCCCAACAGAGATGACATCAGACGCTTTCTCAATGTGTAAGCTTGATAATTCACTAATCGGTACAATACCATCAAACGGTGCACCTGGAATGGACACAGATACTGCTTTTTCATCCACTTGCTCTGCAATACCTTTGACGATATCACCCTCGTTAAATGTTTGTTCTGCATAATTCATTTCTTCAGACATATGTAACCCTCCTTCGCATCTTCCCTTACTATTTTATTCGATATTGCAGACAAAGACAAAAATAAATCCTTTAAATTCAAAAAATGTCTGAAATTTTAGGTTTTATAGCATTCTTTCTTTGGCTAATTTTAAAATAGCTTGTGCTGCCTCATCAATGGATAATGCAGTTGTATCTAAAAAGATTGCATCCTCAGCTTGAATAAGTGGCGATGCTGCACGCTCACTATCCTTTTTATCCCGCAGGGCAATTTCCTCTTGAAGTTTATCGAGAGAGGAGTCAATGCCTCTTTTTTGATTATCAATCAGACGTCTTCTTGCACGTTCCTCTACCGTCGCAGACATAAAAATCTTTAACTCGGCATCTTTTAATACATGTGTAGCAATATCTCTGCCATCCATCACCACGCCACCATTTGCTGCAAGCTTTTGCTGTTGTGCCACTAACAATGCTCGCACCTTTGCATGAGCAGCTACTTGTGACACAGATGAAGTTACCTCATTTGAGCGTATTTGTGCTGACACATTTTGCCCATCTAAAAAAACAAGCTGCCCCTGTGGAGAGGGCTTTAATTCAATTGTGCTTGTTGCAAGCATATCAGCTAATTTTTCCTCATCATCTAAATGTATGCTTTGTTGTAGCGCTTTATACGTCACTGCTCGGTACATAGCTCCTGTATCAATATACGTAAAGCCAAGTGCCTCCGCAACAAGCTTGGCAATTGTGCTTTTACCAGCACCCGCAGGCCCGTCTATAGCAATTTGAATATTTTTTTTCATACTTTCTCTTCCCCGCTTTCTATCACCTCATATTGTACCATATAACCTCAAAAAAGCCCTCTGCCAAGAGAGGGCTTTCCAAAAAACTTATGAATGAAATGGGTCTAGCTCCTTGCGGCGATTTGTTAGCTGGCGCTCAAAGCAAAAACGTACAATATGTTGCTGATCGACATCATCTGTATCTGTTAGCTGAATTGTCGCCAAGCGCTTATGATCTTTTTCAAAAATACGCACCACTACTGCTGTTGTCATCACATACTTCACATCACCATTGGCAAATGGAAGTACAACAGTTAGATCGACCTCATCCCCCTCATTGAAAGCTACTTCGCCTTTCAAAATAAGTGCCAGCCCACCAGCACTAATATCTGCCGTTACAAGCTGATATTTATAATTTTTAAACTGAATGGCTACATCAACTGGTGTTTCAACACGGACATACTCACGCCGTTGAATTTTCACAAACTCATCTGGCTTTGGACAATGCAGCATAATCATTGGAATTGTGCCTGCCTTACGACCAATCACCTCTGTATTAAAAGCAAAAGCTTGATTATCCTCGGTACGAAAGGTCGCTCTAAACTCTGAGCCATCAATTAAAAATGCCGTTTTCTTTGTTGCCATATTAACTGGATAATCAATATAAAGAATATGTTCCTGTTGTTCAACCACTTTACAGCGGAATTTTTCTACTCGATCTGTATAAGTTGGTTCAAGCTGTAATTGTGTACCAATTTTTATTTCCATGAGCATCTCCCCGTACAAAAAATATGGTCTTATTATCTCATGCTATACTTATTTTGGCTATAAAAATTGGCAGTATTTGCTTGTTTTTACGTTAAATATTCTACTTTTAACACATCATGGTGTTCTGCATCCACAACAATTCTGAATGTTTCCTGTGTTGCACCATCACGTAATGCAATCACCTCATAGCAAAGCCGCTGTTCAAATTGCCCATTATCTGTATAAATATTTTTTACTTCCTGTACATGCACATCATCTTGGAAGAACGTTTTCCAGTCAATTGGCTGAGCTGTTTGCGGTTTAATGTTTTCTTCTTGAATATATTCCATCGCATTTGCTCCTAGTAGCTCACCTGTATCTTTCGCAACTTTTAATTGCACACCATCTGCATAGATAAGTGCTTGATCTTTTGGATTAACGCGCGCAAATGTCACATGCCATGCTTGATGATTTTCACGTGATTCTACATAAGCCACATCTTCCATGCCTAGCTTCTTCACATATGCTTGTGCTTTTTTCAAAATTTCCTCTTGTGATAGCTTCGCCTCATCTACAGGACGCTCTACCAAATACGACAATAAATGCCCACCCTTTTCTGTTAAATCAACATAGCCTAAGCGAATTCCTTGATGGAATTGGATATGGTAGAAAGGATATGGTGCTGTATCACTGCTCTTTGTCACTGTAAATGTAGCATCTTTTATCGTAGGGAATAAATATTTTACTTTTTCAACCGCTTCTTTTTCTGTAATCACTGTATCCTGCAATGCTTTTAACTCAATTTTTTTCTGATAATCTGATTCGCTTAATGTTAGCGGGAAATCTTTCTCGCCATAGCCCTTTAACGTATCTTTTACTGTATCGAAATTAGTATTTGGATTTTTCTGATCAACTTGCTTCACCCAAATATCCATTTTTCCATCATTTTTATAAAAATCAACGGTTGCTGCTGTCCATTCATCTGATAGCGATTGTAAATTCGTTGAAATTTGTGGCATTTTTTCACGCCAACCTGCATAATCACCTGTTTTTGCTGTGCGTTTTGCTTCATCGCCCAGTCGTCCTAAATAGTTTAACCATTCATTCGATAGCTCTTGCCCAATAGGAATATTGGCAATTGAAGAGCGAACCTCTGAGCTTAAACGCCAAACTGAATCAAGCTCACTATGAATTGCCTGTTCATCTTGGAACAGTAAAGATTGTGATACCGCACGCTGAAGATGGGACAGCTTTTCAGATGCATCTGTTAGCTTATCTGTATATTGTGCGAGTACGGTACGCTGTAAATTTTCTTTATCGCCATGTAAATCAATGCTGTACGCTCCTAACCCAATTACTGCAGCGGTTAGAATCACAAGCCATGTTTTCATCAATACTCCTCCTTTCTTATGAACAGAAAATATGCTCTCCTATTTGTTTAATTTGCGGACGTGACCAAATCCATTTGCTTGTTGCTGTTTTTGGGTTGAAATAATAAAGCGCATTTTCAGAAGGATCCCAGCCATTCATGGCATCAATCACTGCTTCTTTCGCTCGTTCATTTGGTTCCAGCCAAATTTGACCGTCCGCTACTGCTGTAAACGCTAAAGGTTGGAATATAATACCTGATATTGTATTCGGGAAATCAGGGCTTTCTAAACGATTTAAAATGACCGCTGCTACTGCTACTTGTCCCTCATACGGCTCTCCCCGAGCTTCTCCATATACAGCATTCGCCATTAATTGTAAATCACGCTCTGTATATTTTGGTGGAACTTGTGTCTGTGTGCCATTGTTATTGCTGCTACCACTACTATTACCGCCACCAGTGCCTTTTTTCACTTGCTGATCGAGAGGCTTTCCTCCATAATAGGTAAACTGATTCCCTGCTTGTAATTGTGCCTTCACCCATTTTTCATCGTAATCAGAATAGCCTGCTAACGCCTTCTTTGTTTTTGTACCAGCAATGCCATCTACAGGTAGGCCATATTTTTCTTGGAAATTACGCAAAGCCCAATATGTGTTATAGCCAAATTTGCCATCAATTTTACTCTTATAAAAACCTAAGTATTGTAGCCTTGCTTGCAATTCGATTACATCATCTCCGTAGGCACCACGCGTAATTTGCTGGTCACTAAAAGCTATTGCATCATTTTGAGGAATCGCAATTATACTAATTCCTACTATCAAAGCAAAAAGTATGCTGACTAAACGCACTTTTATCACTCCTTTTTTAGATAGCTTGAAGCAAAAGAAGCATTTTATACATGAAAATTCAAAACAAGAAAGCGTGGAAATCTTTGACGATTTCCACGCTTTAAATTTTTTTATGCATATGCAAATGTTGGACAAGGTGATGATGTGCAAGCTTTACCTTGCGCAAGCCAAACCACCATAAAAACACCATAAACGGAATCATTAAATAAACCCAGTGACCTTTGAATGATAATATTGTATTGTATAAAATGTGTAATACAATGGGTGCACATAGTGCCATTGCAATCATTTCTTTTGTTTTTACAAGCTTTGAAAATTTAGCACGTCCATAATAATAGCCCATTACTACACCGAATAATGCATGACTGGATACAGGTAATAAGGCACGCATAAATGCCGTATCCAAGCCAAATGATAGCAAGTAAAGAATATTTTCAACCGTAGCAAACCCAAGCGATACACTTGTACCATATAAAATACCATCGTAAGGGTCATCGAACTCCACATGGTTGTAGATAGCGATTAATAAAATAAACCATTTAAAAAATTCTTCAATGATACTAGCGAAAAGCACATCTTGAAGATACAGATATGGAAAAACCCCTTCCTCTGTTAATACATATTGTAAGAACATGATTGGGAACGTTAAAAATGCGCCGTATAAAAACGTTTGAAATAAAGTTTTTCTTGGCTCCGTAGCCATCTGATTGCGCAAATAGAAATAACTAAAAAGCGCTAGACCGGGAGCAATGGCAGCAGATAATAAAATGATCATGATGCCGGCTCCTTTCAACAATAGACTCCTATTATTATACCATGTTATGACAAAAAAACTTTTTAAAAGGGGATTTTATTTTTATGAAAAAGACAATTTTATTAATTCATACAGGTGGCACCATTTCCATGGCAATGAGTGAGGAAGGAGCTGTTATGCCAAATAAGGAAAATCCACTAATAAGGGAAAGCAATAAGCTCAATACATTAGCAAAAATTATTGAAATCGAGGCTTTTAACCTTCCTTCCCCGCATATTACACCAACAGAAATGCTGCAATTACGCAATCTTATTTTAGAACAAGCGGCAGCACAACCGATTGATGGTGTGGTTATTACACATGGCACAGACACATTGGAAGAAACGGCTTATTTCTTAGAGCTAACAACCAATTTAGCCATTCCTATTGTGTTAACGGGTGCGATGCGCTCCTCCAATGAACTTGGTGCTGATGGCATTTATAATCTAGTTGAGGCTGTTCGGGTAGCAGTTGATGAAGAAGCACATAACAAAGGCGTGCTTGTCGTTATGAATGATGAGGTACATCTTGCTGTCAACACAACAAAAACAAGCACAAGTTCTGTGAATACCTTTCAATCTCCACAATACGGGCCGATTGGATTGATTACAAAGTCGCGTATCTTATTCCATCATGCCCCTATTCGTCGACAATATGTAGATGTGCATAATTTAACAAAGCGTGTGGCACTGTTAAAAGCTTATGCTGGCATGGAGGAAGACCTATTAGATATTGTCCTTGCGTGCAAATATGATGGTGTTGTACTTGAAGGACTTGGACAAGGTAATGTTCCTCCATCTGTTGTTAAAGGCATTGAAAGCCTGATAGAGCGAGGCATCCCCGTGATACTTGTATCCCGCTGCTTTAATGGTATTGCAGAAGGTGTTTATGGCTATGTTGGCGGCGGCAAAATGCTGGAAGACTTAGGCGCAATTTTTGCTACAGGTATTAATGGACAAAAGGCACGGCTAAAATTATTAATTGGTCTTAATACAACAGGCACACCACTTAATTTAAGAGATTTTTTCCTGTAAGCCTATCATTACACTCCCAGCGTCAGGTATCTTTTTCCTGTCTGAACCAAGATAAAAAAGGCTGTATAGGCTTGATTTTATGCCTATACAGCCTCAATGCATTATTTTCTTCTTTGAACAATTGCTTGGGCAATGCATTCCCCATGGAAGCGTCCATTTTCAATAAATATTTCATTGGCATTATTTCCTGCTGCAATAACACCTGCAATAAACAAGCCTTCCACATTTGTTTCCATTGTTTCAGGTGTAAAATATGGACGTCCTGTTTCCTCATCAATCGTTACACCCATTGCTCGAATAAAGGCATGGTCTGGATGATAGCCTGTCATCGCAAACACAAAATCATTTTTGATGACCCTTTCCTTACCATCTATTGCTAAAACAACCTCATGCTCTCGTATTTCTACTACATGGCTATTAAAATGCATAGCAACTTCGCCTGTTTTAACTACCCCTTCAAATTCAGGTAATACCCATGGCTTAATGCTTGACGAATATTCACTGCCTCGATAGACAACTGTGACACGCGCACCCGCTTTATTTAACTCTAACGCTGCATCCACCGCTGAATTTTTACCACCAATCACCAGCACATCTGTATCGAAAAATTCATGCCCCTCTTTAAAATAATGAAAAACCTTTGGTAAATGCTCACCCTGAATATTTAAGTAATTTGGATGATCATAGTAGCCTGTTGCAATGACTACATATGGCGTTTCATAGCAATCTTTATCTGTTGTTACTGTAAACATATTCTGCTGTTTTACAACGCTTTGAACTTTTTCGAAGCGGTTGACTTGAATATTTTTAATACGCACAACTTCACGATAGTAAACAAGTGCTTGATTGCGCTTTGGCTTACGTCCCTCAATAATAAAAGGCACATCGCCAATCGCTAAGCGTTCACTCGTACTAAAAAATGTTTGATGTGTAGGGTAATGATAAATGGCATTCACAATATTTCCCTTTTCAATCACAATCGGTTGTAATCCAATATTTTGCAAAGCTATTGCTGCTGCTAAGCCACAGGGACCGCCTCCAACAATAATTGCATCTGCTTGCTGCATTTCCTGACACTCCAATCAACTTTAGATTAGCTATAGTTGCCAATCCTTGCTCTCATCTAATAATCAAATACTTCTTTATTATACGCCTTTTAGTACATTCTGACTGTTTATTTACTCAAAATATCAATATCAATCACATGACATTGCGGCTTTGCTCCAAGACGTAAAGGCAATAATGTTGTCCCATAGCCGTTACTTACTAAGGTCATCACACCATCACGCTCTCGGTATGAACCGTTCGGATGCACGCCATAAGGACCAAAGCGAATCTGCCCACCATGTAAATGTCCCCCCATCATTAAATCGGCACGAAACTTTGCTCGAACCTTTGCAAAAACACCGGGATTATGGGCAATAAAAACAACTAAATCATGTTCTCCCACCTTGTCAAAAGCTTTGTCGAAGCTATGCTCCTTAATCGTGGTATCTTCAATAGCACTAAGCCAAAAACGGTTTTTTGTTGGTAATTGCACAGCATCATTGACAATAATTTGAACATGATGTGTTTGGAAAATATCCTTTAACCGCTCCTCCCCCACTTCTCGATCATTATTTCCCCAAACAAAATAGGTTGGTCCTATAGAGGTTAACAGCGTTAAATTTTCATGGATACGTGAAATAGGTGTACGACGATCTGCAAAATCACCACCAATAATAACCGCATCAAACTGCCCCTCTAACTGTGTAATCATTTTTTTATTAACTTTCCGTAAATGTGTATCTGAAATAAAAAACAATCGCACCTTTTCCTGCTCACCCTGTAATGTAAGCCTGTGATATAAAACATTGTTTTCATGTGCTACCTTCCACATATACAGTAGAAAGCCAATGACTACTAAAGCTAATAGCCCTAAATATAGCATTCTCTCGTCTCTCCTTACGAAAGCAAAAAGACGATTCGTTTCTTGAAGAAGAATCGCCTTTTGCCCAATCAGACATACGTTTGTTTTGGTATAAACGTTTATCTGTCATTTTATACTTACTATAAAGTAATAGCTTATTAAGGTAGCTTAATCACTTGCCCAACGACAACCGTATTAGAAGACATACCATTTGCTGCACGGATTTTCGCTAATGTAGCCTCACTGCCATCACCGTAATGATTTAAGGCAATGCGGTATAAGTTTTCATTTGGCTTAACAGTATGTGTGCTTGCTTGAGCGGCTTGCCTTGCTGCTTCCGCTTTTCTCGCTTCTTCAGCTTGTCTTGCAGCCTCAGCTTTTCGTGCCTCTTCTGCTCTTCTTGCTTCCTCAGCCTTTCGTGCCTCTTCTGCTTTTCTTGCTTCTTCAGCCTTTCTTGCTTCCTCAGCTTTCCGTGCCTCTTCCGCTTTTTTGGCTTCTTCAGCCTTTTTCGCTGCTTCCGCCTGTTTTGCCGCTTCAGCAGCCTTTTGTTCAGCCGCTAATTTTTCAGCATCTTTTTCAGATTGCTCCTGCGCTTTTTTATCATCTTTATCCTTATCAGATGCCGACGCCTCTGAAGGGTCTAATTCCACAACCTGTTCAGTTGAATTTGACTCTTTCTCAGCCTGCTCAATTGTTTTTCCTGGCTCATAAAACTTCCAAAAATAGATTAATATTGTTAATGGAATTAGAATAAAGATAACAAACAAAATGGTCATTAGTGGTGTTTTACGTTTAGAGCTTTTCGGTTTTTTGTTTTTATTACCATTTTTATTCATTCTAGAAACTCTTGATAATGTTTGTTGTTCCTTTTGCTCATCTTCAAATGACTGACGATGCTCTTCTATTTTATCACGATAATCTTCTTTACTCATTCGCCTTCCCCCAACCTTACTACGCTTTCTATGATTCTATTATGACGAATTTTACGAAAAAAGTAAATGACTCTCTGTTTGTAACTACATTCCCATTAAAAGCTGCTGTAGTCGACTTTCCCAAGCAATCATATCGATTTTCGCATCTTCCTGTAAGCGTACTTTTTTGATTTTATCATAATAGATGCCACAATTTTCACAACAGTTTTTTGGCTTTTTCTGCAATTTTTGCCCAAAGTACCCGACAAGATAGTCACGCATACAGTCTTTTGTCTGAATAAGCTTATACATATCATCTACTGCATGGTATTTTTCTAGGGCTAAATGATTGAATCGAACCTTTACTTGCTCTGTAGACTCCTGCTGAACCCAATAGTTCAATACACGAAAGGCTGTTTCACTTAATTCGCCATTTTTTAACATATGCACTGGCTGTATTTGCTGGGCAAGCAACTCCTGATAACGATCAACATGATGAGCAGTGGGTAAATCGCCTGTTACCACAAATTTAGCCAGCTCCTCATCACCCTCACAATATAGCAAGATAGCAAGTGCAGACTGACCATCACGTCCAGCACGTCCAATCTCCTGCATATAATTCGCAATATTTGCAGGCATTGATTCATGAATCACTTGACGTATATTTGGCTTATTAATCCCCATTCCAAAGGCATTTGTTGCAACAATCCAATCTAACTCACCATCTATAAATTGCTGCTGAATAAACTGGCGATCCTCTGCTCCATAGCCTGCATGATATGCTGCTGTACGGATGCCTGCCTGTAAAAATGCTTCACAATATTGCTGTGCACGCTTGCGAGAGGGTACATATAAAATACCCGGTCCTGCCGTTTCCTTTACATGCTGCATAAGCCACTGTGCTTTCTCTGCCTTATCCTCCAGCAAGACCCGACCTAAATGAATATTTGGGCGGTCTACATTATACATAAATTCAAACGATGTCCTTAATGATAGTGTTTCACGAATATCCTGCACAACTTTACTGGTGGCAGTTGCCGATAATGCTAAAATGGGTGAGCGATTTTCCTTGGCAAACCATTCACCAATCCTTAAATAATCAGGTCGAAAATCAAAGCCCCATTGCGAAATACAATGTGCCTCATCTACTACGATTAACCCTAGCTCTATCTGTGCCAGCTTTTCTTGCACCTGCTGCTGTAGTAGCATTTCAGGTGATGTAAAGATAAAACGGTATTGCTCTAAAAAATGAAGTGCGTAACGCTTTTCTGTCGGCGCTAAAAAAGAATTTAAAGCGACTACTCTCTTTTCCCCAAAACGCTTTAGCTCCTCCACTTGATCCTGCATCAATGACAGCAATGGCGACACAATTAGGATAGGCTTTTGCAACGCATATGCTGGAAGCTGATAGCATAGTGACTTGCCCATTCCTGTTGGTAGTAACGCAATCACATCATTTCCTTGTAAAATCGCTTCAATGACTTCCTTTTGCCCTGGACGAAAGGAGGAGTAACCAAAATGTTTGTGTAATAATTGTTCAAGCTCCATTTATGCTTCTCCTTTCGCAAGAACAAGCTTTAATTGAAAATAGCTAATATCCTGTAGCGCTTCATGTAATATTTTTAATTTTTTTGTTTGATAGTGCTCGGCTGCCTGCCAAACTTTTTCAGCCTCCTCAAATGAAACGAATGGACCAATCGAAAAGTTCGGCTCATACATTGCTATTTCGACAAAATGATCCTCTATTGTGCTACGTTTTAACTGACGAATTTGCGCAATTTGTTCAATAGAGTAGCCTTGCTCATATAATTGGGCGGTTTGCTGCGCTGAATCCGTTAATAATATTTTAACTTTTAGCCCCTCCGCTATTTGCCCAAGCAATGGGTAAGTCTGTTGCTGCTGTACTTCATTTAATAATATATGCAATAGCTCAATAAAGGCTAACTGACTATCTAAAACTGTTTCCTTGCGCTCATGTGCAAGCTGCTGCCATGTCCAGCCTGGTAAACGATAGCCGCTTAATCGATAGAGCACAAGCTGTTTATTGGCATCTGTGACAGGAAGTTTATGAAATGCCTGTGTGCATTCTTCTAGTAGCTGCTGCTGTAAATGCCCTTCCTGATAATGATGCTGCTGCAAAAATGACCGCACCCATGCCTGAATCGACGGCTCTCGACTAATTGGCGTAAAAGAACGTACAGCTGCCGTTTTATGTGACAAGCTTTGCACAATTAAAGAAAGACGTGCAAAAAACACATGCTCATTTCCTCGGTAGTGCCAACCATCAAAGAAAAAGCTTGGCGTTTGTGTAGCACGTTGCAGACCTAGCTTTTCCATGTAAAAGTGACCAGATTCCTGCACTTTTAACCAACTATATTGCATAAATAACGAAACTGCCTCATCAAATGTTGCACGAGGTAATTTTGGCAGTAAACCAAAATATTGATGCAGTTGAAACAAGCCAATATCTTGAACCGTCTGGCCTGAGCGCTTCCCTCTTAAAACATGATAAGCCGCCGAAATCGTTCGTTCCTTATTGAGTTTTTGAAAGATTTGCAATAAAATTTGATGAAACATTGACGCAAATTCCTCCAATTTAATAGTATTTAAGTTGAAATGTAAGATAAACATCTTTAAAATGAGTATGAAGCTTTGTAGGAACATAAAAGGAGAGAAAATAATGGCTAAATACACAATAGTTGATAAAGATACATGCATCGCTTGTGGCGCATGTGGAGCCGCAGCACCTGATATTTATGATTATGATGATGAAGGTATTGCCTTCGTTATTTTAGATGATAACATGGGAACTGCTGAAGTTCCAGAAGATCTATTAGAAGATATGCAAGATGCATTTGAAGGTTGTCCAACTGACTCTATCAAAGTAGCAGATGAATCTTTTGATGGGGATGCACTCAAATACGAATAATCGTCTGAATCCCTTTGAAGGCATCCTTAACTGGGTGCCTTCTTTCATCTATTCTTGTCTTTTGCATTCAACATAATCCTATGGCTCATTATTATACATACCAATCTATTGGAGGAATGATGATGTTTCAGCAGTTACAAGTCGAACATAGTTTATTTCATATTGATGAAAACCATATGGATCAATTTAAACATCTTGCTGCAAAATGGCAAACGATTCTCCCAAATATTCATGCAAAGTGCCTAAATGA
Organism: Lysinibacillus sp. FSL K6-0232; assembly: GCF_038008325.1. Lineage (NCBI taxonomy): Bacteria > Bacillati > Bacillota > Bacilli > Caryophanales > Bacillaceae > Lysinibacillus > Lysinibacillus sp. FSL K6-0232. The sequence goes on along the minus strand of NZ_JBBOYW010000001.1, from coordinate 1,420,478 downwards.
GCTAGATTCATGGGCTGCTGTTTTAAATAACTGGTTTTTCTTAAAATCTCAGCATCATCACAATCTTGTGCTGAACCCTATAAAAACCTTTGATTATTCTATTAATACATTTTTAATTGATGAGCTTCAAAGAATTCAAATAATTCGAAAAATAAACAAAAATGATAATGATGATTTATATTATTTCATTGCCTTTCAACTAGGCAATGCGATTGACCTATGGATTTATAATACCATTCAAAAAAGCGCTGAGGCTGATGTACTACGACAAGCACGGCGATCCTATTTTCTTGCTTATTTACATGATCGGTGTCAAGTCTATAATGCCTCCTTTTATCACAACCAAACAAGAATGCTTAAAATACTTGCACAAACAATTCGAACACAAAATTGTTTTAGAGTGGCTGTACATAGCGCCGTCAATCAAGCGCTTGATATGTATGAGCAGTATTTTAAAGAATAACCAGACTTATTTTTTGCAAGTTTAGTAGCTATACTTTTCATGTTATTATTGCAACGATATTTTAGGTATGATAAGATTTTAGTAGTTGGTACTAATAACAGATATTATCTCATAAAGGAGTTCTTTATAATGATGGATAATTTATTACAATTAAAAGATAAGAATATCGTAGTAATGGGTGTCGCAAATGACCGTAGTATTGCTTGGGGCATTGCAAAACGCCTATTTGATGTTGGGGCAAATGTAATTTTCACCTATCGTCAAGAACGTTCATTAAAAAAATTACAAAAGCAATTAGATGCAATTGGACAAGCTGATTCTCTTGTTGTGCAATGTGATGTAAACAGCGATGATAGCACAAAGGCTGCTTTTGATGAAATCGGAGCAAAGGTTGGGGTTATTCATGGTATCGTGCACTCTGTCGCTTTTGCACATGCCGAAGATTTACACAATCGCTTCCTTGAAACAACACGTGAAGGTTATGCCTTTGCACAAGATACAAGTGCCTATTCATTAATTTCAACAGCAAAGGCTGCACATCCTTATATGACAGAGGGTGGCTCTATTGTTACAATGAGCTACCTAGGGGCAGAGCGCGTGCTTGATGGCTACAATGTCATGGGTGTGGCAAAGGCTGCATTAGAAGCTTCAATGCGCTATCTTGCTGCTGATATTGGTCAGGATAATATTCGCGTCAATGCTATCTCAGCTGGTGCTATTCGTACACTTGCTGCAAAAGGTGTCCCTTCCTTTAACACAATTTTACACAAAATTGAGGAAACAGCTCCATTAAAGCGTAATGTTCAGCAAGACGAAGTTGCAGATATGACGATTGTTATGCTTTCTCACCTCTCTCGTGGCGTGACAGGCGAAACGATTTATATCGATGCTGGCTATAATATTATGGGGTAACAACAAAGAAGTATGGAAGATCAGTAATTCTTCCATACTTCTTTTAGGTTTTCAGCGTTGTCCATATACTTTGTATCAATAGCATCATGCCTGCAGCAAATAATAATAGATACACCAATTTTAAAAATAGCTTTTGATTGAGCCTTTTAAATAATAATTGCCCTAGAATAAGACCGATAAAAACGATGGGCAAGGCATACATACTATAAAGCCACACCATTTTACTTGTACCTTCAATTGTTAATTGCGATAGTAAGCTAATCAAATAAATAAAAATATAGTAGGCTAGTGAAGTTGCTCTAATTGTTTCTTTGTTTTTATGAGTGCTCGCAAAATATAGTAAGAGAGGCGGTCCAGCCATGCCGATGCTTGTTGTGAATATTCCTGATATAAAGCCAACACCATAATCCCTACCGCTTGTTTGCTGAATCGAAAGGTTTTTAATTAAGAGCATTGTTAGCCCTATTAGCAGGACTGCTATAATCAGTTTGAATGTTGTTACATCAACTATGGCAAACAATATACTACCAAAAGGAGCCCCTATAACACTGCCTATTATCACCTTTCTTAGCAACACAACGTCAATATCCTTGCGAACCTTCCAAATCAATGAAAATGAAATAACAAGCGATAGCAATATATTGATTTGCATCGCCTCTTGTGGTGAAAACAGCAATAATAAAAACGGAGTGGCCATAATCGAAAAACCAAACCCTGTACTTGTTTGTAAAATAGCCGCTGTTAGAATAATAAAAAAGTAAAAAAGTAATTCTGGCAAATCGTCACCTCACATAATCAAATTTCTATGAAGCGGCAGCAATAACACGCTTTAATAACAATGACAGCACACAAGCTATGAGTAAAAATACCGCAATCATTGCTAGCACGCCCTCCCAGCCATACTTCATCCAAAATATGCCCCCTACTGTTCCACCAACACTTGAACCCGCATAATAGAAAAATAAATAGAGAGAGGAGGCTTGTGCTTTATCATGTAATGCTCGTCTACTTACCCAGCCACTTGCAATGGAATGCGCTGCAAAAAAGCCAAACGTAAAAACAGTAATACCAATAATCTTTACACTCAGTAGCCCATGAAGCGTCACAGCCGCTCCTGTAAACATAATGGCAATCGCTAGTAGCAGCATGCGCTGACGACCATGGCGATCCGCTAAACTACCAAACCAAGCAGAACTAAATGTACCTACTAAGTAAATAACAAATATCCAACCAACAAGCGCAGCACTTAAATTATAGGGAGAAGCCATTAATTTAAAGCCAATATAGTTATATAGTGTAACAAAACTGCCCATCAACACAAAACCAATACTATAAAGACATAACATAGAACGATCTTTTAAATGTTGCCAAAGCGTTACTGCTAATGCTTTCAATTGCAATGGCCGAGCGCTAAAATGCTGAGAATTCGGCAGCATCCAAGCAAATAACACACTAATAACAAGACTAATAATCCCTAACACCAGCATCCCTATATGCCAATTATAAAAATCGGTTAATGTGCCAATAATAACTCGTCCACTAAGCCCACCAACAGAGTTGCCACTAATATATAAGCCCATTGCAACCCCTAAGCTTGCTGGGTCTATTTCCTCGCCTAAATATGCCATCGCAATCGCTGGCAATCCCGCAAAAACAACGCCCTGTAATACACGCAGTAGTAAAATTGTTTCGAAATTAGGCGCAAAGGCAAGTGCAAGCGTCAAAATCGAGGCAGCAAAAATGGAGATAGTCATTAATGATTTTCGCCCCCATGCCTCAGACAATGAACTAACAATAATTAAACTAACTGCCAAGGCAAAGGTCGTCACCGACAGCGATAAACTAGCAATCGCTGGTGATACTTGAAATTCTTCTGCAAATGTAGGGAGCAATGGCTGGGTAATATATAAATTAGCAAATGTAATAAAACCTGCTAAAAATAAGGCCCAATTCGCTTTATGAAATGCTTTCGTTCCTTTTTGTATAAATGCCATCATACCCTCTCCTTTACTTCTTCAACATATAATTATTATTCTAGTACACTATTTGGAAAAACACACGAATACTTTGCCCATAACCTAAGCATCATCACAAATTGTACTCAATTTTCAGTAATTTACTATTTTTGGCTATCGAATAGTATGCTACCATTGTTATTAACTATTGAGCTAAATTGGGAGGAATTATAATGAAAATTATTGAAGCATTAGCCCTTGCAGCACCTTATATACATCTTGCATTAAAAGAAGAAGCAATCGTAGGTGTCGTTGACAAGGAAAGTGAAACCGTTGTTAAATATTTAGCAGGTAAACGAGTGGATTCAGGTTATCGAGATGGGCAAAAGGTTAATCCTAATGATCAAAATGTTTATATTGCCTTTAGTGGCAAAAATGCAGATGTTATTATTCCAAAGGATGTATATGGTGTAGCCATCAATGCTTTTTCATTCCCAATTCGTGAAAATGGCAAAGTTGTAGGTGCCTTAGCCTTTGGTCTACCAATCGATAATGAGCTGAAGCTTGAGGATTATATGAATACAATGGATCGTATTGTAAATAATTTACAAAATAAAGTACATACCATTGCCTCACATTCAGAGGAACTAGCTGCCACAAGCGAGGAAATTAATAAGCAGGCACAGCATGCTTTAGAGGATTCTGAAAAAACAAATGCAGTAACAGATTTAATTAAAAGCATTTCTCGCCAAACCAATTTACTTGGCTTAAATGCATCTATTGAGGCGGCTCGTGCTGGGCAGCATGGTGCTGGCTTTAATATCGTGGCACAGGAGGTACGCAAATTATCCTTTGAAACGTCCAGTGCAACCGAAAATATAGAATCATCACTACAAAATATTAATAGAAACCTTGAAAATCTTAAGCAAAATATGGGGCAAATCAATGATGCAACAAATGAGCAGGCACAGCTTGTCCAAGATTTTAGCGAAATTATTGAGGAACTAACTGTGCTTAGCCAAGAAATGAAGGGCTTTATGCACAATGCCTTAAAATAATAACGAGGTGACACACATGATAATAACGATTGATAATGAATTAACGTTACGTACTATCGCTTTAGAGGATGCAGAGGCTGTTTTTGCCTTAACAGATGCCTCTAGGGAGTATTTAAGAGAATGGCTACCGTGGCTTGATTTCACAAAAGAAGTAGCAGATACAACAGCCTATATTGAGAGCTGCATCAAAGGACATGCCACAAATAGCAGCCTTTCCCTTGTTATTCTTTTTAAAGAGAAAATTGTTGGTATCACTGGCTTTAACAACATTAATCCTAACAATAAAATTGGCACAATCGGCTATTGGCTTGGCGAAGGTGCACAAGGGCATGGCATTATGACCAAAGCAGTAAAAGCTTTACTACAATATGCCTATGATGTCTTACAGCTCCATAAAGTAGAAATTCGTGCCGCAGAAGGCAATATGAAAAGCCGTGCCATCCCTGAACGTCTTGGCTTTGTCAAAGAGGGAACGATTCGCGCAGCAGAATGGCTCTACGATCATTATGTGGACCATGTTGTATATGGCTTACTTGTAAGCGAATGGCAGCAACAAAAATAATAACTAAAAAAGCGACCTGACAACTTATACATTGTCAGGCCGCTTGCTTATTATTGAGCACATTCTCCTATGAATTGAGCGATTTCACATCATTATTGGGCGCACTCTCCTGCGGATTGGATGATTTCACATTATCCGTATCCTTCTCCAGACTTGCTGCAATTTGCTCAAGCTCAGGACGTAGTGTGTGTTTACCAGCGTAGCTTTCAATTAGTTCCTTGACATCAATCCCTGAAGTTTCCTTCAATGATTCCTGTAATGTAGACATTAGGTTCGTTGCATAGGCTGTCACCTTATTAGCGCCACTGCCGCCTTCACCGCCACCAGTATCTACAACTGTAATCTTATCAATATTGCTAAGTGGACTTGCCAGCTCTTTCGCATATTGTGGCATCATGCGAACAATCATATCAAGCACAGCCGCCTGACCATATTGTTCAAAGGCTTCTGCAATTTTACGTTTTGCCTCGGCTTCTGCAAGACCACGTAAGCGAATAATTTCTGCCTCTGTTTCCCCTTTTGCACGCTCAGCATCCGCTTTCGCAAGACCATCTAAGCGAATTTTTTCCGCTTCTGCCTTTGCCAAGGATTCGATGCGATATTTTTCTGCATCTGCCTGTGCCAGCTCACGCATTTTCTCGGCTGAAGCATTTTGCTCAACCGCATAACGATCAGCATCTGCTTTCTTTTTCACCTCAGAGTCATATTGCTTCTCACGACGTAAAATCTCTTTTTCCTCTAATTCAATTTGCTTTTGACGCTCAATAATGCGAATTTGCATTTCTTGCTCTGTTACTTCCTGCTTGGCACGCGCTGTTTCAAGTTCATACGCTTGGTCAGCACGAGCCTTCGCAATATCTTGCTCACGGCGGAATTCAGCCACCTTTAATTGGTTTTCTTTTTCCGCTTCCGCAATCTCTGTTGCACGCTCAAGCTCAGCCTTTTGCGCTTCCTTCGAGGCTTCCGCACGCTTAATACGTGTTTCTTTCTCCGCATCAGCTGTTGCAATATCAGCATCACGTTTCACCTGGGCAATACGAGGCTTACCAAGTGACTCTAAGTAGCCGTTTTTATCACGTACATCTTTAATCGTAAAGGACACGATTGTTAAACCCATTTTTGCTAAGTCTTGAGAAGCCACTCGCTGCACTTCCTGAGAGAACTTATCACGGTTTTTATAAATTTCCTCTACTGTCATCGAGCCTAAAATGGAACGTAAATGACCCTCTAATACTTCACGCGCCTCATTTTCACGATCATCCTTCTGCTTGCCTAAAAATTGCTCTGCCGCTGTAGCAATTTCAGAAATAGAGCCACCAATTTTTATAATTGCTGTACCATCAGCCATTACTGGTACACCTTGCTCTGTATAAACCTCGGGCGTTGTTACATCCAGCTTACTGGATAATAAGCTTAATGGTTGTGCTTGCTGGAAAATTGGAAATACAAATGTACCGCCACCTCGAATAATTTTTATACGATTTCCTGACTCATCCGTATGTACATTTTTGGAGCCAAGATAGCTACCTGTGACAATCAGTGCCTCATCGGGACCTGCCGTACGATATTTGGTTACATATAAGCCAATAAGTGCGATTAAGATAAATACTACAATGCCGATTGCAATTAAAATCTCTATTGACATAAATCGATCTCTCCTTTATATAAATTTTTTCTCATAAGATTTTACAAGAAGCGTTCCATCCTTCACATCTACGACAAGCACTGTTGTATCATAGTCAATAGCTTCATTACTATAGCCTGTTGCTCTTTTCGAAATCATACCGCTCGCTGTTTCAATCACAACCTCTCCAAAGCCATCTACGGGAATTGGTACAATAACCCTTCCTAACTGACCACCTAATGACTCCTCTGTATAGGCTAGGGAAACATCGGCTGACCGAAGTGGAACAAGTACAAATAAATAAAAGATGGCACTTAAAATAGCTCCGATGATACATGCAGCAATAATATTCCAAACGCTAGGAAATAAGGCTAGTTTTTCTAAAATAAATCCTGCTGCTGACATCAACGTTATAAAAGATAGAATAACACTCGGATTAAAAATAGGCAGCCCTTCCCCAATGCCTTCAACAGCATCACCAAAAAACATTAGCAATATTGTTGCAAGACCTGCGAAAATTAATACGACTAAAAAGACCTGTTCGAGTGAATAGCCAAATAGCGTCAAGTTGCTCACCCCTTTTCATCTTGTTATCTACTATACGGATGCCTCCTACAAAAAGTTTCAAAAAAATTCAAAAAAAGAGGAGCATCAAAAATCATGCTCCTAAACACTATGTATAACTTTATTAATTATGAATGACCTGCTCCTACTGTATGATGAATAATTGCATATCATGCCTTCCATACTGTGCGGCAATATATTCAGATTCAACAAGTATGTCTAATCTACGCCCTTTAATCGCGCCACCTTTATCCGCAGCAATTGCCTTAAATCTTTCATTAGGAGTTTGAATTTCAACAATGGACCCTAATGGAATAATGGTTGGGTCAACTGCTACAATTCTTAAATCTTTAAAATAAATACTGTTTTGAACATTTATGCCAGTCGCTGTGATACCACTACAGCCATTACAATCATGTCCATAGTACGTGGCATGAAAGGTTAGCCACTTCGTCTTGCTTTTTTCTAGGTTTGCACCGTCTACTTTTTGGCTATCCTGTTTAACGACCTTTAGCTGTTGTGCTTTGCTATAAATTGCTATAACAGCATTCTCATATTTATTTTGGGGCGTATGTTGAAAAATCACTTGCTTATCAACATAATTATAATTATAGCCATTATATTCCATAAGGCTCAATAAACTAAACATGATACAACAAATAACTAACACTACTTTATATAGATTGCTCATTTCTTTAAACACCACTATCAATTCTTAAATATCTAGCACCTTTATTTTTTCTAAAAAACTCTCTAAAATCTTCTGTGCCTCCCACTCCAAATAATCCATCTCCATGGAAATATGTAAATTTAGCTCACCCATTTCTTTATAAGCTAATGCCATAGCGCGACTATCCACTTTTAAATTGTATGTATGCTCATCTTTTAGAATGTTCATTTCACTCATTCCCTTCAATGAATTCGAATTCCATTTATATATTTTCAATTAATTAATTTAAATATTTTTATATACCCCTCCTTGACTTAAATACGCTACATTATATTTTTTCATCTTTGATAAATAAACAAATCGCCAATGCTTCAGCATCTATAACGCTTATTTTACCTTTTGATTGTGCAATGATTGTAGAGGCAAACTCTTTCACTAAAAACTTTTCCATTAAACACCCCTTATTTTCCATTAATTAATCTATTATTCTTTCCAATACTTTATGTTCTGGATAGTGCACCATTAAATAGTCTTTTAAACTTTTTAAGCATGTAATACTTTTATCTATAATAGATTTTCGCTGGAGCCCATTATATAAATAAATAATTTCCTGAAATTCCACCACATAATAAATATTCTCTTGATTATTATCGAGCTGTACTAAACTATCGTAACGGATAGTGTTTCATATGAAGATTATCTTCCTCGTAATACTACAACTATTAAGGACACAAGCTTATACATATTAAACACTACTGCAAAAATTGATATTTCTTTTAATGGTCATGTTTTAAAAGGGGTTTTAGTGGATAATGATTTAACTCGTGTGCAATATCGTGTGCTAATTAATAACACTCATTATTACCCATCTGATGGCAGCTTTACAAAATTAGGTGAATCGCCTCAAAATCTTGAGTTAACTATTAACAGCAAGGATATTAAAATTGATGATCGGAACACATTAAAAATAGAGTTTCAAGATTATTTTGGCACTACTGATTATTGGTCGACCCAATTTATTGGTACATATTCTGGTCTTATGTTCAAGGATGTCTATGGTCAATATTTCTCTAGTGAAATTGGTGAGGTGTTACAATACCTTGATTTCGGAATCATTATTGCAGGTCAAACTACAATTGAGCATGAGGTTATTTTAAAAAACCAATATGGCTATGATGTAAAAAATGTACATTTGTATGCTAACACAGCAAACTTCCCTACAGGAATGACATGTGAATTCAGTACAAGCCTCTCCCCTTTTTTACCTCACTCTGATTTAAAACTAAGTAGTGTACTAAAAAACAATGAAGAACTACCATTCTTTATTCGACTTAAAACTGAATTAGGTGCCACGCCTGACGCTAACGGTTCATTTGATATAATCGTAAGGGCAGACAAAGCCTAATCACAATACAATGTGATAAGGAAGTGAATTTATGGAGGACAAAAATTTTGAAGTAAATATGGAAAACTCCTCTCAAAAAAATGATTTTGACATACTAGCTAAGGTTGTACCTTCTATTGATGCTAAGCCCATCACATCTATAGAGATACAGCCTTTTTTTCATGATGAAAATAAAATATTGGATGAGATTTATTTGGAAATTACTGTATCTGAAAAAGATTACCTTGAAACCAATACTAAATTATTTGATGTGTATCAAGATATTTTAACGGAGCTTGAAATAAACCCTAATAATAGCTTTAAAGCAAAGTATACGCTTATTGCTGTTGGAAAATTAGAGCAGGAAACGGAAATTGTTGCTAGACCGTCAAGTGAAAACCATACACAAGCTGAACTGATTTCTCGTGCTTTAGGGATTAATGATAAAGATACTTGCCTAGATATTGTGTATCGAGGAAATTCAGATGTTTATACTGAAATTCAGCCTATTGGCTATAATTTTGTAGAAACGGCGATTGAAGTACCTCCACACAATAGAATGTGGGCTATCTATGAAGTGCAGCAACCACCAATTGTAACAGATATATTTAATCCTACTCAGGATGCTTTTACAAGAGAAAGCTTAGCCTATCAATCAATTAATTATGGTAATACTTCATCTATGGTTGTTGGGAGAAGCACTAACGATATTTGGCGTTCATTTGTACAGTTTGACTTATCTGCCATTAACCCTTCCTATGTATTACAAGCCTCTTATTTGCGCTTATATTACAAGGATTTAGTACCTACTAGCTTAAGGTTAGAAATTTTAAATGCAGATAACGCATGGCAAGAAACAAATATCACTAACCTAAATCGACCTCACCCTATTGATTTAATCTCTAGTGATTTTACAGTCAATACAGCAAAAGGCTATATTGAGTTTGATGTACTTAAGATTGTAAAATTATGGGTTGCACTAGAAAAGATGAATAATGGGTTTATTATTCGCTTATCCAATGAAACTGAATTTGCTCAAACAACCTTTTACACTCGAGAAACGATTCTACCACCTGAATTAGTAGTTGAATATTTTGATTCAAGGATATTCTCTCAAGGAAGAAGCCAGCAGCTAACCGAAATCTTTATTTATAACGCCAATAATGTAGATATACAAACGGAAATTACGGTTGATTCTGTTTACGATTTTACAACACTCGCTACTGAAATCTATATAAAACATGTCAATAATATAGCTGCTGAAATCACACCAAGACCAAAAGATGAGTTAATAATGATAACTGAGATTTCTGCTAACAAACCTTATATTCCTGTGGAAATTATACCCATTATTAGTGATGCTTCTAACATTCAAGCAGAAATTACAATAACAGTACCTCAGGTTGACATGGAAATTACTATTCCAAGCCATGATGAAAGTAGCATTTTGATTGAAATTGAAGCACTTGATATTTGGACTTCATTTCTTCCTGTAGAAATTTGGGCTAGTAAAGATGCGATTCCTGCTGAGATTATTTCAAAGGTACAGAAAGATAAAAATCTACAGACCATTATTGCTATTTCAAAACCTGCTGTTGAGGCAGAAATTGAAGTTAAATATAGAAATGATATTTGGGTAGAGATTGAGCCAAATATAAAATCAGATATACCGAGTGAAATTACTGTCACAAAGTCCTCTGTAGCAGCTACTATTACTGTCCAAAGATACAGTGACCAAGATAAAGAAACGGAAATCTTTATTAAATATGTTGATGATATAAACACTGATATTGATGTCAAGCTTATTAGTCAAGTTAACACTATTATTGCTATTAAAGCTGTAGCTCAAGTAGCTACCGAAATTGCTGTAACTAGGCGTAAACTGTACACAGAAATTACTATTCCAACCTGGGCTGACGCTGATGTCGTAGCTGTAATTGAACCACGTATTTTGATGGTAAATAATATCCATACAATCATTGTAGTAAATGGCGAAATATCTGGCTATGCATTTATTATGTAAAAAAGGAGATTACTTATTATGATAATGAAAAATTATGAAATTGGAGAGCTACAATCATTCTTATTCAATTTAATTTTAAAAGGTAAAGAATCAAGAATGAGAACTCGTTTTATTCACTTATTGTCAAATCAATTAGAGCTTCTACAGCAGGAAAGACAGCAATTAATTAATGACTATGCCGCTAAAGATGAGGAGGGCAATATTGTAACAGAAACGAAAACTATCAATGATAAAAAGGAAGCGCTTGTTGTTTTCCCTTCAAAAACAGCAGAGAAAGAAGCACAAACACAAATTATGCTGATGATGAATGAAGATTTTATTATAGAAGAAACAACAGAGAAAATGGACATGCTGCAAACTTTACAAAAGATAATTTTAAATTGTGATCTAGAATTTACTGGTCATAAAGCTGCTCTCTATGATAGATTTTGTGAAATTTTTGAGGATATTCCACTACTAAAATATTCAGAAGCCGCTCAGTGATTTTTTACAAGGATAGGGGTGAATTTTTCTCCTATCCTTTAATAATTTATAAAAGTTGGTGAAACAATGCATGATGAAAAATTTGGTGAGCGATTGGCTAGTGCGGAAGTGGAAATAAAACATCAGGAAAGCCGAATTTCTAAATTAGAGGGTAATCATGAATTGCTCCATCGTTTAACAGTTGTATCTGAACAGCAGCAGGAAATGAATAAGCACCAACAAATACAATTAAATAGCTTGGATAAAACTTTTAATAATATCAATGTTAATTTAACAAAATTAAATATGTCGCAGATTGAATTGCAGGAGGATGTCAAAGAGATTGGCAAACGAGTTGATAGTATTGAGGATGATTTAGAGCAGGAGGCCAGCAAGGACAGTGTTTCACTCAGTGACATTATTAAGCAATATCTTCATTGGTGGGTGCTTATCCCAACCGCTATTATTGGCGCTCTAATTTTAAAATCGTTAGGACTATAAGAAAGGACCTGATGCAATGAAAATTAACTGGAAAGTTCGTATGTATAATCCTCAATTTTGGATTACAGTCGGTTTATCCATTATGACTCCCCTATTTGCCTACTATGGTATTACAGGTGCGGATTTAACGACTTGGGAAAGTGTAAAAACATTACTTATAAATGCCGCCTCTAATCCATATGTCTTAGCTTTAATTGCTGTTAGTATCTACAACGCCATTCTAGACCCTACAACTGCTCATATAAGAGATTCATCACAAGCGTTAACCTATAAAAAACCGAAATGAGGTGATTCACTATGGCAAACTTTATCTGTCCAGTAAAAAATGCAAGATTAACAAGTAAGTTTGGATGGCGGAATCTTGGGTTTGGGAAGGAGTGGCATCAAGGTGTTGATCTTGCCTCAACAGGGAAGGTTCCGATTTATGCTAGTGCGGCTGGTGTTATTAGCCGAGCGCAGGCGTTAAGCAGCTATGGGAATGTTGTAATGATTAGACATACAATCAATGGCAAAGTATATGAAACGAATTATGCACATTTAGATTCCTATTGTGTGCGGATTGGACAAAGGGTTAGGCAAGGGCAGCAAATTGGTGTTATGGGCAATATTGGTCGTGCATTTGGCATCCATTTGCATTTTGAAATTCATCGAGGGCTATGGGCTACTGGGCAACCGAATGCGATTGACCCAATGAACTATATTTCATTACTAAATCAAACAGCTAGCAAAGGAGAGTTAACAATGTCACAATACACAGAATTACTAAATAAAATCAAACAATTAGAGGAAGCGTTAAAAACAAAGCAAACGATTATTTCTTCACAAAATGCCTCTAAAATCCATAGTGATGCATGGAAATGGTTAAAAGGTCAAGGTATTACTGACGGCTCAAATCCTCAAAATTTTTTAACGCGTGAGCAATTTGCCACAATGCTGAGAAGATACCAGGACTCCTTCAATAAAAAATAACCTCCCTATTCTATACATTCATTCAATCAAACCATGTTACAATAGAAAGGAATTTTGGCAACTAAGGAGATTGGGCATGAAGCTTTCAACAATTTTAAATGTTTGTATTCTAGTATTTTTTACGTTACTATTCGTCAATGACTTTTTCCCTGACACAGCGCTTGCTGCGACACTAACGAAAAAACTAATTTTGATCATACTAATTGTTTTAGTAATTATTCAGATTGTTGCAGATAAAGGTCAATATAAAAAGCTATCCAAAAAAACTTATGTCGGGTTAACACTATATACAGTTGGGCTATGGATTGTCTTAACATTGCTTGGAGGCAAATCCCAAATTGGTCTATCATTCACAAGCCCGCTATTTTATATTATTGTCGTATTGCTTGGGCTTGATTTGCTACGTGTTTCCAAGCAAGCTAAGCGTGAGCGAGCGGAGGAAAAATAACAGCACATGCTATCCGCTATTTTTGACGTTCTATCCGTCACTTTTAGCACCCTATCCACCACTTTCATCGCGCTATCCGCCACTCATCCAAAAAAGCATGTCACCGATTGGCACTGCAATCGGCAGACATGCTTTTTTATGATTCTAAAACATTTAAAATAGCGTCAAGCTCAGTCACAGCGTGATCAAGGCGTTCCTTAGCCTCGATATTTTGCTTTTTTAATTGGCTAAACTCTAGCAAATTTTTCTCATGCTTTAATTTAATAGATGATAAGCGTTCAATTCGCGCCTCCACCTTTTCAATAGCCTGCTCACAAACCGTTGTCCAGAGCTTTTCTGAGTGCTGCATTTCCGTTGTAGACGGATTGTGCTGGCGCATAATGCGTGCATACACCGCTTCAATTTGTTCAATTAATTCCGCGTAGAAATGACGCTCTACACGAGTTGTTTGAAATGTTGGATGCTCCGCCTCTTTTGCATACGGGGTCACCTGACGTAAAAGCTTTCCAGCATTTTCTCCAAAACCATGTGATAAATTCAGTACATTCATTAATTGCAATAGTAGACGGATTTCTTCTAAATTAATAAGCTGTGAATCAATATTTTCTTTTACTTTTAACGATTCCATATAACGTCGGTTGAAATGTTCAATTTCGCCATTGCGTTGCTCTACTAAATGTACACTTGCATTGTCTTTTAAGCTTTTAATATAATGAATAGCATGGCTTTTTAGCTCCTCTATCGACAGCAAGTTTTCATTATCTTGTTGTGGCTTGTCTCGTTGAACATACGCAAATGCATTTATTTGTTTAGGCCATTGAGCTGTTGAGATTTCTTCTGAAACATTATAGCGTATATAAATTCCGTGCATTTCCTATCCTCCAAGTCCATTAAACAAGTATCTTTTAAAGACCATAAATCGAATACAGCATTTTTTCAAGTAAAAACTGTCAGCAATCATTTAAAATCTTAAATGGCTGGTACTAGTTAGTATAGCAAAACAGTGAAGGTTTATGGGAAATTTTATCTCGCAATATTTTATAGCTGTCGTATTTCTTGAAGGCTTTTCCCTGCTGTGAACGCATGAATAGATGCGATTTTTCCAACTGATTTAAAATTTGCGCGATGATAAACTTTTGCTACTTGTTCATTTATCGGTAAAATCCATAAATACTTTAGTCCCCATTCTATGGACTGTTGCTGAATATGCTGTAATATATAGCCGATCAGCCCCCGCCCTCTATAGCCTTCAATAGTTGCTACACTTTCAACTCTCCCTTGATTTCCTGCTACAAAAATATTTGCTGAGCAGCATGCTTTCCCATCTATCCTTAATAAATAATACGTAAAATGTGGAGAGTGATATGTTTGCATAAAAGCTTGTTGAATAAGTGAAGGCTCTCCAAATGTCGTAATGCTCATTTCAACTGCTAGTGCCTCTTCCATATTGGCATCTGTTACACGTTCAATCTGGATTGCACTATTTGGTGTAAGTGGTGCATACTCGCCATTCCAGCATTGGATCGTATCTAGAAAGCTTTCGTACTGAAAGCCATGGTACTCTAGTGCCTGGATGCAAGGTAGGTTATCCTCAAGATTGTATAAATACAACCTTGGGATAAGTGCTTTCGATTGATAGAAATTTTTAATATCTTGTAAAAACGTATCTGGTTTATCAATTTTACGCCAAATATGTGCATGGTTTGCATCATAATAATTTGGTAATGCTTGATTATAAGCAAAAGCCCCTTCCTGACACAGTTCTATTGCACTGAACGTTTTTATATAGTCAATATCAAGCTGCATCATATGCTCTAAGTTATACATGCTCTGTTTCCTCCTCTATCCAGCTTTCATATAAATGCTCTAATTGCTGCTGAAGCTTTTGACGCTGCTCCTGTGCAAGTGCTGGCTCCTGTAGCTTTGCCTCTAGCTTTTCAATTTGCTGCTCAATTGGTAGCTCTTTTTTCATAGACGATCTTTTCTTTACTGGCTCTGGCTCTGTAACTTGCTGCATCAGCTCCAGTCGCTTATGCCTAGCCCATTCATAATCGCCCTCAAACACAGTAATTCTTTGCTCTTCAATCCATGCTGTTTTCGTAAATATTTTTTGTAAAAAATAGCGGTCATGGGACACACCAATAATCGTTCCTTCAAAGGATTCCAATGTATCCTCTAATACCTCTCTTGCCTCAATATCTAAATGGTTCGTCGGTTCATCTAATATTAAGACATTAATATCCTCATGCATTAATTGTGCTAAGCGTAAACGCATTTTTTCGCCACCACTTAAATCCTTCACTTTTTTAAAGACGTCATAGCCGTAAAATAAAAACTGTGCGAGTATATGACGAGCCTCAGCCTCAGATACAGCAACACTTTCACGAAAGGCATCGATTAAGCGAATCGTTGGATTTTTATGCTCAAATTGCTGTGATAAATAGCCAAACTTCACATTGCTGCCAATGGAGCAAATACCTTGGTTTGGCGTAATCTCTCCTAGCATGATTTTTAATAATGTTGATTTGCCACAACCGTTGCTACCAACGATTGCAACACGCTCTCCAAAATAAATAGCAAGCTGACTATCTTGGAACAATGGCTGTTCAAATCCATGACAAATACCTTCTAGCTGCATAACCTCTTTGCCACTGCGTTCTGCCATTGTTAAGGCTAGATTCATTTTCTTTTTCGTTACAGGCTTTTTAACACGCTGTATCCGCGCCAGCGCTTTTTCCATGCTTTTCGCACGTCTATGCATTGCTGCATTTGGGGGATTCGCTTCATTCGCCCACTGTTTTAAACGCTTAATCGCTTCCTGCATTTTTTTTATTTTCTTTTGCTGCTCTTCATAGCTCGCAAATTGCTGCTCAATTTTTGCCTCTTTTTGTGCCACAAAGGCATCATAATGACCGTTATACGTAAAAGCCTCGCCATCCTCAAGTTCAATAATTTTATGTGCCACCTGATTCATAAAATGGCGGTCATGGGATACAACGATTACAATGCCTTCAAAATGTCGGACATACTGCTCAAGCCATTCAATGGCATGCATATCCAGATGATTCGTTGGCTCATCTAGCAGCAAAATAGAGGGCTTTTTTAATAAAATTTGCCCAAGCATCACCTTTGTTTTTTCGCCACCACTTAAGCTACTAAACGGTTGCTCAAGCATAGCTGTTAGCTCAAGCCCATTGGCAATCATCGCTAGCTGAGCCTCTACCTCATAGCCTCCCTGTAGCATAAATTGCTCCTGTATTTGTCCGTATTGCACTAATATTTTATCTGTTACCATCGATTGCATTTCCTGCTCAAGCCGTGTCATTTTTTCCTTTAATATATAAAGCTCCGCAAATGCCTCCTCCAGCACTTCCCTCACAGAATGCTCTAGGTAATGTGGAATTTGATGTAAATAGCCAATCGTTGCTTCCTTACTTTTAATAATACGTCCCTTATCAGGAGTATCAATGCCAGCCAGCAATTGTAGAAGCGTTGTTTTGCCACTGCCATTGACGCCAACAATTGCTACATGCTCCCCACTATTTACTTCTAACTGTAAATTTTCAAATAATACATTACCACCAATAATTTTTTGTAGTTGTTCAGCTTTTATTTGCATCGTTTTTTCCTCCAATGAAACGTGCGAAAACATCCTTCAAACACAAAAAAGACTGCTCATTAACAAGCAGTCTTCTTCCCTTATCATTTGTGAAAAAGAATGGTTAATTCGCTACGTTTATTATTTGATTTTGCTTAAAAATGGACAGACCTCTCCCGTTGTTCGCAAAATCAAAAGTAATCACACGTGCAAAATACATAGCTGTATCCACTTTTACACATGTTTTCGTAGCGTTTTTATTCATTCCTTTTCACCTCCGTTCACAATAATTATTTCTATTATAACATTATTCGAATTATTTGAAAAGAGGCTATGTTTTCGCTTTTTTCACAAAGAGCTTTACAAATGGCACAAGAAAAACTGACACGACTAGTACACGAAAAAGCTGAAAAGCCGTCACAATTGTTACATTAGCATGCACAGAAGCGGCGATAATCCCCATTTGGTCAAGCCCTCCAGGCACAATGCTTAAAAAGCCTGTACGGAAATCAAGGCTATATAGGCTTGTCATGGCAAATGTTAAGCCATATGCTGCCCCGATAAAAAGACCTGCTGATACAAATGCATAAAAGATATGCCTTTTCGATAAATGTAAATCTTCCTTTTTCAATAATAAGCCAATATAAATACCAATCATAAGCTGTGCAATATGCAATAATGAGCCAGGTAATTGAGGCACGTCCACCCCTACCATATTGATACCCATTAAGAAAAGGATAGGACCTAGCAAATAGCTTGTTGGAATTTTTATCTTTTGAGCCAACCAGCCAGCTAAGCCACAAAGAGCTAGCATGCCAGCTACATGCCATGTATAGGTTCCAGCAATCATTGTGCTCTGTCCACCAGACCCTGCAACTAGTAAAGGAACAAAGCTTACAATTAATAGCACACGAAGAATTTGGAAGAAGGTAATAACCGCTATATCCATATCTTTTTGCTCCTCAGCAAAGGCAACAATCTGTGACATACCACCGGGTACACAGCACGTTAAGGCTGTCGCAAAGTCCAAATCCGTCCGCTTCGCTACAACATAACTTACTGCAAAAAATAGCAGGATAAACAGCACATTTAAAACAATAATACTGCCTAAAAATAGCTGAATATCTCGCACAGCCTCTGGTGTAAAAGCAAAGCCAATCGAATAGCCTGCAACAACTAAGCCAAAGTTACGAAAAAAACGATGCCATTTTAATTGCACGCTTGTTGATAATTGCACAATCAATACCGCTGTAATCGCCCCTAGCATCCATGGCATCGGTATATGTAAAAATTGAAAAATGATTGCGCCTAATAAGCCAATGCATAATGTTATAAACATATGCCTATCAAAAATAAACATTACAGCAACTCCTTAAAACATTGTTGTCCACGCTCGTTCGTCTTAATCCCAATCGGAGTATACAATATATTGCTGACATTCCAAGCATTGAAATAAATAGCCTTGATGTGAGCCATTATTGCGTAAAGAAGTCGCTAGCTCCTCATTTGTATAGCCATTAAAATGTTCAAGCTCCTCAGTAATGCCCATATCCACTAGCTCCTGCCAGCCAACATAGCCAAGAAAGGCACAATAATCCGTACAATGGGCTAGCCAATTATTGCCTTGCCAGCTGACATAGCCAGGTGTTCGATAGAGCACTTCATTTGTATAGTCCTCATTGCTGACAAGCTCTGAGTTTAATAAATCCTGCTGAAATTCGCCATCAAATTTTTGTGCGGCAAGCCCGCTATGAATACAGCTTGGACAAAGGTACTCCACCTCTTCAATCGCATAAATACCCTTTGTACAATAAATATCCACTTCTTGCTCACAGCAATCACAGACAACAATTTCTCCTGTTTCAAAAATACCAGCCTGTAGTGGATTTGGCATATATTTAAACATTGGTAATGGCGTTGTTAGCTCCTTTGTTTCCTGAATTACTCGTGGCAATAAGGGGCTAACATTTTGCGGATTATCCACCCAATATTTAATGGAGCTATATTTTTTCAGGTCTTTTTTATTGTTTACATCCATTATCGTTGTAAAAATTTTAGACGCCTCGTTATACATACGTAGCATACAATAAATCTCCACTAATATACGCAACTTCACTTCTGTCGGCTCTGCTTGTTTCACTTGCTCCTTTAGCTTATGCATCTCATTAATACTTTTGGCATCGGCACTATTAAATAGCTTTCTTTGCTGATTCCACTGCTCTATCAGATTTGTTGTCATGGCAGACCATGCCTCCATTTTTTCCTATGTATAGCTATATATTTTACCATAGTAAAGTATAACGTATATCGAAATATTATAAATATACTTTAAGCGCAAAGCGACTAGAGGCTCCCTAGTCGCTTTGTAGGTCACTGCTAATTATATCCTAATCTCTTACTAGCGTAAGATAGAACAGACATGCCGCTGCACTACAGGCAAAAATAGTAATGCTCATAGGAATGGCTGTATACTCTCCACCAATACCAACTAATGGTGACACAAGTGCACCACCCCCAAATGGTAAAATACCTAAAAAGGCAGAGGCGCTGCCCGCTGCTCTTCCTTGCCTTTCCATTGCTAGTGAAAATGCCGTTGTCCCAACAATACCAACACTTGACACAACGAAAAATAAAGCGATAAGCACGAGCCAAAGTGGTCCTTGCAATGTAATCGCTAGCAGTAGCAGTAATGCACCACTAAATGACATCATAATGCCGTAAAGCAATAATTTTTTCTCTGCCATATGGCTGGCAAGCTTCCCTGTAACTTGTGCTGCAATAATAATGCCAACACCATTTGCGGCAAAAATAAAGGAAAATTGCTGTGGTGTTGCCCCATAAATATTTTGCAATACAAATGGAGAGCCTGCGATATAGGCAAACATCCCCATCGAAACAAATGCCTGTGATAGTGCAATTCCCATGAAAACACGGTCTTTTATAAGGAGATGGAATGTTTTTACCGTTGCAAGCACACCGCCTTCTGCCCGTTTATCTTCTGGCAGTGTTTCCGTAAGCGTGAAGGCAACTGCTAGAAACATTCCAACGCCGATTAAGCTTAAAATAACAAACACTGCTGGCCATGGTACAAAGCGCAGGACAGCACCGCCCAAAATAGGCGCTACTATTGGTGCTGCTCCATTGACTAATGAAAGCAGTGCCACAAATTTTGTCAGCTCTTTACCCGAATACATATCTTTAGCGGATGCCCTTGCAATCACAATACCTGCTGCACCTGCAAATCCTTGAATAAAACGCAAACCAATAAATGCCCAAATCGATGTACTAAATGCACATAATAAGGAAGCTGCTGCGTACACAAGCAATGTAAATAGAAGCGGGCGACGTCGTCCATGAATATCACTTAATGGGCCAAATAATAATTGACCAAAGGCAAGCCCTAATAAACAGGAAGTAATACTCATTTGTACAAGAGAGGCTGTCGTTTCTAAATCTTTTGCAACAAGCGGCAATGCTGGTAAATACATATCCATCGATAATGGACCAAATGCCGTCAACGATCCTAAAATAAGTACAAACCATAATTTTTTATGATGTATATTGTCTGTTGCTGTCTTCAATCATGTCTATCCTTTCCTTTTATTAACACGCCTTGCGACAATTGCTGCAACTACAATAACATAATTTTGGCAGTGTTTAAAACGTATCATCTTTAATCGTTGAATAGTGTTTAAAGATTTCGAAACTTTATTCTTCTTTATTCGTAAAAGATGAAAAGGGGGAATTTGTAATGGCAAGAGAAAAAAGAGAGTGGCATCCGAATTTTGTTGAATATATGGATTTTATTGTACAGCACCCAACCTATAGTGGACTCCCGATAAAGCAAAGGGATGATGGTAGCTGGTCGTGGATAGCGGCTGCAACGACAAGCATTGGCAAGCAGCGCAAAGCTTGGTGTGAACAAAAGGCACAAGCTTTAGGTATCCCAATTGAGGCTGGCGTCTATGCGAAAGTGATGCTAGAAATCCATCCAACTAAGCAGAAAGTTTGTCAAACATGTGGAAATGAAATGTCCCTGTATTATCTCTATCCAAGCGCAAATTTTATTAAAGCTCTTCAAAAGAAATTTAATGTTACATATAGCGAAATAGATTGTATCTATGATATTTGGGATGATTTATTGCAAAAGGGCTTCTCAAATCATCAAGTTGCCAAGTTTCTAATAGAAAAAGGTAAGCTTCCGCTTAGTTCACAAACTGCTAGTCAAGATGAAGTAATCAATGCACTAGAATCGCTCTGCCGTTATCAAGGTAAAAAAATATTAAGCCCTGGTGCTATGTCAAACTTCCCAGACCGCTTTGATGGCTTCCACACCTATAATCGCTGCTGTAGAGCCATTCAGGACAAAGGGCGTTCAAAGGAAAATCTTAAATCTTATACAAAGGATAGACGAGCATATGAATATTTAAGCGATGGCAATATTCATGCGGCAAACTCCTTTATGGGCAGTAAGTTTTTTGCAGGCACTACCGCTGACCATATAGGCCCTATTTCTTTAGGCTTTGTGCATGATCCACGCTATTTGCAGCCAATGTATGGTAGTGATAATTCAACTAAACGAGATCGTTTACAATTCGTCGATATTGAAAAAATAATCGACATCGAAAACAAAACAAATATTTACCCTATCTCACAGCATTCAAGCTTACTTTGGGAATATATTAAAGAAAACTACCAAAAGCATCCTGAAATCATTGAAACTACTTACCGCAATGCTTTAAAACAAAATATGGCAAATTTTATGTATATACTAGCTAAAATATTAACGCAGTGTGGTGCAAAAGGTGCTTCTGTGCTGGAGCAAATTTTCTTAGCACCTAAATACACATATTTTAACTATTCATATGAATTTAATGAAAACGGTGAAATCATAAAGCAAACGCCACGCCACTTTACACAACGTAGTGCCAACGAATATGAGCGCTATAAAAGAATCGCCTTTGAAGCTATACATGACTATGCTACAAAAGAAAATAGAAATACTAAACCATCCTTGGATAATGCTGATTTAGTATCCTTGAGCTTATTATGTCAAGACATTACCAATGATGGACCATTACCTATTATTAAGGATAAAATTTTTGAGTTATTTCAGGTGATTCAACGCAAAATCATTAGGACATTTTAGGAAAACAAAAGAGCTAGCTATCCATTGGCATAACTAGCTCTTCCTGTCTTTATAGCTGTAAGCTCAACTGTCCAAATTCATTACTCTCTAAAATATCAGCGTCCTTCAAGGAATGGAGAAGGTGATCGTAACTAAGCTTTCCTTTTAGTGCTTTTATATAGGCTGATTCGGGTTCGCTTGTGTATTTGGCATCCTCTGCACATTCAACATGCTCTAAATCCCCTATTGCGTCATAGGCTGTAATTGGCTGATTTGCTGTAATGGGAGCAGGGAATAATGCATCTGGCATCACACCAATATCCTTTCTTGTGCAAATAATAATAACCCTTTTTCTTTTTTGAGGAACACCGTAATCGCTTGCAAGCAATACTCTTCCCTCTGTGTAATAACCCAGCTCTGAAAACATGTCTAAAATACTAGTATAAACAGCGCCATTTTGAAAGCTTAGTAAGCCTTCCACATTTTCAAATACGATAACCTTAGGCTTTACCTTTGACACGACCTCTGCAAACTCTTTAAATAATTGATTTCTTGGGTCATCAATAAATCTAAAGCCAGCCATTGAAAATCCTTGGCAGGGAGGCCCTCCGCAAATAATATCAACAGAATGCTCAAGCGCTTTTGCCACTAAATAATCTTTAGTAGCCTGTACTGTAATATCACCACAGTGCACGTCTACCTCTGGATTATTGATTTTCAGCGTGATACAGGCACTTTCCTCAATATCATTGCTTAGCACCGAATGGATGCCTGCTTCCTTAAATCCAGCAGTCATTCCACCAGCTCCGCAAAATAAATCTAATGAGTTTTGACAATTACATTTCTCTACAATATTACGAGCAATCTGATAAGCTAGTATTGTTGGCACAGCATTTCCAACCTGTTTTAGCATTTGCGTCTTATTGCCAAAAAATAAATAATCATCTTTAAAAGATTGAAATCTTGCCGCTTCTCTTACAGAAAGCACTCGATCATGCACGGGATGAACATATGTACCATTCCCTGGTCGATTAAAATATGTAGTTATCGTATAACTTGGCTTTGTATAGTCAATACGACCATAGAGAGTCGTTCGTCCACCAGTTTCTGTAATTCTCTTTAAACGCTTTGATTTTTCCACGGTTTCCATCGGTATATTCTTCCAATTCCCACCTGGTGGTACAGAGCGTATCATTTCTAAATCTAAATCACTTAATTTAAAGGTTGTATGATTCAAAATTTCGCCATTTGCTATCTTGCTATATTTAGCTGTGATGCCTTTCGCTATTTTTTTGGATCGCTCATCTAAATCGACACCACTTTTTAATATCACTGTATCAAGTGAAGCAGCTCCAGTTAAAATACTATCAGCTAATTCTAAGCTTATCGTTGGAATTATATGTTGAATAGCATGGTAATAATCTTGCGTTAGCTTATTTACTTCTAGCATCTCACTATCCTCTTCCACTTTCTTAATTTCATATGCTTCATATGCATATTCCTCAATTAATTCAATCAATGATTCATCCTTTGTTTTTAAATATTGCTGTACAAGCATACTGATTTTATGCAGCAAAGGTGAATGAATAGGAATAGGGAAGCAATCGATTTCATAATTATTCACATGATTATTACTACTTGTCAGCTTAAAAAACCAATTAATAATAGTTGTATTAAAAAGACCTAAAATTGCATATAAATCAATGCCATATTTATTTTCATCTACTGCAATAAAATTACATGAATTTCCTAGCACATAGTTAGGCTTTATATAGGCAAAGGTTACTCTTCTCTCTTTTTTCATATTGACAACTTGCTGGCAAATAATACGTTCTTTTTTTATATACTTATGCTTTTTACTATTATGAACAAACGTAGCATCTACATATTCGCTGTTATCCACGTCATTAATTTCATAATACTTAATATGCTTTCCTCTAATTAAGGGGTAGCCCGTGTTCCCATTCACGATTGATTGTTTATGGGTTGTTAAATCTAGCTCCCCTCTTGAATTCACGATAAATGGCAAGTCCTTCACAATAGGAAATTTTCTAAGCTGCTTCAATATTAAATATTCTTGTTGATTAATTGGAAAAATCGCATTGCCAGTGTTTTTATTAAGTATATCGTTGATATGCACATCTGTTGTTTGATAAGGATTTTTCAAATAATCCTTCGTTACATTGATTGTTTCCGTACTAGCCCCGTTTTTCATCACAATTGCACATACTGCCTGCTGTGCCTCGATATAGCCACTGCCTTCACCTATCAGCTTGACAGACAAAATAGTATGCTCCATCAGCATATATGTGCGCAATCTAGCACATGTCTTATCTGAAAGAATAGATGCTGGAATTAGTAAATGAATAAAGCCATCTTTATTTGTATAATTAGCGATAATTTCCTCAACAAAAATCTTATATAAATTCAAAACCCCTTCTGTTGAGTAAGTAAAGGTTTTATCCACTAGCTTAGCAATTTCAGCGTACTTTAATTTATCAGCATTAAAATCGTCACTATGACTATAGTGATTTTTTTCTGCCTTTAAATTTTTATATGGAGGATTTGTTACAACAATATCAAAGCCGTTAGCAATAATTTCCTCTGAAAAAACATCCGTAATTTTAATATATTTAAGTGTATCTGCCTCTAAATCAACCAACAAGCCAGAGCCTATATGTGTATCAAAATAATGTTGATCCAACTCTATATTAAAATATAATTTTGTCAGTTCAGTAAGCATTTTTTGATATTGCGCTAAAGCCTTTCGATTAATATCTGCAACATAAATATTATTGATTAAGGCTTCCATCTTTTCTTTAGTCAGATTTAATTTACTAACTTCCTTTAAATATGAAAAGACAAAATGACCTGTGCCAGCACATGGTTCTAAAAACCTTAATTCCCATATATTTTTACCGCTTTGATCTATTTTAGTAACAAGCTCTTCCATCATTACATCCGTTAAATCTAATGAAGTGAAATAGCTCCCCGTTCTTTTTCTTTCTAAAGGGTTCATCTGCATCTCAACATGCTTACTTCCTTCTTTGATTCTTTCCCATAAGGCTGTTCTAGAATCATTTGCAATCTTCTGCCCCTTCAAAATAGCACCTCCAATATTTTAATAATATAGCATAAAACCAAATACGAGACAATAAAAATGAGACGTTTTGCAATATCTAACAATACCTGTAGGCGATTTGAAGTGCGATACATTTTGATTGCTTTATATTAAACAATTTGATATTTTAAATATAAATTTATAAACAAATTATAAATACGTTTGTTTTTTAGGAGGTTTCCTAGTGGATGTAAATGAACAATTTTGGCAGGCTTCAACCGAGGACATTAAAAAAGGATATATAGATGAAGGCTCCTATTTTACCTGCTTATTATGTGGTGAAAAGGTGGAAAAGGGCATTATTTACCCATATGAAGGTTTATTGTATGAGGCCGAGAAAATGATGCAGCAGCATATTACAGCAGCACATCAATCTGTTTTTCATTATTTAAATGGTCTAAGTAAAAAGCTAACAGGCTTAACAGAGCATCAAAGCCATATTTTACGATTATTTTATGAGGGAAAATCAGATCAGGAGATACAAGAGGAGCTGACAATTGGCAGTGCTGCAACGATTCGTCATCATCGTTTTGCGTTAAAAGAAAAGGAACGTCAAGCGAAAACATTGTTGGTAATGATGGAGTTATTAAAGGAACAACATCACAAGCAAGACGATTTTGTGCCGATTCATAAAACAGCTACAATGATTGATGATCGCTATAACATCACCCTTTCCGAAGAACAGCAATTATTAATGAAGTTTTTTCCGCAAGGTGTTGATAAAGGGCTTGTTCGCCTGCCCAAGCGTGAAAAGCAAAAAATTGTAGTGCTACGTGCCATTACAAAGCTTTTGGAGGAAGGGAAACACTATACAGAAAAGGAACTCAATGCAGTCCTTCAACCAATCTATGAGGACTATGTTCATATCCGCCGCTATCTCATCGAATACGGCTTTATGGATCGAACAGCAGATGGTAGTGCCTACTGGGTTAAAAAATAAGAAAGCAGGTTTGTTAAATGGATCATAAGAAAGAATTAAAAGAAATGTATAAAGAGATAAAAATTGAAGCAGGCGTTTTTACCATGACCAACACACAAACAGGAAAAGTATTTGTTGGTAGCTTTAATAATTTAAAACGTTTAAATGGTTTTCAATTTATGTTAAAAACGAATACTCATACAAATAAGGAGCTTCAGGCTGATTATAATGCCTTTGGTCAAGATGCCTTTGAAGTGAAGGTTGTGGAATATTTAAAGAAAAAGGAAGAAGGCTATTTTGATGCTAAAAGAGAGCTGGAAAAGCTAGAGCAAAAATGGCTGGATACGCTGCAGCCTTATGGCGAACGTGGCTATAATTAATATTCACCTCGCGCATTTACTAGCACCATAACTGGTAAATGCGCGATTTATATCGTTATTGAATCTCCTGCTGAACTTTTTTTGTTAATTTGCTGAAAACAAGCTCATAGGAATGTTTGATTAGGTTTTCGATCAATTCCATCGGAACATCTTCGGCATCCATATAAATTGAGTTCCAGTGGGTTTTATTCATATAGTAACCCGGTATAATGCTATCATACGATTCACGTAATTCCTCTGCTCGTGCAGGGTCACATTTTAACGTAAGCACAGGCTTACCCGTTGCATTGCCTCCAATCATCGCATACATTTTCCCACCAATATGGTAGCGATCTGCCTGCCATTCCTCTTGATAATCATAAGTCGTTCCACGAAGCTGTAAACAATACGCATGAATCATGGCTTTTTTCATCTTTTAAACTCCTCCCTAAATAAAAAACACACGTTCGATTATTAGTAGTATAATCGACAACATGTGTTAAAACTAGCGTTATTTACCTGTGCTACGATCAAACATCCCAATCACCTCTGTTGTTTGCAATATATTAACAAACGATTGAGGGTCGGTTTCTTTAATCGTGCTTTTAACATCAGCAAGCTGGTAGCGTGTAATTACCGTAATTAAAACTTGCCGATCTTCGCCAGAGTATGCACCCTTCGCATCCATAATAGTTATGCCACGATGTAGCTTGTGCAGCAGCTGTTGCTTTACTGCGTCACCCTTACTTGTAATAATCATGAGCGTTAACTTAATATGGCTTGTATGAATGGTATCGACTACTTTACCTGTTGCATAAATAGAAACAAGTGTTAATAATGCAGCATCCCAGCTAAAAATAAAGCCAGAAGCTGCCACAACAATACCATTCATTGCCGCAAGTAACGTACCGAGCGGAAAATCACGTTTACGGCTTAGTAGCATCGCAATAATATCAAAGCCTCCAGAGGAGCCTGCTGCACGAAAAATCATGCCCATCGCAAAGCCTACAATAACACCGCCAAACAAAGATGCGAGAATTGGCTCCTGTGTCGCTTTGTATATCGGAATAACATATAGGCTCACTGATAACACAGCCACGGAAAGAATTGTGTAGCTAATAAAGCGCTTGCCAAGCTTGATCACGCCTAAAATCAATAAAGGCAGATTGAGCAGTAAATTTAACACACCTGTATTAAGAGGTGTAATAAGCCCAAGCATAATAGCAATTCCGCTTAACCCTCCACTTAAAATTTCATGGGGAATGAATAAAAAATTATAGGCAAAGGCTACAACTATGGAAGAAAGTGTAATGATTATTATATTACGCATATGGTATCCCCTATCTCACAACGACTCTTACTTATAGATTATCCAATTTAGCCCTGCTAGAAACCTTTACTTCTTCCGCTCTTCCTTTAACGGGCTATGTTGCTGCTCCCTATTATCGGCAACCTTATAAATACGCTCTAGCATTGGCGGATGTGTGTAGCGGAACCATTTGACAAGCAATGGAGGATTCACCTCGCTTAAGCCTGAAATCGTTAGCTTTTGAAATGCTGTAACAGCCGCTTCTCGATCATTTGTAAGGGCAATGGCATATTGGTCAGCCCTTGTTTCCTGATAGCGCGAAATATAGTTCGATACAGGATTTGCGGCAAATAATAAAATAGAGGTAATCAGTAAAAACAATGGATATGAGCTAATATTACTGATTTTATGGATTTTTAATACCTGCCCATAGCGTGCTATCAATCGGCGCATCACCTTATTGGTTAGCCATAAGCCTATTAATGTTAATAATAAATAGCCTGCTATACCAAAATAAATATGCTTTTCTACATAATGCCCCATTTCATGCGCCATGATAAATAAAATTTCATTGTCTGTTAGTCTATTTAAAGTTGTATCCCATAGTACAATTCTTGAGTTACTGCCAATGCCTGTCACATACGCATTTAAAGCATTCGTCTTTTCAGCCATATTCACTTCATAGACATGCTCCGCTGGAATATTTGCCTGCGTTGCAAGCGATAAAATCTTTGTTTCCAGCTCTTTATTTTTCAATGGATAAAAATCATTATATAAAGGATCAATCACAACAGGCTGAATAAACATTACAAAGATTGTAAAGGGTATCGTTAAGAGCCACGTATAAAGCCACCATCTTTTCTCACTCTTTTTCATAAGCCAATAAATAACAGTCACAATAATGAGGCTCATCCCAAAGCTTACCCAAAAATCAAGCACACCGTCCTTCATCCAAGATGCAAAGTTTTGGGTACTGATGCCATAGCTTTTACTAAGATAATAGCGATAATAATTTAACGGCAATAACACGATATAGAGCAATAGTGATAACAAAAATAAATAGCCTGCATTTTGTACAAGCTTCCACTTTGTTTGAGATGTCGTTAGTTTCTCAAAATAGCGTGACACACCTATAAGCAATATGAAAAAGTAAATCAGCCATTCTAAAGGCGTTGCAATAAAGAACAAAAAGTTTCGTATTTTTGAATATTCACCACTTAAAAAAAGCTCCTTCCCTGACATAAACATTACAGGGTCTGCAGCCGTCCCTTGTAAGACACTTGGTATTTTCCCACCATCACTATGGAATATATACCAATACATACAAAGCACGTAAACACCGAATAATAGTAGCGCAACAATGCCCATTTTTTTCGCTATGTTACTTCCTCCCTCGCTTCAGCCAAAAGTTCGTCCTATAGTAAGTGTAAGCAAATTTAGCAAAGTTAGAACAAAGATATTCTGACTTTTTATCAAATTGCATTTGCTTCTTGCTATTAGTTCCAGTTATTTTGCTGTTTAACAAAGGGACTGATATGGGTATTTATTATTACCTCTTCTCGCCTATATATTGCTGTATTCAGCAGCTATCATCAGCATTCAAAGCTCATATACTTAGTCAAAAGATTTACATAATGCTACACCAATAGCCGACAGCAAAACGATTTATCATCATTTCAAATTAATTTCTTCTTCTCGTCAGACATCAGACTAAAGAACGTTATTTTTGCCGATATATACTCTATAGGCAATAGGAGGTACACATTTTGAAGAAATTAACCATAGTAGATAATTGACAAAAATGAAACATATTTGTGGATTGCTTTTATTGTGTAAAATTTTGAGTTATAATAAATGGTAAAAGGTAGAGCATGGTTTTGAAGGAGCTATGTACGAATAAGAGGGCATAAAAATAAGCTGAAATTATACGGCCATATAATTTCAGCTTAAGGTATTATTGTTATAAGCCGAGGTCTTCTTTACGAGCTGTATCAGGTATACTTTCTAAAGAAGTTTGCTTTTTCTTTTTTCCATCAGTCGTTTCAATGTTTGTATATTTTACTAATATTGTTAAAACGATAGGGATTAGGATAGCTGTCGTCACAGCGGAGGCTGCAACCTGTACTGTTGCAATTGGAGCGATGGCTGCAAATGACGCATTCGCAGATGCAATTACTCCTGGAACCATTACAGCATTACCCGCAGTAGTACCTTCGGCAGCCCCAACAATTGGGTTCCATCCTAAGGCTTTAAATATTAAAAATGCTGCTCCTCCTGTAAATACAATTGTGAAAACTCCTAATAAAATACCACTAGCTCCACCTTTTATTACATCAGCTAAATTAATGCCCATTCCTAATGCAAATGATAGGAAAGGAATAATAATATCACTACCTTTTACTAACATATCACGCAGTTCCATATCTGTATTACCAATGATTACGCCAACTGCTAATGGTAGTAATACTGTAATAAAGGCTGTCGCTGAGAACATTCCTTCAACAAATCCCATTGCGCCAAAAATAGCTAATGCAATCATTGTTAATAAAGGACCATCATTTAAAACTAGCACCGAGTAAGCCGCTTTATCCTCTTTATTGCCATATTGAGAGGCTACAGCCATATACACAATCCCATTACTATTAGACATGGCAGCCATTATTGCTAACGGAGCTAAGCCTAACCAAAGACCATCCGACCCCATAAACATATATGCTAATAATGTGAAAACTGCTGCAACAAGCCATTTCACCCCTAATAAAACAGAGCCTTTGGCAATACTTACCCCAAAGCTTTTCATATTTAATTGAGCACCAGCCGTTAATAAATAAAGAGCTGCTAATACTGGAACAGAGTCTACAAATAGAGCCTGTGTAAACCCTCCTATCCTTAATAAATCAGGAAAAAATGTATTAATACAAGCAGCCACCAATAATGGTACAACCATCATACCACCTGGAATTTTTTCTAAATTCTTTTTAATCATACACTACACCCCTTCTTCATCGTTCTAATTCTTTGATTTTGGGATTACTTAAATGCTTTCTGCTAATCTCCAAATAGCAAATTCTTGATTATTATGATTTTCAGCAGCAGTTTGATGGCCATTTGCCACAGCTTCTACTAAAGAGTAAATTTCTTTCCCAATATCCTCTATTGTCGATACACCTTCGATAATTTTTCCTGCGTTCACATCAATATGTTCTGACATAATTTCATATACTTTAGGATTTGTACCAATCTTGATAACAGGTACAATTGGAGAGCCTGTTGGAGAGCCTTTCCCTGTAGAAAATAGCACAATTTGTGCTCCTCCAGCAGCTAGTCCACAAACCGATTCAACATCATAGCCCGGTGTATCCATAAAGACAAAGCCTTTTTCTGTAGGTGCTTGTGAATAGCAAACAACTTCTTTCAAAGATGTACTACCACCCTTTTTAATGCATCCTAATGACTTTTCTTCTAAGGTTGTTAAGCCACCAGCCATATTGCCCGGTGTAGGGTTAGCTGATCGAATATCCTCGCCTGTTTCTTTAATGCGTTGCTCATAATTTCTGACAATGGCTAAAAACTGTTCACGCACAGCTTGATTTATAGCATTGCTGGCAATAATATGTTCTGCGCCGATTGCTTCAGTTGTTTCAGCTAAGACACTTGTACCGCCATCTTCAACAAACATATCTGAAAAAGCACCAATGGAAGGATTCGCTGTAATACCAGACCATGCATCTGAGCCTCCACATTCAAGACCAACCATTAATTCTGTTAATAAAGCTTCTTCCCTGACATCATATTGTCGGCTGTCCATACTTGCTGATAACCATTGCTTGCATTCTTCAAAGATAGCAGCAATTGATTTTTCACTATTAAAATAAACCGCATGTACTCTTCTATTTTTGGCTTGCAGTGTTGTGACAATCTCTTGTGCGACTGGATCATCCTTCATACCAACGATTAGGGCAGCGCTTACATTTGGATGCCCAGCTGTCCCCACTAATGTGCGTAATATTTGCTGCTGATCCTCAGGAAAATTAGTTGCACCACTATAATGAATAACAGGTGTTACGCCTGATACTAATTTTGCAATCTTGCGCGTTAATCCGCTTAATTCACCGACTGTATTAAGGACAATCACATGATTTCTAACACCGATACTACCATCTGATCTTCGATAACCGTAGAATTTTTTCATCTCCAAGCTCCCTTCTATGTTATTACACGCTTGACAGTGTGTTAATAATTGTTAGACGCTCCGTTTCATTTAGCCCTCTTACATTTTGTACATGCACATGCTCTCCTATTTGGATGTCCTTCGTTGCTATTCCCATGCACTCACCATATTTCATGATCTTTTCTCCCGCTTTAATAGCGCGAATGGCGATTTTATGACCATAAGGAATCGTACTAATTGCTTTTATCGTATTTTTCATATGACTATTAGCAACAATGTCATTTATTTCAATGTTTTGTAATGCCACTACAATATTATCAATAGGATTTAATAGAATCGTGTTATACGTATTTTTCACATGACTTCCTCCTTGTTTAGAATGTAGTACCTATATGAGGAATGGCAAACTCACCTAATTCATATTCTTCTAATTTTGTAAGCTTCCCTGAACTAACTTCTATTAACTGTGTAAATAATGCTTGTGCCTGCTGGCTAATTTGATTTTCTTGAATTTCGTAATCAACTAAATTATTCGTATGGTTGATACCATTATTTGCAGTGACAATCATACATGGTAATGCATTAGAGCCTGTAAGAATTCCTCGCTTAGAAAGGATAATTGAAAGATTGCAGCCAACTGACGCAAAATTCGATAATGTTTCAACGATACTGCCAGATGTTTTAATTAAATGTAAGCCGTTTTTAGCTGGCTTTTGATTATAGTCCAATAGGCTTTGAATTTCATGGGTATTGATAAGCTGATATTCAAGAGCTGCTAAGCTTTTTTCCTGCTCTGAAAAGTTTGTACGTAGATAGCCCTGTGCTTTTTCCCATCTTCTTCTACTAAGCGCTTCTCCTATATAGGTTAAATTCTTTTTGGCTGAAGCATCCTGCGTATTGAGGGCTAATAGATTGCCAGCTGGCTCTAACGTTTTTGTTAGTCCAAAAACAACCGTAGCGCCAGATGTAATTAATAGCTCGATTAAGGCATTGATAACAGGGGCTATTACTTGTAAAGAAGCTTCGTCAATATCCTCTGTAACAATACCAACCTTCAGCAAAGATGCAGGTAGCTCAGTGCGACTACTTTGCTTCGCCTCCTTAGACCAAGTCAATGCCGTAGTAATGCCTCGCTCAGCAGTATTTTTTCCTCCTGCCATTTGTTGAATACTAAAACCTTCAAGAGGCTTTGTTGTCGAAATTGATTTTAAAAGCCCTGCTACTTGATTGGTTTCACAGCCTAAGCCAATCAGTAGCGCACTATGAAAATTAGGATTTTCAACAATACCAGCGAGCATATTTTTCGTTACTTGAAAATCATCGCCTAATTGTGCACAGCCATTGGCATGTGTAATAGGAATAGCCCCTGGTACTTTGTCAGCGATTTCATTTGTAATTACACTTGAGCAAATAACAGAACTCACGATACCGATATGATTACGTGTTCCTGCTAAGCCATCCTCCCTTAAATATCCTTTAAACGTATATCCCATTATCTTCACCCACCTTTTTCATAATTGCTTGTCAAGCCTATTTCGTAACGGGAGTTTTGGCAATACCTAATCCTTCTGCTCCTAGCTCGGATGTTTTAGCATCTGGGCAATAACGTTTAATCATCTCAATACCGATAGATGCTCTGCGTACACGCTCTTTTACAAGATTGATATTTAAGCTCTCTAACTGTTTACCAGATGGATATACATCTTGGTGGTTGCGCAACCCAAATTTAATGTACACTGGTGATAACACCCGAATAATTTCAGGTATTTCGTAATAGCGAAGGAAGCCGCCTAAATTATCAGGAACCTCTACATAAAGGTCGATAGGAATATCTATTGCTTGTCGAATAGCAGCTAGCTTTGGCAAGGTAAGTGCTGTTGGCACATTGTAAGTATCTGCCCCTAGCTCTTGCATAATTTTAACTGATACAGGATTTGCAGCGCCCATTTGAACAGATGCTTTGACAACAAAATCTTTTGGTAATTGACCTGCATCCTTCATTTCTTTTGTTAATAAAAGCAGCCCCTCATCAGCAACAAGTGCCCCACGAAGACCCAATTGTGCCCCGCGCTTTAAATCCTCCATTGCATACACAAGCTGGTCGGCTCCTTCATGGCGATTGCCAATAAATTTCCCTCCAGAAGTAAAGTTTTGAGCACTAATATCCCATGTACCGCGTGGTCCAACAAATAAGCTTAGCTCAATCCCTCGTTCAGCCGTAAGGGCACACATTTCACGTATTTCCTCATCCGTTTGCAGCATAATACCACTGCCTTGTGAGATGCGATGTACTTGAATACCTAATCGATCCAGCTCCTCTAAAGTTGCCTTTAAAGCCGGAGGACCCTCTGTGCTTGGAAGCTCAATACGGTATTGAGCTCCATCTGGGAAGCGTTTTTCTGAACTAGGTAAAGCACTTAAGTCTGTTGATGGATAACCTAATGATTCTAATAAATTTCGAGATTCATTCATTGTAAAGCCCTTCTTTCTACGTTTAAATTTATTCTTTAATAAATATTGTTTTTACTTCTGTATAGAACTCTTGAGCAGCCTCACCTTGCTCACGAGAGCCAACACCTGATTGTTTCATACCGCCGAATGGTGCTTGAAGCTCTACCCCTGCACTCTCTGCATTAATTCGTACAAGCCCTGCTTCGATTTCATCAGCAAACTTTAAAAACGAGCTAATATTTTGTGTATAAATGGAAGCACTCAGTCCATATTTTGTATCATTTGCAACATCAATCGCCTCTTGAATATCCGCTACTTTAATCAATGCAATAACAGGTCCAAAAATTTCCTCTTGTGCAATTCTCATGCTTGGTTGAACATTATCAAAAATTGCTGGGGATACATAAAAGCCATCTTTATATTCCTGCTGATCCAACACTTCTCCACCCAAAAGTAAAGTAGCGCCTTCCTCTTGCCCAATATTGATATATTCTTTTACTGTATTGAATTGACTTTCACTTGCACATGGACCCATCCAAACATCTGCCTGTAAGCCATTTCCAACTTTAATCTTTTTCGTTTCTTCTAGTAGCTTTTCTTTAAAGGCTTCATAGATAGGTGCCTCTACAATAACTTTACTTGTAGCTGTACATTTCTGTCCTGTTGAGCGGAATGCGCCGCTAATTGTACCTTCTACAGCTTTCTCAATATCAGCATCCTTTGTCACAATGACAGGGTTTTTGCCACCCATTTCAACTTGTGATTTAATCCCTTTTGCGGCAGCAGCTTTTAATACTTCTCGCCCAATCGTTTCTGAGCCTGTAAATGTAATAGCCTCAATTCCTGGATGATCAATTATGCCTTGTCCAATGACAGAGCCTGATCCTGTAATAAAGTTTAAAACGCCCTTCGGTAAATTTGCTTCACTAAAGCATTCCATCACCTTTGCAGCAGTGACAGCGGCTTCTGTAGCAGGTTTGAACACAACTGTATTCCCATAAACTAATGCAGGAGCCAGCTTCCAAATAGGAATCGCTACTGGGAAATTCCATGGTGTAATAATTCCTACAACCCCTACAGGCACTCTTCTTGTTAACATGAGCGCTTCGCTGTCTGAGGAAGGAATCACATCACCATTTTTTCTCATACCTTCTCCCGCATAATAACGTAGAATAGCGACACCTCGAGCCGTTTCGCCCTTAGCCTCTGGCAATGTTTTCCCCATTTCCTTTGTCATCGTTTCTGCAATCTCATCTAAACGTGATTCTAAAATATCCGCTACTTTAAATAAAAATTGTCCACGAGCATGTTGGCCTAATTTTCGCCATTGTATCTTTGCCTCATGTGCGCTTTGGATAGCTTTTTCAAGATCTTGAACATCTGATGCTGCTACTTGTCCAACTACTTCATGTTTATTCATCGGACTAATACTGCTCAATGTTTTTTGAGAACTTGATTCTACCCATTCATTATTAATAAAATTTTTAAATATTGTATTTTGCACAATGCTCTCCTCCACCATTACAAATTATTTTCTTTCGAGTTATAGGAACTACCAGCTAGCTTAGACAGCTTAGCTGCTAAATTTAATATTTCCTCTTTCGCATCACTAAATTTTTTCGTCCAACTATCTGTTGGCATTGAAAAGCTTACTGCTGCAATAATTTGATTCTCAAAGTTATAAATAGGTGCTGCTACACAGTGGAAGCCAAGCGCCGATTCCTCGTTTTCAATGGAATAACCATTTGCTTTAGCTAGCCGTACTTTATCGTATAGCTCATCTATATTAGCTGTCGTATGGTCAGTCTTTTTGACCCATTCCGTATCATTAAACAATTTTTCAAGGTCTTGCTTACTAAAATGAATCATCTGTGCCTTCCCAATTGCTGAAGCATAGGCAGGGAATCTCATACCTGGGTCTGTGACTAAGCGTACATTCGTTTGAGCATTTACCTTCCCTAAGTAAACAACATCACTGCCATCTAAAACCCCTAATTGAATAGGCTCATTAATTTTATTAACCGAATCAATCGCTTCTTTATAGAAGGTTTGAATTAAATTAAATTGGCTTAAATACATAGAGTTGAACATACCAATTGTAGGACCTAAATGATAAGTATCGTTATTTTCCTTAATTACCCAACCGAGCGATTCCAGCGTATTCAATAAAGAGAACAATGAACTTTTATTTATTTCTAATCGCTTTGATAAATCAATTAATCTTAGTTCATCAGGGGACTTACTAATTTCCATTAATACAAGATGGGCACGTTCTACCGCAGGAACCCAATATTTCTTATCCAAAACTTTCACCTCCTCATCGGTTTTTTATACAAAACTAAGTTTTACTATAAAAACCTTAAACTGAGTCTATCAGGTAGTTCGATAAATTTCAACTGTAATTTAAAAATTCTGATAAATTTAATACAAAAAAATAATAGATACATGGCTAAAAAACACATACTATAACGCCATTAAAAAAATCCAGTGAATGAATTTTCACTGGATTTCAATCTTTTATAAAGTTAAACCGCCATCAACAAGCACGATTGAGCCTGTCATATAGCTTGCTTTATCGGATGCCAAGAACGCAACCATTTCTGCTAGCTCCTCTGGTTTTGCATAGCGTCCCATTCGCATATTTGGAATTTCCTCTGGAATATAGCCACCTGTTTCAAACATAGTTGTCACACTGTCTGTTAATGCTGTTGCCACTCCACCTGGACAAATAGCATTGATGCGAATACCTTTTTTTACATACTCT
This sequence comes from Lysinibacillus sp. FSL K6-0232, assembly GCF_038008325.1. Classification (NCBI taxonomy): domain Bacteria; kingdom Bacillati; phylum Bacillota; class Bacilli; order Caryophanales; family Bacillaceae; genus Lysinibacillus; species Lysinibacillus sp. FSL K6-0232. The sequence goes on along the minus strand of NZ_JBBOYW010000001.1, from coordinate 1,383,063 downwards.
AATGAAGCGGATTTTGTTAAACCGACTACTGCATGCTTACTTGCAGAATAAGCCGCCATACTATGCTCACTACGAACACCTGCTGTTGAAGCTGTGTTAATAATAGAGCCACTGCCTTGTCCCTCCATGACTTTTAAAACATGCTTTAAGCCAAGGAATACACCTTTCACATTGATACCCATAATACGGTCATATTCGGCATCTTCTATCTCTGTTAACGGAGAAATTTTTTGAATAACTCCCGCATTATTGAAAAATATATCAATGCGTCCATACGTATCAACAGCGACATTAACATATTTCTGAACATCTTCGCTTTTTGAAACATCTGCCTGCACGAAGATACCTTCTCCGCCTTGCTCTTTTATCAAGCTTAATGTTTCTTCCCCTGTTTCTTTGTTGAAATCTACAACTACTACTTTTGCACCATTGCTAGCAAGCTTCAAACTGCTGGCTCTCCCAATACCACTTCCAGCGCCTGTTACTACGGCAATTTTATTTAAAAAATCCATCTTCCATTCCTCCTTAGCATTTTGAAGTCACTATTTATTTTATTGCCAATTCCGCTTATTTTATTGTATTATTCTACACAAAATGGTACTTTCTCATTGTTGTAATGGCTTTCATGCTGACAGTAGCAATAAAAATGGAGGTGTAAAAAAGTGAAAATTTCTTTACTAGACCTTCAATACATAGGTCAATTAATTTATGAAACACATCAACTTGCTGTGACATATATCAATCCGCTGGGCGAAATAATCTTTGAGTATAGATCGAAGGCATTGCAGAAAAATCTAGGTTACACTTCGTTAATAGAGCAACTAATAGCGTATCCTTATGATACTGCTTCCAATCACTATCCGATTTTTATCTCAATGGATGAATTTCACTTTTTCTTTATCAATTTAAACAAAGATAATCATGATTTAGGAACGCTTCTAATAGGCCCTGCTCTTGCCCCTGACAATGATGGCATAGTCAAACAAAATTTCGATTATGACAACCAGCCTGTTCCTACCCTTCATTATCAACAATTTATAGCAATTAGTTTATTCGTTTACTATTTGATCTATCAGAAAAAATTAACAAAAACATTGGTGATGCAAAGCAATCAAACATTAAAGCCCATTATTCGTTATAAAGAAAATACAACCCTTGAGCTCTCCTATGCTAGAAGAAATGATACTGTTCATACAAATCTCTACTATGAAAAAATATTATTAGACTATATAAAAAATGGACGTATGGAAAAATTAAATGAAGTGTTGAACTACTCAATTGTCGGAGAAGCAGAACTTGGTGTGCTTTCCAAGCGAAACAGTTTTAGAAGTGTACAAAATCTAATGATTACAGGAATAGCACTTATTTGTCGTGCTGCGATTGAAGGCGGTTTAAATGAAGAAACTGCCTTTACGTTAAGTGATTTTTATATACAAAAGCTTGAGGAACAAAGCAGCTTAAACGACATCCTATCCTTAATGGAGGAGGCGATTTACGATTATACGAACCGTGTATCATATGCGAATAAAGTAAAATACTCAGCAACAATCACAACATGTGTGCATTTTATCGAAAATCATATATATAGTGAAATAACATTAGAGCAACTTTCAGATATTTGTCATTTAAGTCCAAATTATCTTTCCTCCTTATTTAAAAAGGAGGTAGGTATTGCAGTCAGTGAATATATCCAGCAACAACGAATTGACGAAGCAAAAAAGCTATTAACATTTACAAACTACCCAATCTTAGACATTGGTTCCCTCCTTAATTTTACAGACCAAAGCTATTTCATTAAAGTTTTTAAAAAATTTACTGGTATTACACCCAAGCAATTTAGAAATAAGCATTTGCATAAATAGTGATGAAATAAAGAGAAAGTGAAAAGGTAGCACTAAGCCTATTCCACTTTCTCTTTATTTAGTTGAGCACTAATCAATGAATAGGAGGAATACCTGCATGTCCTCTTACATAATCTATATTAAAACGTAATTATTACACTTTACTGCATCAAGGAGGTACATGTGGAGCGTCTTCATTTCCCTAAGTATTTACTGAATTTTTGGTTAGTTTTCATCTTCATCATAAGTCTTCTTTCCGTACTGTTGCTGAACTTCTCAGCACTAAAAAGCTTTAGCTCCTCTTTGCTCAGCCTTCATACGATATTTTTAAGCATTTTAATTGAAGCACTGCCTTTCGTCTTAATTGGCATTCTAATTGCAGGCTTTATTCAGATTTTTATCACGGAGGAGCATATTGAAAGGTGGATTCCTAAAAATACATTGCTGGCTGTTGTGATGAGCTGCTTTGTAGGCGCATTATTTCCAGCCTGTGAATGTGGCATCGTGCCAATTGTAAGAAGGTTGATCGCTAAAGGCGTACCGATCCATGCAGCCATCGGTTTTATGTTAACAGGCCCTTTAATTAATCCCATTGTTATTCTCTCCACCTATATGGCATTCGGCAATAATTTAAAGATCGCTAGTCTTCGTATGCTAATAGGCTTTGTAATCGCTATTGTAGTTGCTTTATTTGTTAGCTTATTTTTTAAAGGTTCACAGTTTAAAAGCTCTGTAGCGCTTCAATCAGTAGCAAAGGATGAGCAGCAAACAGCTTTTATGACAAAATTAATAAACACATGTAAACATGCCGTTGATGAATTTTTTGATGTAGGAAAATATTTAATTATTGGTGCATTGTTAGCAGCCTTTGTCCAAACATATGTATCTACTAAAGCACTTGTAGAAATAGGTGATGGCATATCCTCCTCTATTTTAGTGATGATGGGCTTAGCTTTTATTCTTTCGCTTTGTTCAGAAGCGGATGCTTTTATTGGTGCTTCATTTAGCTCTCTTTTTTCTACTCCATCAATCCTTGCCTTTTTAATTTTTGGCCCAATGATTGATTTAAAAAATACTATTATGCTGATAAGTGTATTTCGCCTAAAATTTGTTTTATGGTTAGTTGCCCTCGTCGCTATAGTAGTTTATGTTAGTTTATTTATTCTTTCACCGTATTTGTAAGGAGGAAATTCATGAAATTTCACGTTCAGCAAGCAGTGAGGGCGGTTATTTTACTTGCTTTTTCTGCGATGATTGCGAGCCTGCATTGGACGGGGGAACTAACAAAATATATTAACCCAAAATACGATAACCTCAGTAAAACAGCCGCTATTCTATTTTTTATGCTATTTCTTGTGCAATTAACAAGAGTCGTTTCAAAGACTACTCATCATAGACAAGCTTGCTGCTCACACCATGACCATGGACAATCACCTTTTACACGACAAAAAATGCTGTCCTATCTTATTGTTATAGCATCTATTATAACGGGCTTCTTTGTGCCTGCTAAAATTTTAGATGCTGCAATTGCTGATAAAAAAGGAGCTTCCTTTATTCTTGCTCAACAAAGTCAAAGTTCAAAAATAGAGGATTATCTTACTTCCAATGAAACCATTGATGACAATATCTATGATGACCATGAGCCTGATCCTAGATTAATGGAAGAAAAGCAGGAGATGACAAAGAAGCAATATGACCAATTAAAGCAACAGCTCTCCCAGCAAGCAATGTTTAAAATGACAGACGAGGATTATACGATTTATTATGAGGAAATTAATAATAATTTAGCGAGTTATTTAGGCAAGCAAATACAGCTAAAGGGCTTTGTTTTAAAAGAGGAGGATTTTAGTCAAAATCAACTAGTTATTTCACGATTTCTCATTACTCATTGTGTGGCAGATGCAAGCATTGTAGGCTTTTTAACAGAATTTGCAGAGGCTCCTACGCTTGAGGAGGATACATGGATTGAGATTGTAGGTACAATTGGGCAAACGACCTATGACGGTGCTACCCTACCTATTATTCAAATTGATAATTGGGTAACAATCGAACAGCCTGAATCACCCTATCTCTACCCAATTAATATTCGAATGAGCTTTTAGCAAGCATTAAAAGGGCAAAGCATGTTGATTCGCAACATCTTTGCTCCTTTTATGTGTAGCTTTAATTAGGTAGTAACACATCTAAGCCTAGATGTGAGCGTAATGTGCTCCCTTCATAGTCGGCTCGGAATAACCCACGTTCAACGAGCATAGGTATCACCTCGTTAAAGAATAAATCCAAAGATTTCGCTGGACCACCTGGCACAGCAATAAAGCCATCGAATGCACCCTTATCATAAAACGTAACGATTTGCTGGACAATATCCTGTGGCGTACCAATGGCTACAAGATGTGCTGAGCCAATTACCTCGGGTCGTGCAAGTAATTCCTCCACAGTCGGCTTATTCTCCATAATATAGCGCCGCACAAGATGAGCATGCGTTTTACTACGAACCTTTTGATCTTTTGGAGGCAGTAGATCAACTGTTACACGATCCTGAAGTGCCAAGTGGCGAACATCCAGTCCAATAACGGATACCAATGCAGCATAGCGGCGCTCAAGCGTTAAATGGGCATGAGCCTGCTGATGCATTTCCAATGCCTCCTCATATGTATCACCTATAAAGAAATAGAGACCTGGCAATAAGCGAATATCATCTGCCGAACGACCAGCCTCAACAGCACGCTTTCGCAAATCATTACGCATTTCAATGCCAACATCCATAGTTGGTGTTGCAGCAAAAATCGCATTCGATACAGTTGCCGCAAATTGACGTCCTACCTCAGATGCACCTGCCTGAAATAACGGTATATCTCCCGCTGGATGCATAGGTATATTTAAAGGACCTTGAATGTGGAAAAACTCACCATTATAATCAATAGGCTTTACAAGGTCTTTAATTTTTTCTAAATCTCCGTTAGCTTCTAATATTTCACTAGGGTGACTATGCCATAGCTGCTGAACAACGTTTGTACATTCAGCCGCTTTAGCATAACGCTCCTCTGATGATGGCATAGGGGCATTGCTAAAATTATATGCCCCATCAATGGAGGTCACTACATTCCATCCTACTCGTCCGTTACTAATCCAATTTAAGGATTGTAATTGGCGGGCAATAAGATAAGGTGGTGTAAATGATGTGGAAATAGTTGTTACTAAACCGATTTGCTGCGTTTCTCTCGCTACGAGTGCTAGCAAAAAGCTAGGGTCTAGTCCAACTGTTCCTTTTGTTTTAGCTATTAACTCTGGGTGCGCTATTAAATAATCAGCCTTAAATACAAAATCTAATTTGGCTGCCTCAGCACGCTTTGCAAATGCAATTTGCTCCTGAATCATTGCACCTTTTTTGTCCTGTTCACCGTGTACAGCTAGATGTATACCAATTATAAGTTGTCTTTTATTCAGCAAATTACTCTCTCCCTATCAATTGAAAATGATTATCATTTTCATGATAAGCATTAATTTCTAAGATTGCAATCAAATACTTTGCCTCTATTTGACTCATTATCGTTGCTAACGATAAGTAGAATGTGAAATATTTACATACGGCAGGAACAATTTATGTGCTGTTTTTGTTTTCCAGTAGTAAAAAGAGCTTTGTCTAAATTAAATGCTTCATTTAGAAAGACGATTTCAATAATAAATAATTTTGCCCAAGCTCTGGTTAAAATTTGTCCCGTATTCATAAGCATTTTTGTGCGATGGCGACACGCTGTAAAAACAACGGTCAAGGTCAACACGATGTTGGTCGCACAAGCATTTTCACAGGATGCGAGGTTCTTAGCCTCTGCTTCTCTATCACCCATCAGTGGAAGCTGGAGGAAAACTCCACTGATTGAAGATTCACTTTATTTACAGACGGCTACGCAACACCTTTCATATGTTTCCGCTTGATAATTGACGATATACTGAAAATGCATCTGTTATATTATATTGTTCCGTTCGAGGATCTCCTTTGGCTCCTACTGTTACGAGGATATATTCTTGTCCATTGACTGTAGCTAAACTCGCTAAGCATAACCCAGCCTCCTCTGTATAACCCGTTTTACCACCTAAGATTTCCCCTGCTGACAACTCGCCTGAAGTCATATGTTGAAACATTCGATTGGTAAATGTCATGCCTTCTGGATGACGATTTGTTTGCTTTATCGAGTATCTTTCCGCAGTATAAATCTGACGAAATTCACTATTTGTTAATGCATACTGTAGAAGCAAAGCAATATCCTGTACCGTTGTATAATGTTCTGGGTGATGCAGACCCGTTGTATTCATAAAATGCGTATTTATCATGCCAAGCTGTTGAGCCTTGTTATTCATAAGTTTGACAAACTCTTCCTCTGAGCCTGTAATATATTCAGCCAAGCCGATAGATGCCTCTGCACCTGATGGCAACATGGAACCATACAATAAATCCTCTACTGTAAGCTGCTCATTAGGGAGAAAACCTGCCATTGAAGCATTTTTTTCATATAAATCATGAAATATATTTTTGGGTAACACAACTTCTTGTTGTAACCCTAATTATTCACACCCAAATACAAAATCCCACAGGAAAGGCGATTTATCGCCTTTCCTGTGGGATTCTCTTTTTCACTAAAAAAATGAAAAAAGAATCCATTTCTGTTAAGGTTAAATCGACCAAGAACTAACCAAAAGAAAGGATTCTTCTCATGATTAGATTACCGCAAACAACACTTCATTTCAATCACCAACTGAAATTAACTCACGATGGAGGTGAGCTTTCTTCTGATACAGGCCAATTTATCTTCCGTGAGTTCGATGAAAAAATCGGCTTTTCCAAAACAATCGCCAAACACCTTCACTTAAAAGATGAGCGTTCTTACTGTATCCATGACAATATGGAACTTCTTCGTCAAAAAATATATCAGCTCATCGCAGGCTATCACGAGGATGACGCAGCGGATACATTAACGCACGATCCAGTTTTCACGCGTGTACTTGGAAAACCAGCACTTGCATCTCAGCCATCTTTATCTCGATTTTTCAAACGCTTTGACAAACAGGCACTCCAACAACTTCAAGCGGCGAATCAAGAACTACTGGACCGGGTGCATCAGTTACGTCAATCGACGACTCTTTTAATTGATCTGGATTCGTCTCATGCGGATACATATGGCAAGCAAGAAAATGCCTCATACAATAGCCATTACGGCACAGTCGGCTTTCATCCACTCGTTGCGTTTGACGGCTTCACCGGTGATTTTTTAAAAGCGCAGCTACGCCCAGGGAATAGGTATACATCAAACGGTGTCGTGGAATTTGTCCGCCCTTTACTGGATCATTACAACGAAAACTTTCCCGAAACGACAACACTCGTGCGTGGTGATAGCGGCTTCGCAGTACCCGACTTATACAAACTTTGCGAAGATGAATCGGTCTATTACATCATTCGTTTAAAGTCGAACGCCAGACTGAAAGCACTTGCGGAAGAACTACATCCAACATCTGAAATCCGTGATGTCACAAAAGCCGAACGTTATGTGGAGGAGTCAATCTATCAGGCTGGTTCATGGAATACGTCACGTCGCATCATTATTCAGTCTACACGCCCAGCAGGTGAACTGTTCTTCACCCATGCCTTTTTCGTCACAAATTTAAGCGAAACTGCCTTTTCACCGGAAGCCATTCTCACGTCCTATCAAAAACGTGGCGCAATGGAAAACTTCATTAAAGAGGCGAAAGATGGCTTCGGATTCGATCAAATGAAAAGCCATGATTTCCAAGTGAACGAAGCACGCATGATGATCAGTTTACTCGCCTACAATTTAACGAATTGGTTACGTACATTAACGTTTCCATCTGCGAAAAATGGGCTTCAAATCCAAACCATTCGCACACGGTTAATTAAAGTTGCCAGTAAACTTGTAAAATCTGGTCGTTACCTGCATTTCAAATTAGCGTCCAGCTTCGTCTATGCGCGCTTCTTTTCAGACATTCTGACCAGAGTGCAGCAGCTTTCCACCAACTAGATCACTTTTTTAAAAAATCGAACCCGTACCAAGGGATAAGTCTGCCTAAAAACAGGTAAATTCCCATTTTTTAAGTATCAACTGGCCTAAATCATTTATTCCTCCATTTAAATTCCAGAGAAACTTGGTCTGTGATAAGAAATATGACAAAACGAACTCAGGTCAGTTAGCTATGAATAATTCGGGTGTAAATTTTGAATATGTTCAATAGCAACTAAAACGGTCATCATTTTTGTCAAAGATGCAGGATAAATTCTCTCCTCGCTATTTTTATCCAATAAAACCTGATTGTTATCTAAATTAACTAAAATTGCATTCGAGCTGTATAAATCGACATCAAGTATATCTTCACTCGTTGCAAGTACATCTACTTTTGAAGAGTCAACAAATGATATGGGCGTTTCTTTTGAAACCATAACATAAACGAATAACATAATTATGATAAACGATATACTAAAAATACCTTTTTTAGTGAACATAAAAACAACTCCTTCTCTTTATGCTTATATTCAACCATAAAAAAAGGAGCTTATTTTTAATTAACTATTAGTGAATTCTTAAGATTTCTTAAGAATTGTTTGGCAGTTTAACAGTAAATACTGTTTTTTCATCGCTAGAGGTAGCCGTAATAGTCCCTCCATGGGCTTGTACAATTTCATTCGAAATGGCTAAGCCAAGTCCCGCACCACCAGTTTGTGAGGACCTCGCAAGATCTAAACGATAAAACTTTTCAAATATCATCTTTAATTTTTCAGGAGGAATGGTCTTTCCTGTATTTATAAAAGAAATCCATGTCTGATTATTTTCGTTATTAGCACTAATTTCAATTGTACTATTTGGGTGGCTATAAGCCATTGCATTTTTTAAAATATTATTAAAGACCCTCGCTAATTTATTGCCATCCGCATAAATAGTGATGTCTTCATCTATTTTAACGATAGCTTTTTGACCTTTTGGTGCTAATAATGGGTAAAATTCATCTGCTACCTGCATTAACATATAGTTGAGTGGAATAAGATCCTTCTCTAAAATAATGGATTGTAAATTAAATCTGGTGATTTCAAAAAACTCATTGATTAATTGTTCTAGCCTATTTGATTTTTCTAACGTAACCGCTACATATTTTTCCTTTTGCTCCACAGGCATATCCTTTGCTTCATCTAACAGGCTTAGATAGCCAATAATGGACGTTAACGGTGTTTTAATATCATGCGCTAAATAGACAACAAGATCATTCTTTCGTTGCTCTGCCTCTTGAGCATCCTTTGCACGTTTTTCTAATTTATTTTTCACATCATTTAATTTCTTCTCTAAAAAATCAAGTTCAGCAGGTAGATGTATTTCCTTTTCTGACTCATCTGCAAGCATTGTAATACCTGTACTAATTTGATGAAAGTAACGAGTAAAACGGGACAATGCAATATAAAAAATAATTAGCAGTAATAGTATAAATCCTATCGCTAGCCAAAATGGTTTATTTTGTTGAAATAGCACATTATACGCGTTTCGTGCTGCATAATAATCTAATTGTAAAATATTTTCACAAAAAGCCATAAAGACGTCCGCAAAAGGAGCCTGCAAGATACCGTCAATAAATACGAAGTTAATGAAATAACCGACTATCAGGGCAATCACAAGAATAACAATAATTTGTAAAATCATTTTTCTCTTCAGTCTTCCAAACTCATTTATCAATGGTATACCCCACTCCCCAAACCGTCTTAATAAACTTTGGATTGTCCACAGAATCGTTCATTTTTTCTCGTAAATGCCTAATATGCACCATTACGGTGTTATTGCTGTTGTAATACTTTTCTCCCCAAACCTCTCGAAATAATTCCTCGGCACTAATGACCTTACCTCTGTTTGAGCTTAAATACCATAGAATAGAGAATTCTGTAGGTGTAAGCGATAATGGTCTTTCATTTAGTAAAACCTGTCGTGTATCCTTGTTGATAATCAAACCAGCAAAATCAATAATAGCCTCATTTTGCTTTGAGCCTTGGTTGTACAGGGTAAATCTTCGTAATTGTGCCTTTACGCGTGCAACCAGTTCTAATGGACGAAAAGGCTTTGTAATATAATCATCCGCTCCTAGAGAAAATCCAGTTATTTTATCAATTTCTTCTTCCTTAGCCGTAAGCATAATCACTGGAAAATTAAATGCTTCTCGGATTTTCTGTAAAATTGTAAAGCCATCAATATCTGGCATCATGATATCCAGAATAGCTAAATCCAATTTTTCCCGCTCCATACAGACCAAAGCCTCTTGAGCTGTATAATACTTAAATACATGATAATTTTCATTTTTTAAATAAAGCTCAATTAAATCTGCAATTTCCTGTTCATCATCAACAACTAAAATATTCAACTAAATGCCCCCTCTTTATAAACACGAAATTTCCAATGATTTTCAGAGGCATTATAGCACTTAGTTATGGCTATATCTATCAATATGTGTAGCCTTTTTTAACGCTATCTCTTTAAATTAAAAAGAAGAATCGGATACTAACTAGTTCCAACTCTCCTTTTGGTTCTCTAAACAAAACTCATAAATTCCATCTATCCATTTTATTCATTTCATGTCCTTTTAGAGGAAGATATATACCAACACCATCTATTGGACCTAAGTAGTTTTAATTGGCTCCTCATTCGATTTTCGGTTTATATCCTGTGTAACAACTCTGCCACGATAATATTGCATTTGTTCATTTAGCTTATGCTCTTTAACCGTCATAGTAGCAGGTTTAATTTTAAATACAAGTGTTTTACTGCCTAGCGATGATTGATATTTATCAATATGTGTTTTCGATAAAGGTGCCTGATAATAACCTGGTACATATTTATCAAGCATAGCCTGCATAGCCACAGTTGCTTCGTCTAAATCCCTCACAATTTCCACCACACCATTTGCAATGACACTCATATAAGCTGTATCTGTGTTCGCAGGAATGGGGTCTACCATTGTTCCATAATTTTCGCATATTGTTATACAAGCATTTGGATTGGCAGTCATGATGTTTATTTTTCTTCCGTCATTGGCACCATGGAAATAAAAAATTCCATCTTTCACCACATAATTTAAAGGTATTACATAGGGTACACTATGGTCCACTAGCCCCAGAAAAGCAGTTTGTGCCTCTCTTAAAAATTTATGAATTTGGGTTTCATCTGTACATGCTCTTTTAAATGTTCGAATAGCTGTTGTCATCTCTATCATATCCTCCTATCATCTTATAAAAAGGAGTCTACAGCAGAACGGCTCTCCAAAAAAGGGACAGTTCTATGAAAACAAATGGGTACAGCCAAATACACATGTAGCTATATTGGGCATAAATTATAGAGAATAGTCTGTACTTATAAATAATTACCCGCAAATTATACGGAGCTATTTTTATTGTAACGGTGTTGCTGGTATCATTTGCTCTGCATTAGGAATTGGTTGAGGATAAGGAGAATCTCCCATCTCTGCCTTGTCATAAGAAGGTGATGTGATATACTTTTTTGATTCGTTATACTGCTGTCTTAGCAGCTTTTCAAATTCTTTCGGTGTCATCCCTTTCACCTTATTTAAAAATTTTTCTTTATTTTTTTCTGGAATATACATATCTATGCCATATTCTTTACTAAGCTTTGTTAATATTTTATTGTAGGGTATAAGCACTACATCCCTATCAAAATCTTTTGTATCCGCACTAGAATGAGTAGTTGAACAAAATACCGTGACCATCATACAAATCAATGTTATATTGAATATTTTCTTCATCCTTTAACCCCCCTATGTGATATTATTATAATATTTATTGGAAGTCGATAAAAGATAAACCATGAAGATTATGAAATGATGCGACCATTTCTTGTAGTACAAGACTCCACAGAACCACTCCTTGAATAACTTACCTATCATTTAAATTAACTAACGAAATATTTCAAGGCCTTATTTGAAACATTAATTAAAATAAGGTCTTTATAATAAAATTTTTAATATTACAAGCAAAATTTTTGTAGTGAAACGATAGTTATACTATACTGACAGTGTTAAAGATATTTATCCTTAACAGTTTATACTGATAAAAATAAAGTTACCAACCTTTTGGTAGCTGAAGGGAGAAATACTTATGACAAAGGTTGCAGTTGTAACAGGTTCTGCTGGAGGTTTAGGTCGTGGTATTGCAGAACGTTTAATTAAAGATGGTTTCCAAGTAGTTTTACACGATATCAATGAGGAATTATTAAATTCAACTGTTGAAGAATTGAAAAATACAGGGGCAGATATTATTGGTGTTGTTGGTGATGTTTCGAAGCAGGAGGATCAGATCAACCTTGTTAACAAGGCTGTAGAAGCTTTTGGTCGCCTCGATGTATTTGTTAACAATGCGGGTATAGATGCAGTCACACCATTTTTAGAAATTGAAGAGCAAGAATTAAATCGCTTATTTGGCATTAATGTCAATGGCGTAGTATTTGGTACACAAGCAGCTGCGAAGCAATTTATCGCACAAGGCTCTAAAGGGAAAATTATCAATGCTTGTAGTATTGCAGGGCATGAAGCCTATGAAATGCTTGGCACATATTCAGCAACAAAGCATGCTGTACGAGCTATCACACATGCATCTGCAAAAGAGCTAGCACAACATCAAATTACGGTCAATGCATATTGCCCAGGTGTTGCGAAAACAAAAATGTGGGATCGCATTGATGCCGAAATGGTGCGTCATAGCAATGGTGCTCTTCAACCAGGAGAACCGTTCGCTAACTTCACTGCTGGGATTGCTTTACAACGTTATCAAACACCTGAAGATGTTGCGAATTTAGTGTCCTTCCTAGCTTCAGATGATGCAGATTATATCACTGGTCAAGCCATTATCACAGATGGTGGACTTGTTTACCGTTAAAATTTTTAATATCATCAAGTGCTTTCTCTTATGAAGGCACTTGATTTTTTTATTGAAAAAGCCCTGTAGAGAGAACTATCTCCACAGGGCTCTGATTGTTAGATTATTTTGTAACAGAACTATCTTTCACTTTGTTGTTATTCACATCAGCTAGGTTAGTTGCTTGAAATTCAACAACAATACTATCTGTTAAAGCAAAGTCCTGTTGCGTTGTAACTGTAAGTTTACCATCAGTTACAGTCACAGCAGCAGGCTCTACAGTTGAACCAGCAATCTTCACTGTTACACCTGTTACAGTATCTTGCTCAGCAATAGCTTCCGTAAAGTTTACGTTAAACGTTTTACTATCTACTGCTGTTATCGTAGATGCTACAGGTGCAATATTTTCTTTCAATGCTATATGAGTTGTTGCTTTGCCACCTTTCAGTGTATTGCCCTTTGTATCGACAATATTTTGCGCTTCAAGCACATAGTTACCATTTACAATAATAGAGCCTTCAGGTAAAGTAAAGCGTACTTTTTTCGTTCCGTCTATAAATTGTAGCTGTGTACCTGCAGGAAGCACTTGACCTCCAAGTGTATAGTTTGCTGCTGTTAGTGCTGCTGCTGTCACATCTGCAGCATATTCAAGCGTAAATACTTGATTATCTGTTATTACTACAGGTGTTGCCCCAAATACTAATGAATCTGTAATTGTTTCAGGCACAGTTTCAAACGCTCCAGTAGCAACATTAAATGCTATTGTATTTGCTGTAACATTGCCAGCTACATCTGTTACCGCATTCGCAGCCAGCTCAAATAAATAGCTAGAATTGCTATCTAAATCAATAGCTACTTTTACTGTATTTTTCTCAGCACCCTCAATTTTGCCATTACCATCTACATCAACGCCAGCATCGGCTTTTACTGCTGTTACACTACCAGCCGTATAAACAATACCATTTTTTGATTTAAGTGTTAAATTGCCATTCACTGTTACAGGCTCATTAAACGTCAGGTATAGTGCATCTACATCTGTTGCTACATTACTATTATCTGCAACGAGCATTTTTGCTGAAGCAGCTACAAGCGTAGCAGGTGTTGTGTCTTTTGATAAAATAGCATTTGTTTCAAATGCGTCGCCCACATTACCAGCTAAATCTCTATGACCCTCTACTTTAATTTTTGTATTAATAAATTGCGATGTACCTAAAGCAGATGCCGCATTAAGTGTGAATACCGTTTTATCTGTAGCATCTTTAAGCTGAGCATTCGTCAAATAAAAGACAGTTGTTCCAACAGTTACCTTTGCATATTCTTCTGTAGTTGTATTAGCATCAAGATTTTGCTTTACTAATTCCTCTGAGAAATCAAGGATAATATCTGTGCCATTCACTGTTGTAGCTACTGTTGGCTTTGTATGATCAGCTGCTGGTTTCAGCGTTGTAAAGCTCACAGTAAGAGGATGAGCAATATTATTAGCAAAGTCAGTTGCGCCCACAATATCGACTTTATAAGATTGTTCAGGTGTTAAGCCTGTAATTGTTAATGTTTTATCAGATAGCGTGTAGCGGTCAGCAGGCAGTTGAACACCATTTACATTTACCGTTCCTGCATTTTGTACATGCTCATTAAATGTAATAACCGCTGTAGTATCTTTTGGTTCAACAGCTAGAATAGCAGCAGATGTTTTATCCTCAAACGTTGTTAATGTATTCAATTCTTCTGTTAAAACAGTAGCATCTGCCTTTGTTTTAATTGGTTTTACAGTTACTTTCCCATGCGTTAATTTCAGTGCTTTATCCGTTGTTAATGTAACAGTCATGCCATCTTCAGCTATAATGGCGTTTGTGATGCTTACGCCTTCAATAGCATACTTCGTTAAAATAACAGCATCTTTCGCATCAACAGCTGTGTTAAATTTAACCTCAAATTCTCTTGCATTTAATCCTTTTACAGCTTCTACGGCTGGCACTACCTCTTCTTCCTCTACATCTTCCACTGCATCAATTGTACGTTTAATCATTGTTGCAAATTCTTCTCGGCTAATTTTATCTTGTGGTGCTAATAGTGCACCTTTACCGTTAATAACTCCGTTAGCAACAGCTATTTCTAAGTACGATACAGCCCATTTAGAAGCTTTAGCAGCATCTGCAAATTGACCAAGATCAGCTTCACCTGTTAATTGATAGCCCTCTACAATGACTTTCGCTGCTTGTTCTCTTGTTAATTGTGCTTTTGGCTCAAATTTACCATTGCCCATCCCATCAAATAATTCTGGTGATGTTGCAAGCACCGCATTATAGAACCAGTCTTTTTCATCTACATCTGAAAAATCCTCTGTGCCTGTTGCCTTTAAATCTAACGCTTTTGATAATACTTCCGCAGCCTCTGCACGCGTAAGTGTACCCGCTGGATTGAAGTTTCCTTTTTCATCACCTTGGATAAATCCTTTATCCGTTAAAAATTGCACAGCTTCCTTTGCCCAAGATGAAATACTATCGGCATCCTTTAATTCAGCTGCTGATGCTACTGGTACAATAGCAGATGCAACAAGTGCTGCTGTAGCTGCTGTTACGAAAAATTTACGGCCTTTGAGTTGTTTTGTCATATGTGGGTTCCTCCAAATTTTAAAAAATCATACTATTCCTTGAAAACTATATTACCACTCTAGTTATTTTTTTAATATGTATAGTTCTCGCAAATAATAGATAGTTACTATAATATGTAAAACCATCTTCTAAGTTTTTCATGATGAAATCTACCAATCAAACTTAAATTTGCTTTACTAGACAATAATATTACTATGCTTCCAATAAATAAACGCTAAAAATACGGTAATATTAATAGACTACTGGCTTTGGAGGGAAATCTTTCATAAAAACAACCTGACCAGCCCATTAAAAAAGGTTCTTTTGATAGAGGGAAATACCAGCAAAAGAACCCTTTTAACATATTCTTCTATAGCTTATATAATGGCAGGTCAATTCAAGTTTAGAGCGCACAAGAAAACAATCTTACTCCATTAAAATCTAGCTACTATTAAATCCATATTGATGCTTACAGCAGCCTGAAACCCTTCAGCAGCAGCAATCATTAACGAGGATGGAACTGCCTTTTTAGTTTCACCTGCAATATATACGCCGCTCACTGTCGTTTGCCCAGTGCCGTCTGTAATAATGCACTGGTTTTCATCAAATTGACAATGCAATTGTTCAGCAAATTTATTTGGACGCATAAAGCTCGGCACGACAAAACCACCACTTCTTGCAATATTGTCACCTGTTGCTAATTCAATGCTCTGCAAGTTACCATGCTCGCCATGTAAGTTTTTAATAGTAGCTGTATAAATTTTAATCTTTCTACGCTCCAATTCATGATGAACTTCATCGGATAATGGATTGCCATTTGTAAACACCATTAAATCCCGTGACCAATTATAAACCAGCTTAGTCATATGCAGAATATGTTCTTCATCTTCTGCTAGTATAGCTAACGCTTTTTCCTTTTGCTCCCAGCCATCACAATAAGGGCAGCTAAATAAGCTTTTACCATAATATTGTCGAATCTGTGCTAGAAAAAACTCCTCCTGTATACCAGTAGCTAATAGTATTTTTTCGGATAAATAAGACTCATTATTGGCTGTTTGCACTAAAAATAAATTAGTTTCCTCTTTCTTTATAGCAATAACGGTCTGATGCAAAACTGAAATAGTAGGATAAGCCTCCAATTCCTTCATCGCAATGCTTTTAAATTGTAACGGTGTAATACCATCTCTCGTTAAAAAGCCATGTGATGTCTGTGTCACACGATTGCGATTTGTTTCATTATCAAATAGAGCAACCTTTCTACACGCTCTTCCTAAAGTTAAGGCTGCACTTAATCCAGCAGGTCCGCCCCCAATAACAATACAATCATATTTATTCATCACACTGTTCCTCCATTTTCAAAATATATATTACAGACCTTTATTGTCTATAATTCAAGTAAAAAATATTACTACAAATAAGAATATGTCTAAATATAAATTTTTATACAATGTTATTTTTACATGGCTCTGCTATTATGTAGCCATTTAGCACAATCTTTAGTGGAATATGTAATGATAGCATCCGCACCTGCTCTAAACATACCTAGAAAGGTTTCTGCTACTACTTGCTGCTCATCTCTAAATGACCCATAAAAAGCAGAGCTATATTTTATCCCATAGGACATAATTGGCGTATGTTCAAAACCATGATTGTCTAATGTAGCTCTAATCGAGGCTACAAATCCATCCATCATACTTGCTGGTGCTACTATATCAACTCCAGCAATAGCTTGTGATAAAGCCACTTGATTATGAATTTCTAAGCTGGCAGCATTTACAATAACGCCATCCTGCAATAAACCACAATGGCCATCTGTTGTATATTGACAAATACATGTATCAGCAATCACTAAAAAATTAGGATAATTTTCTTTCATTAATCGCGTAGCACGTTGAATGATGTCATCTTTCTGAAATGTCCCACTGCCTAATTCATCTTTAACAGCTGGCATGCCAAATAGCATAATTTTATTTAATCCTAAAACATGAAGCTTCTGTAATTCAAGCAACAGCTGATCTAATGATAAATGATATACGCCAGGCATACTGAGGGCTCTGCTAATGCAAAGCCCATTTCATCAAGTGCTGACAATAAATTTCGGTAAGGGATCACTAAATTGTTGCCAATCCTCCATCATTTCAGCATCTGTTAATAAACATTTATCCAGTTCACTTTCGATTTCTTCACGATCAAGCTCTATGCCAATAAAAACTAATTCGGTTTGCTTATCACCGTATGTTTCATCCCAACGTGCTCTTAATGCTGGGTCCTCCTTCAATTCTGCCTCCTGAAGCTCTTGAGGTAAATCAGCAATCCATTCACCAGCTCCTTGAAATTGGATAGAAGCCCCTGCTTGTGATAATATGCCAGGTATATCTCTTGTGGCTAGCCAAAAGAAGCCTTTTGCTCTAACAATTTCAACTGGTAACTGATCTAGCCACTCATACCAGCGCTGCGGATGAAAAGGTCTTCTTCTGCGGTACACAAATGATGAAATGCCGTATTCTTCAGTTTCAGGAACATGTTCCTCATTTAGCTCTTTAATCCAACCAGCGCCCTGGCTTGCTTTATCAAAATCAAATAAATGACGATCTAATAATAGCTCGGGCTTAATAATGCCATTTTTAACGATATGCTGTTCAGCATCGGGGTTTAGCTTTAAAAGAAATGCTTGCAAAACCTCAAGATATTCAGGTGTCACTAAATCTGCCTTCGTCACACAAATAATATCTGCAAATTCAATTTGATCAATTAATAAATCGGATACATCGCGTTGATCGTAAATATCATCTGTTTGCTTTCGCTCCAGCAACGTTTCGCCACTCTCATAGTCATACCAAAAACGATTGGCATCTACTACAGTAATCATAGCATCTAATCGACAGTGCGATGTTAAATCAATGCCTGTTTCCTCATCAATATATGAAAATGTTTGAGCGACAGGTATTGGCTCACTAATCCCTGTTGATTCAATAACAATGGAATCAATATCGCCCGCTGCCACTAGCTTCTCCACTTCAATCATTAAATCCTCACGTAATGTACAGCAAATGCAGCCATTCGATAGCTCCACTAGCTTCTCTGTTGTTCTAGAAAAGCCTTGTTCCTTAATTAACTGTGAATCGATATTGATTTCACTCATATCATTGACGATAACGGCTATTTTTCTACCATCTCTGTTTGCTAATAATTGATTGAGTATCGTCGTTTTTCCTGCGCCTAAGTAGCCACTTAGCACAGTAACAGGTATTTTCGTCATACTGCATGATTACTTCCTTTCAAATGTTAATATTGCTCTAACTGATTTAATTGTTCCTTTAGTAAATCTTTCGCTAAATTTTCACCAATCATGACAAGGTTTAATGGTAAATTCACTTCTTCTCTGTAGAAAAAGGGTACACCAAATGCATATTGAAATAAGGCGATACTATTTACATCATCCACAAACTTTAGGAAGCCTTTTATTCGATAAACACTTACAGGCAATTGTTCTAACCATTCCATAAAAAGATTCCGATTAATCGGTTTATCAAATGTATACGTGAGGCTTGAAACATGTAAATGCTCTGTCACATGCAGCTTGTCATGACCCACTGAACTAATTGGATGATCTCTATGAATGATGTCCTCTACATTTAATCTTGAAAATGTTGTCATATGTTGTATAGCATGTGAATTTAATTGCTTTGTATCTCCTACAATTTGGTTGTACTGCCCACTTGTTAATAAATCTACTTTATTAATAACAATTTGATCAGCATATCGAATTTGCTCTTCCAGCAATTTTTGGATACGCAAGCTTAATTTATTTTTTCTAGACCATATATTCCCATCTACTACGGTAATAATGCTTTTAACGATAATATTTTGAGCAATTACTGGTAATAGACATGCATCATAAATTTCCATTGGATGTGCTATACCAGAGCCTTCAATATAGATTACGTCAGGTTTTTCTTGCACATAAAGGGTTAATAAAGCATTTTCAAGCTGTGTTTTGCTCGTGCAGCAAATACAGCCATTAATAATTTCTTCAATCGGTGTATGGTCGTTTAATAGGTTACGATCAATGGATACCTGCCCTATTTCATTCATCAGAACGGCAACTTTACGATTTCTTTGCCGCTCTTGCACTAATAAATTTTGTAGTAATGTCGTTTTGCCGCTGCCCAAAAAGCCACTTAAGATCACAATTTCTACCTTATCAAGCATACTATCGTCCACTAATCTTCCATCCGAATGGGTCTGCAAGCTCGTCCCATGCCCCCATCATTTCATCTTTTGTTAATAAGCACTTATCTAAGCTGCTGACAATAGCATCCTTCGGTAAATCCATTCCAATAATAACGATTTTCGTCATGCGATCTCCGTACTCGATATCCCAATCCTCTTGAATTGCTGGATTTTGCTGTAATATTTGCTCTTTCTGATGCTTCGGTAAAGCAGCTACCCAATAGGATACTGGGTTAATATTGACAGAAGGTCCTGCCTGCGATAAAAGAATAGCAATATCATGATGTGCTGCACTCCAAACAATCCCTTTCGCTCTCACGATTGATTTTGGCATATGCTCTGCCCATTCTTTAAAGCGCTCTGGATGAAATGGTAATCTTCTCATATATGTGAACGAGCTAATACCATATTCTTCTGTTTCAGGTGTATGATTCTCATGCCCTAGCTGTAACTCCTTTAACCAGCCTGCGGAATTTGACACCTTTTCAAAATCAAAGCGATTGGTATTCAATATGTCTGAAGGGTCGATGTTACCATTAATAGTACGAATAATTTTAGCTTCTGGCTGTAACGTTCGAATCACATTCTCAAGCTTCCCTAATTCTTCCTCATCTACTAAATCACATTTATTTAGGAGCAAAATATCGCAAAATTCTATTTGATCAATTAATAAATCAGCAACATCCCGCTCATCTAACTCCCCAACAGCTTCCTTTCTATCCAATAGACTTTCGCCAGATTGGAAATCATGCCAAAAACGATTAGCATCTACAACTGTCACCATCGTATCTAGCTTGCATGTAGCCGTTAAATCAATGCCTAATTCTTCATCAATATACGAGAATGTTTGTGCAACTGGAATTGGCTCACTAATCCCTGTTGATTCAATGACGATATAATCGATATTGCCCTTTTCAGCTAATTTCTGCACTTCAATTAATAAATCCTCACGCAATGTACAGCAAATACAGCCATTTGACAGCTCCACAAACTTCTCCTCTGTACGAGAGATGCCGCTGCCCATTTCCACTAGCTCTGCATCAATATTAATTTCACTCATATCATTGACAATGACAGCCACTCGAAGATTTTTCTCATTTTGTAAAATATTATTGAGAACAGTTGTTTTTCCCGCACCTAAATAGCCGCTAAGCACTGTTACTGGTATTTTTTTCATATGCAACCTCCTTAAATAGTAATTATTACGATTTAATACTTACAAAGTAAATCACAAAATAAATCATATTGCAAGTTTTTTTATTCTCTATCTTGATCTAAATAAATTTTGCTGCCTACTGCATTCGTTTGATATTTGTATTTTCCGTTGTACTCATTTACAACAGGTATATCCGTTTTAACAAAGACAAGCTGGCAAATCCGAATTCCCTCTTCTATAACGACTGCTGTATCATTGGCATTAAATAATTCCAACGTGATTTGCCCCGCAAAGCCAGGATCAACCCAGCCTGCATTTTGGATAAACAAGCCCATTCTTCCTATAGAACTTCTTCCCTCCACAAAGGCTGTTAAAAAATTGGGCAACTCTATATATTCTTTCGTTGTCGCTAACAGGAAGGATTTAGGAGGAATAGTTATTTTCTCTGCTATTATTTCCTCATACGTCATTGCTTGAGTAATATTAAGACTATTATCTTCATTTGGCATAGCCTTTAAAAAGTGGTTGCCTAGCCTTAAATCGACAGAAGCAGGTTGTATTTGCTTTGTTCCTAATGGTTGAATTTTCATAGATTCATGATGAAGTAAGCTTTGTATTGTTTGATCTGAAAGTACCATCTATGCCCCTCCTTCCATTATTTATTGCGTTCAATGACAGCAATTGCATTATGTAAATGAATGGATTCTTCATTTTCACAAGTTACTTTATAATTTTTAATCCAGTGTACTTCTTCCAAATCCGCTGCCACCAATCGAGCTAAATCTTCCACAAATCTTGGATTTTGATATGCTTCCTCCGTCACAAATTTTTCATCCTCACGTTTTAATACATTATAAATAGGGGCACTCGCATTCGATAAAGCAATATTTTTTAAGTCATGTTTCCAGCTGTCGCTAATTGTTGTTTCATCTGCCTTCGCTTGCATTGTAATAAAGCCGCGCTGATTATGTGCACCGTAGATACTTATCTCTTTGGAGCATGGACATAGCGTTGTGACCCCTATTTTCATCGCAACCCATAGCTCCATTGTCTGGTGACTATCATAGCGAATGTTTAACTGTAGATTAGCATGCTGCGTGCTTGTTAATTGTGTAACAGGACTAGTTGTTTCAAAGACCCACGGAAAATCAATTGCTAAATCAACGCGCCCTTGCTTTAACGAATAGGCTATTTGTTGGACTAATTCTTTTAATAATGGCAGTGTCAATGGCTTTACTAAATATAGTTCAAGATTTTGAATAAGCCGACTCATATGTGTACCACGTTCATTGCTTTTTAAAGATGTTGTCAGTTTGATTGTTGCTAAAGGAGTCTGTAATCTATCTTGCTCCTTTAAAATGATTGGTAATTTGACATTCGATATTCCTACTTCTTGAATGTCAAACTCAAAATCCCCCTTTTGTTGCTGCACATCCTTTAAGCCTTCTTGCTGATCGATAAAAGCTTCCTCACTATGAAATAGAGTTTTCAGCTTGTAATTAATCGTATCTGCTTTCAACATTCACAAACTCCTTTTCAACACTTATCAAATTTAAGGTTAATGTTTAATACTTTTATATGGTAACATAAAAGAAAATAGTAATCATTACTATTTTCAAAAATAATGCTATTCCTCTTGAATACTGCTTTCCCCATGTTGGTTTTATATGTCCCTCAACTTCTTGATGATTTTAGGTTCGTATAACATAAATAAAAAATAGCAGCAAATAGTAAAAAGGATTGCTTGAACATCCATTTCAAGTCAATCCTTTGCATTTTTCTTACTTCAACTTTTCATGACTCTCTACATTTAACTGCACCTCACTTGTTAGACACTACCTAACAAGTGAGGTGCAGTTCAACAATGTACCGCTTTTACAAGTTTACAAGCTGACTAACTGTGCTATATTTCCCTTCATAGAAAGCAAGTGGTGACCCTTCACTCATAACGATATCAGTTACTTCTCCAATAAAGAGTGTATGATCTCCTGCAATTTGCTTGCTATGAACATTACATACAATATTTGCTAATGCATTCTTTAATACTGGTAGTTCATTTACCCAGTCAAATTCAACTTCACGTTCTTCTTTAATTTGTCCCGCAAAATGCATTGATAGTTCTTTTTGTTCCTCTGACAATATATTAACAGCGAATTTGCCTGACGTATTAATTTTATCTAGCATTCTAGCTTTTTCACCAATTGATATTAACACCAATTTTGGGTCAAGCGATACCGACATAAATGCATTGGCTGTCATACCATGCGCTTCTCCGTCTATAACTGTTGTAATCACTGTTACCCCTGTAGCAAATTTACCCATTGCATTTCTAAAAGTTCTATCATCCATCATTTGACTTCCTCCTTAAAATTAAAAGTGTTTTATTATAGATTTAAAATGAGCTATAAATAATTTTATCGTGTCTTCCTATTGATTTAGGAACCTTGGATATAAATAACTGAATATTCAGAAATTATATCAACTACCTTTTCAACCTAGCTATTTAATAACTAGCTCTTTCTGAGGTAATGATTGATCTACTAGGCCCTCTTCCATCACTGGCGCTTTGCGTAAAAATGTTACAGAGATAAATGAGGCCACAGAAAGGATCGCAATAAAAATAGCGAGTGGAACCCAAGAGTTATTATAAGCACTTAGTAAGACAGTAGCGATCATAGGAGCAGTTCCTCCAAACAATGCCGATCCTGCTTGATAGCCAAGTGTTATTCCCGTGTAGCCAACATTTGTACTGAACATTTCTGTAAACATTGTGCCAATTATACTTGCAATGGAAGACCATAGAATGCCTAAACCAATAATGGAAACGGCATAAGCCCAAAATGTTGAGGCTGTTGACAATAAATAATAATAAGGGAACGAGAAGAGAGCAATGCCGGCTGCTCCCATCATGAATACACGTTTACGGCCCAATACATCCGATAATTTCCCCATTATTGGAATACATAATGTCGTTACAATAGTTGCAACAGTAATAATGTTTAATGCTGTAGTTCTTGTGAAACCTATGCTATCTGTAGCGTAGGAGATAAAAAATGTTGTGAATAGATAGAATGGACCTACTTCAACACATTTTGCTCCTAATGAAATTAACACAGCTTTCCAATGATAACGTAGTGTTTCAAAAAGAGGGATTTTTACAACATTTCCTTTTTGTTTTTCTTCACTAAATGCTGAGGTTTCTTCAATGCCACGGCGTATCCATAAACCAGTAATCACCAAAACTGCACTTAGTAAAAAAGGAATTCTCCATCCCCATGAAAGAAATTGCCCTTCTGGAAGTAAAGTCATTATTGAAATAGCTGTTGTTCCAAGTAGCATACCCAGAGGGATCCCCATCGCTGGGAAACTTCCATAAAACCCTCGTTTTTCTTTCGGTGCATTTTCAACTGCTAGAAGAACAGCTCCTCCCCATTCTCCACCAACAGCAACCCCTTGTAGGAGTCGTAAGAATACAAGTAGAATGGGCGCTAAAATTCCGATTGTACTATACGTTGGCAACAAGCCTATACATACTGTTGAAATCCCCATTAATAAAAGTGAGATAACAAGGGTATTTTTTCTTCCAAATTTATCGCCCATATGGCTAAAAATAAGACCACCAAGAGGGCGAATAAAAAACGTAACACCAAAGGAAGCGTAAGCAAGTAACAGACTTACATATGGATCATGGCTTGGGAAAAACAGTTTATTGAAAACAAGCGCTGCCACGGTACCATAAAGAAAGAAATCATAAAATTCAATCGTACTGCCCACTAAACTAGCGAATAATACTTTTCGGGAACTTGCAGTTGATTGTTCTTTTCTCATTCATCACATTCCCCCAACTATTTGATTTTTAAATACAGATTTGTAAATAAACTTTAATTCCAAATAGGTATAGTATCCATATAGGCTACTTTGTTAAAAAATTTAACAGTAATTTCTGTTTGATTTCCTTGCTTCAACCTTTCCAGCTTATTACTGCTCAGCTCAAAGTGATTGTCGTGAGAGCTATTATGCTTAAAGAAACCTTGAATAGTTCTATCCCCATTTGTAATTTCCACTTTATAGAGACCTCTTTTCGGCAAAATGTACTTCCCCTGAATTTGAAACTTAATATTATTTAACTTCTGTTGTGTATACAAATTCATCGGGAAATTTATCAACCCATTCATTTCATAATGTTTCCCTAAGTAGTACGGGACTAAATGGACATCGCCTTCACTTATTAGCTCTCTAATTAAGGTTGAACTTATTTTATTATCATTCGTGACCCTTTTTGAAATTACTGTAACTTCAAAGGGATTGTACATACTGACCTGTCGTAAATAGTCTACATTGCCTTGGGCTTTATAACCAAAGGTGAAATCAAAGCCCACAACAATATGGGTTGCACGAAGATTTATTATATATTGATTAATAAATTCGCTTGCAGGAAGTGAAGCGAATGGCAATGTAAAATTCATTACAAAAACTTTATCTACACCATGTTTAGACATTTCTTCAAGTTTAGAAGCCAACGGGGTTAAATATTTTCTATCTGCTTCACATTTGATAATCTCACTAGGATGAGGATCAAAGGTCATAACAGTTAATTTTAAATTTTTTTTGTTGGCAATTTTCTTTGCTTGCTGTAATAAAAACTGGTGACCTAAATGAACACCATCGAAAAAACCTAAAGCCATCACATGTGGTTCTTGAATGTCTAATGGCTCATTCATTGGATGTGTTAAATGTAAAATTTCCACTATGCTTCACCTTCTCTACAAGCTATTTGATTATTAAAGGAACAAATTTTACACCAATTATGTATACTGTACTGTGTATACATTAAATAGTGAGAAAAATTGTGAAATTTTGTCGAATTTCACATACGTATTAATAGCAGAGGCATTTTAGATGAGATTCTTCACCCCATCTAATTAGCTTCTATATAATTTAACCACTTATTCGTTATTAGTGTAATATCGAACCTCAAAAATTTTACAGCCATTTGGTGATTTCCATGGACCATGCTCCATACCCGGAGGGCGACACGCAACCATTCCCGCCGTAAATTCCTCGTTTAGACGTAGGTCAATAAGTGAGCCTTCTATAATGTATAGTTCTTCCCAGAAGTCATGAATTTGTACACCATCTGGAGATGTATCTGTTCCTGCCCCCAGTTCAAGAATACGAGTGGCTACTTCCGTACCTGGAATTTGAGCAATAATACGTTGTGCTGAGCCTTCCACTGTTTTTGACGGAGTTGCTTCAAACGTTTTATAATCCACAAATTCATGTTCTTCTTTTTCTTGGTCTGCATAATAACGAACTTCGAAAATTTTACAGCCATTTGGTGATTTCCATGGACCATGCTCCATACCCGGAGGGCGACATGCAACCATTCCCGCCGTAAATTCCTCGTTTAGACGTAGATCAATTAATGATCCTTCTATAATGTATAGTTCTTCCCAGAAGTCATGGATTTGTACACCATCTGGAGATGTATCTGTTCCTGCCCCCAGTTCAAGAATACGAGTGGCTACTTCCGTACCTGGGATTTGAGCAATAATACGTTGTGCTGAGCCTTCCACTGTTTTTGACGGAGTTGCTTCAAACGTTTTATAATCAATAAACTCGTGTTCAGGCTTAATCGTAACTTCTATTTCTGATTTCCTCATATTATACAACCTCCGCATCTGTCAGAATATGAACCTTATAATCTAATTGGATTTTGCTGTCCGTTAAACGGTCATATAATTCTGCTGAAAAACCATCACCGTAAATAAATTCACCAGTTATAATAGGAAGCGTTCCACAAAATACAACCATATCCTCACTGTAGTATCCACGCTCTTTTATAATTTTAAGTAAATCTTTAGGCTGGAGGAATTCTCCAAGTGTTCCTGCTTGATACTCTTTCTTATCACCATCAACAATCATCCAGCTTCTCATTTCAATGTCATCCCAATGATTTTCAATATCATCTAAAGACCAAAACTGTGTAGAGATAGGCTTGCTGCAAACTTGTTTGGATTTTTGAATAGACACTTTTTCAAGCTCACGATCCGTATGGTCACTTCCAAGCCCTACATACCATTTTCCCTTAACACTCATAATAATTACTTCTGCTTCTCCACTACTACTTTCTTGAACAACTGAAATAGATTGATCTGTCGTAAGAAGATTTGTTGAAATATCATAAATCATTGGAACTTGTGGAGGAGCTGGGACGCCAATCTCTCTTAATTCATCAATATGTTTTTTTACAGATGCCTGATCCTTCCCTGTGTAACCAGCAATCAGTAGACGTTTTGGAGTTACACTTATACGTTCTCCAGAAACATGAATATCCATTAAATTAATTCCTCCTGTTTATCTAAAACTCGATGCTTTAAATTTGGGAAAGCATCACGAATAGAAGCGATTTGAGATGGATCAATTTCTGTTTTTACAATCGTTTCTTCATCGCCTCCACTTGCCATTACAATTCCCCAAGGATCAACCACTTGACTATGACCACCTAAATGAACACCATGCGTCTGACCAACACAGTTACTTGAAATTAAGAAACATTGGTTTTCTAATGCTCGCGCTGTATTAAATATTTTCCAATGCTCTAATCTGGCATGTGGCCAAGCAGATGTAACAAGAAGTAGCTCTGCTCCTAAATCTACTTCTGCACGGTACAATTCAGGGAAACGTAAATCATAGCAAGTTGATAATCCTACCTTCCCAAAGTCTGTATCTACTACAGTTGTTTCATTGCCTCTCGTTAAAATTTGCCCCTCCTGTGAACCATAACGGAATAGATGAATTTTTCTATAGGTTCCAATAAGTGCACCCTCTGGAGAAAATAAAACACTAGTGTTATAGAATTTTCCATTATTTCTTTCTATAAAGCTGCCTGCAAATAGATAAGAACGAATTTCTTTTGCCTTTGAAGAGAATCGCTGTACAAAATCTCCATTAATTTCTTCCGATTCATCAACATATCGATCAAATGCAAAGTACCCAGTTGCCCATGTTTCAGGTAGAACAATTAAATCTTGACCCTTTAATTTATCAATCATTGCTTCCACACGATCTATACGAGCGTTTTTAGATTCATTATCTTTAATCTCTAATTGTATTGATGCAATCTTCATTTTTTCAACATCCTTTTATCTATATTTCCTAAACGAGCTCCTCCACTTGTGTAGGAAGAGAATAACTTTCTAAAAAAGCTTCAACCATTTTCACTGGTTCTTCATATCCATAATTTCTAAATGAATAGCCTTTCGTAACGAATGGTGCACCATTATAGAACATTTCGTACTGTTGATGTCTCCCACTAAATTCTGATCCAATGATATCCCATACTAACTTAAATAATTTAATTTTCTCCTCAGCACCTACGCCTGTAGAACGTATATATTGATAGATATCATCCTTCGTTTCAGGATTGATCAGTTTCTTTGTAGGAAGAAGGTAATTGTAAAACGCCTCCCCCACATAGCTCTCTTAAAATTCTAATAACTGAAGCATAAATAATATCCTGCTGACCAACTACACCATAAAGGAAACGCGGGTCTGGTCGTGCTACACCATTTTTATCAATGATACAATTATATTCGGATGCTAACAGGTTACCTTCTACAGAAGCTGCAATAGATGCAAGTTCACCTAGCTTTTCTTGAACAGAAGGAATCTTATCTATTCCGTTCATTGCTGTCACTTTGCGTGCTGCACCAATTAAGAATTTCAATTTATTACTAAATCTTATTTGGGCTTGATTATTACCTAATACGTGTGCTGGCGTTTCATGGAACTGTGCTCTCACAATATCAATATTTTTGTAAACAAAAATATCTGACCATGGAATAAATACATCATCAAAAACAACTAATGAATCGCTTTCATCAAAACGAGAAGATAATGGATAATCAAATGTGCTTGGTGATTTGTCAGCATAACTAGGTCTTGCATAAAATTTTAACCCTTTTGCATGAATCGGTAATACAAAGGACAATGCATAGTCTTCATCCCCAGGACGTAGTGGAGTAAGACAACTTACAAATAAATAATCAGATACTGCTGATGCTGTGCCAAGCATTTGAGAGCCTCTTACAACAATACCGTCCTCTTTTTCTTCATAAACACCCACTGGTAGAAATTTATCTTCCAATTCATGGGCTGCTTTACTTCGGTCAATTTGCGGTGGAATGATAACATATGTTACATATAAATCTTTATCACGCACATGCTTGTAGAAATTCACAACATTTTCTCCAAAACCTTCTCCCCCACGTTCAAATACCTCAGGTGAACTAGCAAATGAGGCTAAAAAGCTAGCAACATGATCAGGGCTTCTGCCAACAAATCCGCAAGTTGCTTGAGACCATTTAGAAATTGCTAATCTTCGTTCCTTTAGCTCTTCACGACTCTTTGGAATCATATAAATTTTGTTTGCGAGCGTGCCATCCTCTGTTGTATAAGTCATATTTTGCGATTCATCTAATGCTAAATCGTATAAACCAGCAATCGTATTTGTAATTCCTTTAAAAGCAGGGTGTGTTGCTACATCTTTAACTCTTTCTCCGTTTATGTAGATCACTCTATCATCTTTCAATGCCTCTAAATACTCTTGACTTGTTCTAACCATACTTACTTCCTCCCCATGTATCGAATAAATAGATGTTTTTAAAAGAAACAGTCTTTCAACGAATCATTAACTCCCTTTTCAGAACTCTGTGTACTGTGTTGTGTATACATTGATTTCCCCAAAAACTTGTATTGCAACAAATACTCATAAGCAAGCGCTTTCATTCAAGCAAATTAATTTACAAATGCCACAATATGTTTTTCTTAACCTATAGCTAAATCGAAATTGAAGCATCCGTTAAATAGTATCAAGATGAAAGCCTCTTGCATAAGACCCGCCTTATAATAGATTGAAGTACACCCTTTACTAAAGATAGTGGTAAACTTCCTTAACACCTCCCTTCAAAACATTCTAGCTATCAGGAATTATCAATAACTACTAATGTTTCTTTTGTATTTTCTAAATGGTTTAAAATCATTTTTGAAGCTAATTCAGGATTTTTTTCTTCTATAGCTTGTACAATCTGCTGGTGTTCAATTAAAACACTTCTCATTCTCCCTGGCTTCCTAACTGCTCTCAATCCAATAAGCTGAGTAAGATTATGAAGATTCGTTAAAATTTGTTCAATAATCGTGAATTTAGCCAATTTGGTAAGAGAGAGATGGAACTCATGATCTAGCTCAATAAATCTAATCGCATCATCATTTTCCAATGCTTCCTCTTGTTGTTTTAAAATTATTTTCAATGATTTCAGCTGCTCAGTCGATGTAATTCTTTCAATAAGTTTTTTCACTGCTTCCACTTCAATAGCACTTCTTACTAAAAAGATTTCATCCTGTTCCTCTTTAGTAATTTTTTTTACGGTCATTCCCTTTCTTGGAATCGCAACAAGCAAACCTTCTTTTACCAAATCTTGAATAGCTGCTCTTACTGGTGTTCTTGAAGTATTCAGTGTTTCTGCTAATTGAACTTCTGTAAAAATTTCGTCACTTGTAATTCCACCAAATAATATAGCTTTCTTAATTTGCTTATAAACTTTATCTTGGGTTGTTTTTTCCTTCGCTATTGGCTTTAACTGAACCTCTTTCATATCAATCCACCCTTTTACTAAGTCTTTACCATACTACATTAAAAATTTGAATTTATATGAATGGTTAAACTCTTCATGTTTTATGTATACATAATACGAAAAACGCCTTATAGAAGTCAACATTTTTTTATTTTTTCTGAAATTTTTAAATAGAAGTTAATGAATCCTTACAGTGTTCAAGTCTGCCGCTTTATTAAAATATTAATATAGAGCGCTAAATGCTTCCTTTTTTTCAAAAAATTGTACAGTTTAATCCATACACCTACTAAGACTGACAGAGTCAATAATTTTATAAATAGCACTTAAAATAGGAGGTGTATCTATTAAAGGTAATAGAATCCTCCTATTCATTTGCAAGGTTCTTTCATACTAATAATTATTTGTTACTTAACAATCCCCCGCAAAAAAACTTCCCAGCTTATCTTTAATCTTCTTTCATATTCTTCTGTAGAGAAATTCACCATATAAAAGAGCGTACCATCTAACATACAAAGAAAAGCTGTCACAATAGTTTCCGTTTCAACGTATTTGTCCGATTCACTCTCTAAAATATTATAGAGTAATTTTCTAATTTCTGATTCCGATTCATTATATTTTTGAAGCATAAAATCCTTAAATTTCTCAGGAGGCACGACTCCATATCTTTTAATAAAAAAGCCCAGCTCATGATCATAAAAATATTTATTTAATTTTTCCATAAGCGTGTATAATTTTTCCTCTACAGAAGGCATGTTTAACGAACTTAATTGGTTACGCATAAAAAGATGATAATCTCTCATAACATTATTAGTGACACTTTCAAACAATTCTTCTTTACTGGAGAAATAGGCATAAATAGATGGTGCTTTAATATTTACCCTGTTTGCTATCTCTTTAAGAGATGTTTCTTCATATCCTTTTGTAGAGAATAGGATTAGAGCATGCTTCAATATTTCTTGCTTTGTTGCTTCTCCCTTACTCATCATTTCTCACCTCATTATAATATCCTCCTATTAGGATACCAATTTCAGCCCAACAATACTTATGATAATTCCACCAACAAGAACTAGCTTTTTTGCATCCTTAGGCTCCTTGAAAACCATCATGCCAATTAACACACTTCCGGCTGCCCCGATTCCTGTCCATATACCATAACCAATGCTTACAGGTATTTCCTTTAACGAGATAGATAGAGCGATGAAGCTTAACCCCATAAATATGATTAACATAATAGTTGGCTTTATTTTCGTAAAGCCTTCAGATAATTTTAAAAATATTACACCACCGACTTCCATTATTCCTGCTAGCACTAAAAATAACCAGCTCATCCTATACACCATCCTCTGTTTCAGACTGATTGGATATAAATTTAAGCCCAATAATACAGCTAATTAACATTAACACGAATACAATCTTTATAAGACTAACGGAATCCCCTAAAAATACCATGCCGACAAGGGCCGTCCCAAAAGAACCCAGACCTGTAAAAACAGCATAGGCAGTTGATATAGGAAGAAACTTTAACGCTTTAGAGAAAGCATAGAAACTTAATACCAGTAATACAACCGTTGGAATTACGACTTTTATATTTGTGAAACCATTTGAATACTTCAACCCTAAAACCCAACCTACTTCTAGAATTCCTCCAAAAATAAGAAATAACCATGCCATAAAACTGCTCCTTTATATATGTTTTTACCAATAACGTTTAACACTAATAAATATAGTATATGCTAAACAAACAATAATTTAACTAACGTTAGTTAGATTTTAAGTAAAAAAAAATAAAAATGCAACCTTTTTATTAAATATTTTTCAGAAATAATTCATTTTTTCTATTTGTTAATTTTTGCTTCTAGCTAATTGGTTGAATTTATGGTTAAGTGCCATGATATTACCCTCATTATTTCAATTATCAATTCATCCTACCTTTCTATTTAAAGCAAAATTTTTCAAATGCATCACCAACTTTTTTTCTTCTCATATTCTATAGCATCAGGTCGAATATTGAGGGGGAACTGTATGGGGATTGAATTGACCGCTCTCCATTGGATTTATGTCATATTTATCGTGCTTATTATTGGATTTATGGTGAAACGCCGTGATACTACACTTATTTGTATACTTGGCATCTTTATGCTAGCAATTGTGGCAACTGGCGATTTAACTGCCTCCATTAGTGGTGTGTTTAATAGCTTTATTTATGCTATTACAGAGCTGCTATCAACGATTCTTATTATTTCCATTATTGTTGCGATGAGTCGAGTGATGATGGCATCAGGCATTAATGAGATCATGGTTGCACCGTTTACAAAAATTATTAAAACACCTGCACTCGCCTATTGGACAATTGGTCTACTAATGATGGTTATTTCTTGGTTTTTCTGGCCCTCTCCCGCTGTTGCGCTGCTAGGGGCTGTACTCTTGCCTGTGGCGATTCGTGCGGGTTTGCCAGCACTGGGCGTTGCCATGGCGATGAATTTATTTGGGCATGGTATTGCGTTATCGAGTGATTTTGTCATACAGGGAGCGCCAAAGCTAACAGCTGATGCTGCGGGTATTCCTGTTGGGGATGTTGTAGCGGCTAGTATTCCACTTGTTATAACGATGGGCGTTGTGACAACTGTTGTTGCTTATATTTTATTGCGACGCGATATGAAGCGTGGAACACTAACACTAAACACTGCTGATGAGGCTGATAAGGAGCGTGAACAAGCAGCAACTGCACATTTACTATCTATGGGGCAAAAGCGGTTTTTTGCTGTGCTTATTCCGATTGCTTTTATAGCAGATGTGATTGCCATGTCGCTCTTCCAGCTACAGGGCGGTGATGCTACTGCATTAGTTGGTGGAACTGCTGTTTTTATTTTACTTTTGCTAAGTGTTGCTGCACATAAAAAAGAGGGGCTTGAAAAAACGACAAGCTATTTGATACAGGGCTTTCAATTTGGCTTTAAAGTGTTTGGGCCTGTAATCCCAATCGCC
Source organism: Lysinibacillus sp. FSL K6-0232 (assembly GCF_038008325.1). Lineage (NCBI taxonomy): Bacteria > Bacillati > Bacillota > Bacilli > Caryophanales > Bacillaceae > Lysinibacillus > Lysinibacillus sp. FSL K6-0232. The sequence goes on along the minus strand of NZ_JBBOYW010000001.1, from coordinate 1,349,716 downwards.
GCCTTCTTCTACCTCGGTGATGTCGGCTTTATCCAAATTATCGGAGATCATTTACCCGCTACCTCGCACGGTATTGTCAATGACCTAGGTGTTGGGCTTGCCGCAGTCGTGCCTTTAACAAAGGAAATAGCCGTTGTCACATTAACGGTTGTAGGCGCGATTACTGGATTAGATGGCTCAGGCTTTTCTGGTATTTCCCTTGCAGGCTCTGTCGGTAGCTTATTTGGTAATGCTATTGGTGGCGGTACGGCTACGTTAACAGCTTTAGGGCAAATCACAGCGATTTTTGTTGGTGGAGGAACATTAATTCCTTGGGCATTAATTCCAGCAGCCGCTATTTGTAATGTCAGCCCATTTGAGCTAGCAAGACGTAACTTAATTCCTGTAGTGATTGGGCTTGCTGTAACGACAATAGTAGCGATGTTTTTAATATAGTGCTATCAAAGAGCAGCATTAAGCGATGGACAGTGTTCGAGTCCATCGCTTTTAACATTAAAGGGATTTTCTTATGATGGTTGTACTGTATAGTATTTGCTTAAATCCTACTGAAGCTGTTGGGTAGCACTCTTTGCCTCATTAAATTTTTTATCCATCACAAATGCTTTTGCAAAGGGCTTTACGGTAATAATAGCTTTTGTGAACGGTATGAAGGTTAAGCTTTGTGTCATGCTAAATCGCGAATCATTACATGAGAGTTGAGTCGCTTGATTTTCTTTTTATCTAAGGTAGCAGCTTTAATACAATCCCAATATTTCACACAAGCTTTAACATGCTCTTGCTAATTAATTGCTTCAATTTAGCAGCTTCTATATTGCTTAAAACTTTGCTTAAAGCTTATAATAATGAATTAAGTTTATATCTACTCAATTGCTTGCAACAGCAAAGATAAGCAATATATCTTGCATTTTTCAATAAGCTATGCATATAATAAGAATAGACCGACAGTCGGTCATATCAGGAGGCATTCAACATGAGAGTTGTCAAAGAGCATGAGGAGCGGCGCAATGAAATATTAAATACCGCTCAGACACTTTTTGTTACAAAGGGCTATATGAAAACAACCATCAATGATATTTTACAGGCAATCGGCATTGCGAAAGGCACTTTTTATCATTACTTCAAATCGAAAGAGGAAGTGCTAGATGCCATCATTGAGCGCATTATTCAAGCAGATGTAGCAAAGGCGCAGCATATTGCCCGTGATTCCACTATGTCAGCAATAGAGAAATTATTTGCGATTTTACTAGCACAAGCACCACAGCAAGGGGATCAAAAAGAGCAATTAATTGAGCATTTTCATCAGCCAGATAACGCAGAAATGCATCAAAAAAGCTTAGTGCAGGCTGTTAACCGGCTATCACCCATTTTAACAGAGGTCATTCAGCAAGGCATTGAGGAAAAGATTTTTGATACAGATTACCCAAGGGAAACAGTCGAGTTTTTACTCGTTTCTGCACAGGTTGTTTTCGATGATGGCTTCTTTCAATGGGAGCCAGAGGAGATGTTACAAAGAGCAACAGCTTTTGTCCAGCTAATGGAGCGTGCTTTAGGAGCAAAAGCAGGGAGCTTTCAACAAATGCTAGACATTTTATTAAAATCATCTTAATGTAAAGCGATTCAATCTAGATTCGCTTTCTATTTTCCAACAATATAGACCGACAGTCGGTCTAATATAGAAGGAGGACCTTATGACATCTATTCGTAAACCTGCTTTTTCAAAGGATTTTATACTTGTTGTATTAGGTCAGATCATTTCCATTTTAGGAGCTGCTTTATTGCGCTTTGCTTTATCACTTTATGTATTAGATATAACTGGAAGAGCTGATATATTTGCTGGATTGCTCGCACTATCCAGCCTTCCACTTCTTTTATCACCCATCGGTGGAGCACTGGCTGATCGCTTTAATCGGCGTAATTTAATGGTTCTATTTGATATAGCCAGTGGTGTTATTATTTGTTGCTTATTTTTATCTTTATTGCTGCAACAGCCATCCATTGTTGTGATTGGTATTGTTATGACTTTATTAGCATTGATTAGCGCTATGTATTCGCCTGCTGTTATCGCTAGTATTCCACTTCTTGTCGCAGACAATAAGTTAGAGCAGGCAAATGGTATTGTTCAAGCAATACAGGCATTATCACAAGTAGCTGCGCCTGTTTTGGGTGGTGTACTATACGCTATACTACCTTTCAAAACACTTGTTATGGTTAGTGCCATTTTGTTTTTTTGCTCTGCCATCTTGGAAATATTTATTAAAATTCCTTTTTCCAAGCAGACACAGCCACCACCCATTTTAAAAGATTTGCAAATAGGATTTCGATACGTTGGTCAGCATAACTTTATTGTAAAGTGCATTGTCCTTGCAGCAAGCTTAAATTTTTTATTAACACCCTTCTTTATTGTCGCTGTCCCGATTATTTTGCGAATGGCAATGCAGGTGAGCGATATGCTCTATGGTATAGCAATGGGGATTATTGATTTTGCTACAATTATCGGTGCATTATCTATTGGGTTATTTGCCAAGCATCTACGCATGAATCGACTCTATCAATGGCTTTTAGTCATTGCATTATTGACGATACCGATTGCCCTTACAGTAACACCTTTCTTATTACAGCAAAGCTTTATTTTATCCATTTTAATTTTTATAGGCTGTAGTATTGCGATTGCAATGCTGATTACGATACTCTCTATTTTCGTAATCACGGCTGTGCAAAAGCAAACACCCAATGCACATCTCGGTAAAGTAATGGCTATTATTACAGCAAGCGCTCAGTGTACTGCTCCCTTTGGCCAAATTTTATATGGCATCGTCTTTGAAGCAACACAGCATGCTATGTATTGGTCGGTATTACTAATGAGCTGCGCCGTATTGCTACTAGCCCTTCTAGCAAAAAAAATGTGGCAGCAGAAAGAAAGTGAGGAAATGCTATGATTTTGCGTATGGCACAACGAGATATTATACGAAATCCCATCCTAACTTTAACTTTAATCGCCTTTATATTGCTTTCTTCTTTTTTAATGGCAAGTGCGACAACAATGATTGTTCATTTATTTACATCTGTAGAGCAATTTTTTCAGCAGGCAAAAGCACCCCACTTTGTGCAAATGCATGCAGGTCCCATTAATCAGCAGCAAATTGATACATTTGTTATGGAGCATCCTTTTATTGAAGCCCAGCAAATCGTTGATATGCTGACAATTGAACAAACACAGCTTTTTATTGAAAATCGCTCACAAAGTGAGGCAATGAATGGCAGTGTAATGGATATTAGCTTCGTTACTCAAAACCAGTTATTTGATTTGCTATTAGATGAAACAAATCAACCACTACAGGTTGCACAAGGAGAAATTGCCGTACCGATTTATTATATGGAAAAATATCATTTGCAGCTTGGCGATAAAATTTGGTTTGCCAATGAGCAAGTCGACAAGGAATTTACTATTTCAAGCTTTACACGTGATGTACAAATGAATCCATCCATTGTTAGCTCTAAGCGCTTTGTGATTCATCAGGAGGATTGGCATTCTTTAGCACAATCAATAGCACAGCATGAATATTTAATTGAATTTCTAGTGACGGAGCAGGCACAAATACAGCAGCTAGAGCAATTATATCAGGCATCTGATTTGCCACAGCAAGGACCAACGATTACGTACCCACTTTTTAAGATGCTGAATATGCTAACAGACGGTCTAAATGTGTTAATTGTGCTTTTTCTAAGTGCTCTTTTAATGGTTGTTGCGATGCTCTGCATTCGTTTAACAGTTATGACAACATTGGAGGAGGATGTGCGTGAAATTGCTGTTATGAAGGGGATCGGCATTGCGAATAAGCAAATTCGCCTGCTTTATTTAGGAAAATATATTGCGATTACTCTGCTGGCTGGCATTAGTGGTTACCTGCTATCATTGTTTATCATACAGCACTTTACTGCAAATATGGCGCACTATTTGGGGCAATTTCATATGACCACACTTCACTATTTATTGTCGCTTAGCAGTGTCGCGATAATTTGTTTAATCGCCCTTTTATATTGCTACATCATTTTAAAAAGCTGTGAACGTATTTCTGTAGTAGAAGCTTTTCGGCAAGGAGCTGCGACAGAGAAAGCGATTGCAATTGCTAGCAGTAAATTTCCATCTATCAACCTATTACTTGGCATAAAAGATATTGCAGCACGCTTTCCAATATATCGCTTAATTGGTGCAGTTTTTATTATAGCCTGCTTTATGATGCTTGTGCCACTGAATTTACTGCAAACAGTGAAATCACCAGACTTTATTACGTATATGGGCGCGAGTAAAAGTGATATACGCATCGACCTGCCCTACAACGACAATACTCGCAGGCAATTTGAAGCTATGCAAGCTACCCTTGCACAAGATGTAGAGGTGGAAAAATATACAATATTTACAACAGCAAGGTTTATGGTAGAGGTCGCAAATGGACAATATGACAGCATACAGGTGGAGATTGGTGATTTTACAGCATTTCCTTTACGTTATGTGGAAGGGGTTGCACCGACACAAAAGGATTCGATTGCCCTCTCCGTTTTACAGGCACGCGAACTCGCCGTGGATATAGGCGATTCATTAACTGTTATTGTTGAAAAAGTGCCGAAGCAATTAACCGTTTCAGGTATTTATCAGGATATTACCAACGGTGGTAAAACAGCAAAAGCACAGTTGTCAATCAGCTCGGCTACTCCTATTCTTTGGTATGTCATTAGCGTAAATATTATAGATGGCGTTGCGGCTCAAGAAAAAATAGAAACATATCGTGAGCTATTTAAAACAGCTAAAATTACAAATATGACACATTATATTGCACAAACACTTGGTTCAAATATTGCACAGCTCAAGCAAATTACCCTGCTGGCTATTATCATATCCTTATCTATTACGGTATGTATTACAGCGATGTTTATCAATATGCTGCTTGCAAGGGATGCAAGGCAAATCGCCATTTTACAAAGGTTAGGCTTTTCGAAGCAAGCGATTCGCACACAATATATAACACGTGCCATAACGCTTTTAATTATCGCCATTATAATAGGAACAATTTTATCTAACACTCTTGGGCAATATTTAATTAACAGGCTCGCTATGCTTATTGGTGCATCACATATTACATTAATAAGCCAGCCATTACAGGTGTATTTCTTCTATCCATTATTATTTATTTGCGCCGTTACGTGGACTGTTGTATTAGCAACGGCAAAGCTACAACGACAATCTGCCATTACAACATTAGGAGGAAACGAATGATGACAATTTTAGAAGTACAGCATTTACACAAAATATATGTTCTCGGCAATACAGAGCAGCACGTATTGAAAAATATTCAGCTGACCCTTCAAAAGGGAGAGTTTGTTGCGATTATGGGGCCCTCAGGCTGTGGTAAATCTACTTTACTTTATACAGTCAGTGGCATGGATCAAGCAACATCAGGTCATATTACCTTTCTACAGCATACTATTGGCACGATGGCTGAGCCACAATTAGCACAATTACGACTTGAAGCAATGGGCTTTATTTTTCAACAGCACCATCTATTAAAAAATTTAAATTTATTCGACAATATCATTTTATCTGCTTATTTAGCGAAAAAAGAAAGCCGTCAAAAAATTAATATGCGCGCTACACAGCTAATGGTAAAGCTAGGTATTGCACAATTAGCTAAGAACGATATTACTCAAGCATCTGGTGGGCAATTACAAAGGGTTGCCATTTGCCGTGCATTAATAAACAACCCAGTCATTTTATTTGGCGATGAACCAACAGGGGCTTTAAATACAGCCGCTACTTCAGAGGTAATGGACGTCTTAGCAACGATTAACCAAGAAGGCACAACGATTTTACTTGCTACCCATGATGCCAAAGTTGCTGCAAAAACCGAGCGTGTATTATTTATGCTCGATGGCGAAATTATTGCTGAAACAACTCTAGGAAAATACAATCCTATAAATAATGATTTATCTAAACGAGAGCAACAGTTGAATCGTTGGCTTGTGCAGCTTGGGTTTTAATAAAAAAGGTTAGGCTAAAACAACAAAGGACGTGTCTGAAAAGCAATTTTAAGATATGTCCTTTGCGAATAAGGCGAAGCTACCAGCCAGATTTTCACAATGCATTTATCCCCTATATTTAGAAATAAAGGTGATTACATCTTACATATTAAAATATCCCCTTTTATCTATCGGTGTCCAGATAAATAAAAATCCCACGAGTAAAAAAGCTAGAAGGAGCGAAAGAATGCTTCCTAATCAAGTTGAGCAAATTTTGCAAATCTATCACGTAATTTATTTTTAAGATCTTCTCATTATCAATAATAACAACAATAGATAATAAAAATTGCATTACCTTTTTACTGTACATCTTTAAAAAAAATATATATTATATTTTTTGATAATGTTCTCATATTGATAACATTCGATTGCTTCCCCTGATACCATCTCATTTTTCTTGATAGGAGGATCGGTTAATGCGTAATAAAGCAGAGGTATTAATGCATCCTGTGAGAATGAAAATTTTACAGGCTCTGATGCACAATAAAGAAGAAGGTTTAAGCACGTTGGAGATGATTTCTGTTATTAAGGATGTACCACAGGCTACCTTATATCGTCATATCCAAATTTTAGTCGATGAAAACATTATAAAAATTGTGAAGGAACGAAAGGTACGTTCCGTTACAGAGAAATTTTATGCATTAAATGAAGGAGCAGCAAAACTAAGTAAGGAGGATTGGACACAGCTTACAACAAAGCAAAAATTAAATTATATTTCCTACTATCAATTGGCTTTGTTATCACAATATCAAAATTATTTACATTCCCTTGATGAAAAAGAAAGCACGACAGATTTAGCAACTTTTTCCTTAGCTGATTTGACATTAACAAAAGATCAATTTATGAGTTTTGATCGTGAATTAAATGATTTATTAACCAAATACTATAATATGGCTGACTCAAGTAAGGACGCTGAAACAAAAACAATTGCGATCAATATTATTCCAAAACCTTAGGTCGATTTTGTCTAAAGAAATGGAGAAGATTTATGAAAAAAGGAAAGTTATCAGAAACTATACGAAAATTTATTATGATTGTTATTGGCGCAGCTATTGCTGGCTATGGACTGGAGGCAGTATTAATTCCAAACAACGTTATTGATGGCGGTGTAACAGGGATTAGTATTATGGGAGCACATCTTTTTGGTATTCCATTAGGAGTGCTACTGTTCATCTTAAATATTCCATTTGTTTATATTGGCTATAAACAAGTAGGAAGAACATTTGCTTTAATGAGTAGTATAGGTATTGCTGCGCTATCTATTGCTACAGTTTTGTTACATGATGTTGAAACAATTTTAGGACCAAGCGATCCCCTTCTCATTGTTTTATCGGGCGGTATCTTGCTTGGTGTTGGTATTGGAATTGTCTTACGTAATGGCGGTGCTTTAGATGGTACTGAGGTATTAGCTGTTCTATTATCACGTAAAGTACCATTTTCAGTCGGTGATATTATATTATTTATTAATGCCTTTATTTTCTTAGGGGCAAGCTTTATTTTCGGCTTAGAAAGTGCCTTATATTCAGCATTAACCTACTATATTGCGAAAAATGTGATTGATATTATTCAGGCAGGTTTAGAAAAATCGAAAGAAGTCCGTGTGGTCAGTGCCAAGTCAGAGGAAATTGGTGATGCTATCCAAGCTCGTTTAGGGCGTGGTATTACCTACACACATGGGCGTGGTGGCTTCTCTAACGAACCAACTGAAATTTTATACTGCGTTATTAACCGTATGGAGGAAACTAAGCTAGTTTCTATTATTAAAGATATCGACGATGGAGCTTTTGTGGTAATTTCAGATGTTGCTGAGGTTCGTGGTGGTAACTTTAAGAAGCGTGATATTCACTAATTTATATAAGGTGGGAGCCTACAATTTGCTAGGGTCCCTCTTTATTTTATTTCATGGGAGTCTATCCGCCACTTCTGCTGTTCTATCCGTCATTCTCGAAGTGCTATCCGTCACTTTTGCCATTCTATCCGTCACTTTCCTTAGACACTCAAAGGAGGAGCCCCTATGGACCTTTTTATTGCTAGCAACCGTCAATTACCTATCCGTTATTATCAGCAAGAAGCAGTTTGGATTCGGCGTGGAGGTAATCTCAGGCTTCCTCATTTAACATTGCCATTTTTTGTTGAAGTAGAAATCAAACATCCTTCTCACCTATCAATTATTAGAGATTATATTATTGACCTTCAACAGCAATATAAGCAGACAGAAATTCAAATTTTGATTAACAATACGGCTCTTTTAGCTAC